>JAYTTY010000454.1:0-4603 GCA_043744795.1 Zavarzinella sp. | reverse complement strand
AATCTAGGCGAACCGGTCCGCCCTCAGCCGAGGACGACGGGTGCGAGACTCCCGCGCGGACCGCTTCGCCTAGATTCTTTAGCGTTCGGCGGCGGAGGAAGCTGAATGCTCGAGGTATCGGTCACACACCCATTCGAGGCGTGCGCCGCGTTCGCCGTCCGATTCCTCTGCCACTTGGCGGCCGGCGACATGACCGCCGCGGAAGCACTGATCGACGTGAACGCGACCGGCCGATTGTTCGCCGAGTCATTCCCTGCCCCGGCCGGCTTCACCTACGCCCACCCGGACCGAACGCCTGACTGGTCGATGATGGTACTTGGGGCCGACGAACGGGGGCTGCGGCTTGACTTTGAGGTGCCGTTCGGGGAAGAGGAGTACGCGGGCCGGTCACTTTCGGCCCGGTTCCAATTGCGACGAGTCGGCGGTTCTCTGGAAGTCCGCCTGACCGGCGCAGTGCCGAACTAACTGCGTCGAGGCGTGCGGTGAAAGCACGCCGAACAAAGCGTTGCAGGTGACCGGGGACCTCAGCCTTCATAAAATTGGTTCAAGTCGCCGCGCCCCGGCAACTGATCCCAATCATTCGGCGAAGGAGGGGACACGGATGGGTGTCGCGGAGCGGTGGGATGAAGTGCGGTTGGGGCCGATCACCGTCGAGTCGGTCCGCGTCCTTCACCAACCACCCGAGCGGTTCCGTGTCAGCCTAGACTCCCACCCGGCGGCGACCACATTCACGGGGACTGCGCGGGCGGGCCGCCGGTATGTGCTGGCCGGCACGTGCTCGTACAGGGTCGACGAACTCTTGTGGGAGTTGCGGGCCGGCGACATCGCGGATCTGCCGGCGGGCGAGTTCACGTTCCGCGGGCGGGACGGAGGCCCGGTACAGGTCGTATCGGTGTGGGAATTGCCGGCCGCGTTCTTGGCCGGCGTCCCAGACGCCGAACCAGGCGTTGCAGGTGACCGGGGGCCTCAGCCGTTCTAACTTTCGTAACAGTCACCGCGCCCCGGCACCTTCACGCGGGCGTTCGGCAAGACAGGACGCGAACATGAACGATTACGCGATCTGGATCTTGCTTACGGTCATAGCGAGCGTGTCGGTCCTATCGTTCATGGGTTGGACAGAACGGCGAGGCACTCGGCGATTCGAGTCGATGGCTTGTCCAAGTTGCGGCGAGGTCTTTGGCCAGGGGTCGCACAGCGTATGGCAGACGCACACTATGTATCGCACGCACTGTACTCACGATTCGGGACACTGCCTCCATTGTCGGAAGTGCGAAGTGAGCTTTCGATACACAACGGAGGGAGGATTTCTTCCTGGGCAATCCGCTGTTGCGTCGAGTGCCGAACCAAGCGTTGCAGGTGACCGGGGGCCTCAGCCGTCGTAAATTTGGCCCAAGTCAGCCGGCCCCGGCGCCTGGACGCGGGCGTTCGGCGGCGGAATGACAGCCGTCCGTGGGGGCGGGCGAGTGGAGGGGGATGTTTTCCCCGCTCACCCGAGGCTGAGGTCCGGGGCCAGTGGCGTTGGCGGTGTCCGGGACGCCGAAACCTGGAGAATGCTCATGTCTCGGTCGTGGCCGGCGGTACTGCTGTTCGGTGTCCTGCTGTTCGTGCGGGGCTGCGGGCAGGCCGAGCAAGGAACACGGCGCTTGGCCGAACACCCGCCGCGCGTGGTGGCCGGCGACGGGGACCTGGCCGGCCGCAGCGAGAATCTCGCGCACGCCGGCGACCGGCGGAAGGCCCAAACCGAGATAGACGCGGGCCGTTACCTGCAGGTCGGCGGTGGCCTCGTCGCGGTGGCGGGCGTCGTCCTGCTGGGCCTGAGAGTGGTCTGCCAGCAGGGCCAACGGCCGGCCTCCCAACCCGAGGCGCGGCCGACAGGGCCGGCGGCCGCGCCCACCGGGCGCGACCGCCCCGCCGGCCCCCACCCCCCGGCGGCGCCGGCCGCACCGCCCGCGCCGACGCCGGCGGCACTCACCCCCCCGGCGGGGCCGAACGAACGGCTGGCCCGGATGAAGCTGATCGTCGAAGTGCTGACCGGGGTGGTCGGCTTGGCCGGGGCGGTGTTGGCTCTGTTTGGGCTGTCTCACCAATGACGGTCGTGGGTGCCGAACCAGGCGTTGCAGCAGACGGCGGGGCATGATTCGTTTCCGGGACTCCAAGCTCTCCGGCGCCCCGCCGCTGCTGAACTGAGTCGACTATGAAGCCGTCCGAACCTCAAGCCCATTGTGGCCGATTTTCCGGAGAAGTTCTGCGCGGAAGGCGGACCTGCCCGGGTTCGATGGACCTTTCTTGACGCGGACGGAGTTCACGGAACTTTCCGGGAAGTTGAAGTTCAAGTAACTGCAATTGGATCGGGGCAGCGACAGGCGCGGGAGGCGGTCGCGCCGCCCCAAGAAAGTCCGCGGGCGGCCGCGAAACAGACAGCGCGGCGCCGGACACAACCAGACATGATTTGCGGTAAAAGCGCCGAAAAGGGCGCACTTGACCCCAGGCTTCGCCGGGGCGAAAGCCGCGCTCAAAGACGGTGTTGGTCTTGTGTCTTCCAAGACTCCCAAGCAAATGGCCTCCGGGGGGGCGGCCACGGGCGCCGGCCGCGACCCGAAACGGGACGGCGGTTGTCACCAACGAGTGGGCCGAAAATCGCCCCCCAGCCCAAGCGAACCACCGGGCCGGGCACAAAGGCGCGAAGCGCCAGAAGCGGGACGGGCATCGCCGCCGGACGCCACGGCTTGGGTAGGACAAACAACCTTCTCAACGCCCGGATGCGCGCGCCTGCCCGCGGACGCCAATGGCCGTACCACCTATGGCGCGCGGGCGAACGCCATCAAGGGTCGCGTACCGAACGAATTTTTTGAGGCGGACCAGAACGGCGAGTGGCGGGCGAAGGTGTCGGCCGGCGGCCGGCGCCGCGGGGTGAAGAAGGCCATTTCCATGAAAGCCGAACTTGTACAATCGAGAGGGCCGACCGCCACGCCGGCGGGCGGCCTTGACCCGCGGGGCGAGTGATGAGGCCGTTCGATGCCCCTCGTCTCCGCGGCGGAATGACCACGCATCACCGGAGTGGAAAATGACGGGCTTTGAGATCCGAGAAGTCGAGGCCTCGGGCCGCGGGGTGTACGCGACGCGCGCCGTCCCCGCGGGCGCCGTCCTGTGGCGGGACCCGATTGTCGCGTTTCCCCGGGAGGAGACCGACATCATTGACTCGTCGGGCCTCCGGGATTACTACTTCCTGATCGACGGGACCGCGTTCATTTGCCTCGGCAACGGCTCCCTGATCAACCATTCCGCCGACCACAACTGCAACTGCGACCTGGACAAGGAAAGCCGCGAGTTGATTTTTTTGGCCGCCCGGCCGATCGCGGCCGGCGAGCAAATCACCATCGACTACGAGTGGGACGAGTACCCGTGGGAGGCGTCCCAGAGCGTCGTCGTACACGGCGAACAGCCGTGACCCGCCCATGAAAGTAAGTTCCGCCGGGCGCCGCGCGCGCCCAAACGCGAAAGGCTGACCCGTGCGATTCGAGGCCGACGACCAGTGGGCGAAACTCCCCGCCGGGTGGTCCTGGAGCGAGGCGACGGCGGTGGCCGTCGATTCGCGAGACCGCGTCTATGTCTTTAACCGCGACGAACACCCGGTCATCGTCTTCGACCGCGACGGCACGGTCCTCAATGCGTGGGGCGACGGCCTGTTCACCCGGCCGCACGGCATCACGATCGGCCCGGACGACAGCGTGTTCCTCACGGACGACATCGGCCACACCGTCCGCAAGTTCACGCCGGACGGCCGCCTTCTGATGACGCTGGGGACGCAAGGCGCGCCGTCGGACACCGGCGCGACCAGCGTGGACTACCGCACGATTCGCCAAGCCGCCGGCCCGTTCCACTACCCCACGAATCTGGCCATTGCCGCGAACGGCGACCTGTACATCACCGACGGGTACGGCAACGCCCGCGTCCACCACTTCACGGGCGACGGGCGACTGCTGCACTCGTGGGGGGAACCCGGAAGCGGGCCGGGCCAGTTCCACGTGCCGCACGGGATCGCCATCAGCGCCGATGGAGTCGTGTGGGTCGCTGACCGCGAGAACTGCCGGATTCAACGCTTCTCCCCGGCCGGTGCCTATCTCGACGAGTGGGCCGACTTGGCCCGGCCAAGTCAACTCTGCATCGGCAATCAAACGGTCTGCGTCGCCGAACTCGGCTTCCGCGCCGGCATGTGGCCGGGGACGCACCCGCCGACGCCCGACGCCACCGGCGGCCGTGTGAGTATCTTTGACCCCCACGGCGAATTGCTCGCCCGCTGGGGCGGCGGCGAGAACCCGGGCGCCCGCGGCGACTTCTTCGCCCCGCACGACATTTGCCTCGACTCGCACGGCGACCTCTACGTCGCCGAGGTGACGTGGTCCGCGGGCGGGAAGCGTGGGCTGGTCCCGGCCGACTGTCACTCCCTCCAAAAGTTTGTCCGGCAGTAGAGAGACCTTGATCGCGCGAGGGGCCGGCTTTCGCTTTCGTTGGAGTCCCGGCTTCAGCCGGTCTTCGCGGCGGTTGCCAAAAATGGCGGTCGCCCGTCCCCGGCGGTCGTCCGCCGAAGACCGGCTGAAGCCGG
>JAYTTY010000453.1:0-4615 GCA_043744795.1 Zavarzinella sp. | reverse complement strand
AGAACTTCACCACAGAGGACACAGAGAGCACAGAGAAAAACCAAAGCCGAGGAAAGGCATGATGAAAATGTCTTCTCCGCCTCTGTCTTTCCTCTGTGGTCTCTGTGTCCTCTGTGGTGAAGTTCTTCTCTTCTCTTCCGCCTTTATCCGTGTTTCGTCCGTGTTCGATCCGTGGCTAAAAATGTCTTTTTTGATTTCGTAATTCAACGTCGTTCCAACCGGAACCGGCTCGCGAAGACCGCCCGCAGCAAGAACACGGCGTTCGCCCAGTAGCGGCCGATCAGGCGCTTGGGTTCTTGGGCCATGCGGTAAATCCACTCGGTGCCGGTCTTCTGCATCCACTTGGGCGAGCGCTTCACTTTGCCGGCCACGAAGTCGAGCGAGGCGCCGACTTGGACCATCACGGGGACGGCGAGTTTGTCCATGTGATCGACCATCCAGAATTCCCCCTTGGGCTGGCCGAAGGCGACGAACAGCACGTCCGGCTTGGCGGCGCGGACGCGGTCGATCTGTTGCCGTTGCTCCTCGGCCGTCAGCGCCCGGAACGGCGGGCACTCGACGCCGACGATTTGGATGGCGGGGTACCGCTTCCGCAAATTCTCGGCCGCCTGATCCGCGATGCCCGGCCCGGCGCCCAACAAATAAACGCGGTGGCCGTGAATCGCCGCCCGCTCGCACAAGCCGTAGATGAGGTCCGACCCGGCGACTCGTTCCGGCAATCGTCGCTTGCCGAGTCGTGACCACCACACCAACGGCATGCCGTCCGCGACGATGAACGCGGCCCGCTCGTTGATCGCCTGCAGCCGCGGGTCGCGGTCGGAGATCATGGCGTAGTTCAAATTGGCCGTGACGAAAAAGCTCGGCTCCCCGGCGGCGATCAGTTCCCCCACGCGGTCGAGCGTTCGCCCGAACGTGTACGGCGTGAGGGGCAGCCCCCACACCCGGATCGGCGTCTCCGCGTCGGCCATGTCGCCTCCTGAAATACTTCCCGAAAATCTTACGGGAACCGCCCCGATTATTTGACAGGCCGAAAAGGGATCGTAGCGTTGTCCGTTCAAATCGCTCAACAAGCAATTTGGCCGCCAAGACGCCGAGGCCGCCAAGAAGACAAAATCAACTTTTCATGTTTGCTTTCTTGGCGGCCTTGGCGTCTTGGCGGCCGAAAAACTCTTCTGCTTTCCCCTGACCCAGGAGTCTCCCCATGTCGCCCCACCCGTCGTTGATGCCGCGTTTCCGGCGCGCCGCGAATTTGCGGGCGGCCGGGCACACGTGGGAGAGCGCCGCGGCGGCGGTGAAGTGCCGCGTGGACACGGTCCGCAAGTGGGTGACGGCGTACCCGGCCGCGTGGCGGGCGGCGTTCGCGGCCGGGCGGAAGGCCGTCTTGGAAGAGGCGGCGGCCGAGGCCGTGTGCGTCCTGCGGCAACAACTGCGGGCGCCCGAGGACAAGACGAAGTTGGACGCGGCCCGCAAGCTGATCGACTGCGCGGAACCGGGGGCCGACGCGCCCGCCGACGAAACCGCGACGCCTTACGCCGGCCTGTTCGCCCACTTGGAGGGGCTTTCCGATGACCAACTCGATGACCTCCTGGCTCAATTCCGTGACCAACTGGAAGCGGGCCGCCGTGGCGGTGTGGACGCTGGCCCGGGCGCGGAAAGCGCGGCGTGACCCGGACGCCTTCGTCGAAGCGTGCTTCACGGACGCGCGGGGCCGCTTCCTGCGGCAGGCCGACTTGCACCGCGACGTACAGCGGTTCCTGACGGCCACGCCGCGCGGGCTGGTGGAACTGCCGCGCGACCACGGCAAGAGCACGCAACTGTGCGCCCGCGTGTTGTGGGAACTCGGCCGCGACCCCGGCCTGCGCGTGAAGATCGTCTGCGCCAGCGAGGCCCTGGCCGCCGAGCGCGCCCGCTTCCTGCGGCAGGCCGTGCAGGACAACCCGTGGGTGAAACTCGTGTTCCCCAACTTGAAGCCGAGCCGCCCGTGGGGGGACACGCGCTTCAGCGTGGCGCGGCCCGGCGAAGTGATCGGCCCGAGCGTGACGGCCGTCGGCGTCGGCGGGGCGTCCACCGGGGCGCGGGCCGACCTGCTGATCTGCGACGACATTGTGGACGTGCGCTCCGTCGCCAGCCGGGCCGAGCGTACCCGCGTGAAACAACTCTTCCGCGACAACCTGATGAACTTGCTGGAGCCGGACGGCCGCTTTTGGGGCTTATGCACCCCGTGGCACCGCGACGACTTGAACGCCGAGTTGAAGTGCAACCCGGCCTTCGGCGTGTTCCGGCGGGCGGTGGACGACCACCTGACGCCCGTGTGGCCCGAGCGCTGGCCGCGCGCGGCGTTGGAAGCCCGCCGGGCCGAGATCGGCACGGTGTCCTTCGCCCGCGGCTACCGACTCATGGCCGTCGCCGACGAGGAGTTGATGATCCCCGCCGCGTGGGTCCGCTTCTGGGACACGGACGTTCCCGCCGAGCGCACGATCATCGCCGTGGACCCGGCCGTGGCGACGCACGCGAAGGCGGACGCGACCGGCATCGCCGTCCTCGCCAAATGCGGCCCAGAAGTGCGTTGCCTGCACGCCCTGCGCCGGCGCGTCAACACGCCGGACCTGCTCACCCTGCTCGCCGACTTGGACGCGACCGTGAAGCCGGACGCCATCGTGCTGGAGGCCAACGCCGCCTTCCGCGGCCTGGCCGACGTGATGATTCGCCACACGTCGTTCGGCCCGCGCCTGCAAACCGTCGTGCAGCACAAGGCCAAGGCCGCCCGCGTGGCCGCGTTCAGCGTGCCGGTGCAAAACGGCCTGTTCAAACTCAAGGGCGCCGACGGCGTCTGCGACCCCGGCCAGCGCGAACTCCTCGACGAGATGACCAGCTTCCCCGTCGCCGAACACGACGACCTGCTCGACGCCGCCGCCTTCGGGACGGAATGGCTGTTGAAGCACGGCGAGCCGCGGGTGTGGTGAGAGGGTCATGAATGACGGAAACGACCGGGCGAGGATTTGTCTTCGTTGGAGTCCCGGCTTCAGCCGGTCTTGAAACGGAAACCACCGGGCGAGGATTTGTCTTCGTTGGAGTCCCGGCTTCAGCCGGTCTTGAGAGGATGGTGGCCCGCCTACGGTGACAGCCATTTGATGGCGGACGTTCCGAAGACCGGCTGAAGCCGGGACTCCAACGAAATCTGAAATCCGGCCGCCGTGCCATTGGTTTCTCACTTTCGCCCAAAACAGAATCAAACTTCAGGAGACTCTCCCATGACCCCCGTCACCATCCGCTACGCCTTCGCCCCCGTCCGCCGGTCGCTGGCCACCGATCAAATCACGGACCTGTTCGGCTTGGCCGAAACGGAACCGGCGCACGTCATCGCCGACAACGTGGACCTCGACATCCGACCGGGCGACATCGTCCTCTTCACCGGGCCGTCGGGGAGTGGGAAGTCGTCCCTTCTGCGGGAAGCGGCCAAGCAACTCGGGGCGGCGGACGTGATGGCGATGCCGTTGCCGGAGACGCCGCTGATCGAAGCGTTGCCGGGGCCGTTGACGGAACGGTTGAACCGCCTGAGTGCGTGCGGGCTGTCCGAAGCCCGGCTGTTGCTGCGGACGCCGCGGGAACTGTCCGACGGGCAACGCTACCGCTTCCGGCTGGCCCTCGCCCTCAGTGGGAATTCGCCGTTCCTGATGGCCGACGAGTTCGCCGCGTATCTGGACCGCACGCTGGCCAAGGTCTTGAGCTTCAACCTGCGAAAGCTGGCAACGCGCTCCGGCACGGGCATGTTGTTGGCGACCACACACGACGATGTCGCCGCCGACCTGCGGCCCGACGTGCCTGTGACCTGCTTGGGCGACGGCGTGATTCAAGCCGTCCGAAACTCGACGGCGAAAGACCCGGCGCCGATCTCCTTCGCCGATGACCTTCACATCGCGGAAGGCACGGCCGCCGACTGGCCGCCGTTCGCCAAGTGGCATTACCGCAGTCACCGCGTCAACTTCGTGCGTCGGGTGGTGCTGCTCACGCACGGGGAAACGCCGGTCGGCATCTGCGTGTTCACCACGCCGGCCGCGTCGCTGTCGCTCCGCAGTCAGTTCTTCGGCCTGCGCGGCCGCCGCACGCGCGTCTCGCTGACGGCCCTCAATCAACAACTCTGGTTGCTCTCGCGCGTGGTGTTGCACCCGACGTACCGCGGGGCCGGCATCGCCGCCCGCTTCGTCCGGCAAGCGTGCGAAACGTGTCCGGTGCCGTGGGTGGAAACACTCACCGCGATGGGCCACGTCAACCCGTTCTTCGAGGCCGCCGGCTTCCAAAAAGTGGGCGTCGTCCAGCCCGTGCAAGACGGCCACTACGGCGGGCAATATGCCGTGCGCGGCGCGAAATGCACCGCCGAAACCAAGGCCAAGAGTCGGCATGGCTCGCCGGTGTATTACGTGTTTCGCAACGGCCAATCTTCGGAGCCGAGCGCCGCGAGGGAGGCGAGCCAGAAGCGTTAGCGACTGGCGGAACTTCCCACGCGCGAGGGCGAGAGGGCGAGTCTTCGAAGCCCGGCCCACATCGTCGCTTTTCGCTCCGCGAAAAGCCCGGCTTCCCGCCCGGTAGGGGGCTCGCCCGTGGGGGGAGGCCAGAC
>JAYTTY010000452.1:0-18164 GCA_043744795.1 Zavarzinella sp. | reverse complement strand
GTCGCATGAGCAAGAGTGCCGCGACCGTTTTCCTCCCCCCCTTGGCAAGGGGGGGCCGGGGGGGGTCCAAACCCACTTGCGACTCCCTCCAAATCTTTCGGCCTTTCGCCGCCAGCAGGGAGGCCCGCCGTGCCCAATGAAATCGAGTCGCCGTTCGCCCGCGATGACAACGACGAACTGATCCGCCGCGAAGAGGCGACCCGCGCCCAGTTCGAGCAGCGCGTGACCGTCACCATCGACGGCCGCGAGGTCCGCGTCCCGAAAGCCGTGCCCTTGCGGGACGCGCTCGGGAACTTCATCCGCGACGCGGAGAGCAACAAGATCCCGCGGGCGACCACGATTTATGACGCCGCCAGCGAAGTCTTCTCCCGCGACGAATTGCGGGAGCGCATCCCCGTGCTGTGCCATCAGGAGCACTTGAACCCGGTGGCCGTCTGCCGCATGTGTTCGGTCCACTTGAAGAAGAAGGACGAGCGCCGGCCCTCCGCGAAACTCTTCCCGGCCTGCCAGCACCTGGTGCAGGACGGCATGATCGTCACCACTCGACACGGCCCGGACAACCCGACCCCGGACGACGTGAAGATCGTCGAGAACGTGCGGAACGCGACAAAGGTGCTGGCCGAGTTGTTGGCCGCCGACCATTTGCCGAAAGAGGACCGCCGCGAAGACCGCTACCGCAACGAACTGCGGGAGCAAGTCGGCTTCACCGGGGCCGACCCGGCGCGGTTCAACTTCCGGCCGGGCCAGGCGGGGCCGGCCCGCAACGAGAACCTGCACCCGAAATCCCGGCCGCCGTTCAACTCGCTGACCGGCCGGGCGGGCTTGCCGGTGCTGCCGTTCGACTCGCGGTCGTTTCAAGTGAACCACGACCAGTGCATCCTGTGCGACCGCTGCGTGCGGTCCTGCTCCGACGTGAAGCCGTTCAAGGTCATCGGCCACACGGGCAAGGGCTACCAAACCCGCGTGAGCTTCGACCTCGACCTCGCCATGAACGAGTCCGGGTGCGTGCAGTGCGGCGAGTGCATGACCGCCTGCCCGACCGGGGCCATCACGCTCAACCGCCGCGTCAACCCGCTCGGGAGTTGGCCGGACGCCGACTCGCTCGAAGGGGACGCCTGGCGAAAGCACCCGAATTACCGGCCCGACGCCGACGACCGCCGGCACGACCACCCCGGCCTGACGGTGTACAAAGACCCCGACGTGCGCCTGCCCGCCGAATTCCCGACCGCCGTCGAACTGCCGGCCGAGGAGTTTACCTACGAAGACCCGCGCGACGGCATCGTGCGGAAGATTAAGCCGTTCGCGTTGATTCCGTTCACTTACCTGCGTTGGAACGAAGGCGGCGTGCGGCGGCGCGAGGTCGTGGCCGGGGACGTGCTGTGCCGGCAGGGGGAGTTCGGGGCGACGGCCTTCCTGCTCAAGTCCGGCGAGTACGAGGTGTCCGTCACCCCCGCCGCCGAAACAAAGACATTGGGGTTGCTGGGCCGCCTGTTCAGCAACCGCAACGCCCCGGCCGAGCGGGTGGTCGCCACCGTTACGCCGGCCAACCTGATCTTGGGCGAAATGGCCTGCCTGACGAACACGGCCCGCACCGCCACGATCCGCGTGACCAAGCCGGGCGTAGTGTTCGAGGTCCGCCGCAACGTCTTGACCATGATGGAGCGCACGGAAGTCGGCCGCAACGCCCTGCGGCCGATCTACTCCACGCGCGCCATCGCGGACTGCCTGCGCAACGGCAAACTGTTCGCGGGCCTCACGCGCGACCAGAAGGAGACGCTGCAACACACGCTGGAGCAGACCGGCCGGCTCCTGAAGGTGGACCCCGGCCAAGTGATCCTGCGGGAGGGGGACCGCGTCGGCCAGTACGGCGACCGCGACTACACGGGGGACTTCTACTTCGTGCGGTACGGGTCGCTCAAAGTGAGCCGTAATCCGCTCGGGCAGGAGATCGTCCTGAACCGGCTGACCGCCAACGACTACTTCGGCGAGATCGCCCTGCTGCACGAACCACTTCTGGCGAACGTGCGGGAGCAGATGGTAGCCGAGACGGACCCAGACCGGCGGGATGGGCTGCAAAAACTGAACACGCGCCTCGCGAAAACGGACGCCCGCGTCCGCTCGGCCACCGTGACGGGGCTGGACACGGTGGAACTCGTCCGCATCCGCGGCGGGGCGTTCATGGACTTCCTCAGCGAACGCCCGGACATCAAAACGGCGCTGGTGGCGACCTATGTGGACCGCCTCCTGAAAGACACCTTCGGCAACGCCGCCCGGCAGCGGGCGATGGGCGACTGGCTCGGCCAGGGCTTCTACCAAGCCCGCAAGATGCTGGTCCTCGACCTCGAACGCTGCACCCGCTGCGACGAGTGTACCAAGGCCTGCGCCGACTCGCACCCCGGCCCGAAGGAGGAGAAGACCAGTCGTCTTTTGCGGGAGGGGCCGCGCTTCGGTAAGTTCCTCGTCGCCACGTCGTGCCGGTCGTGCCTGACGCCGTACTGCATGGACGGCTGCCCGGTGGACTCGATCCACCGCGGGGCGAAGTCACTGGAAATCCGCGTCGAGAGCCACTGCATCGGCTGCGGCCTGTGCGCCAACAACTGCCCCTACGAGAGCATTCAGATGTTGACGCTACCGACCGCCGCCGGGAAAAAGACCGAGCCGACCGCCGACCGCCGGGCCGCCGACGTGCGCGTGGCCGTGAATTGCGACCTGTGCCAAGACACGACGACTCCGGAGGAAGAACCCTTCTGCGTGTCGGCCTGCCCCCACGAGGCGGCCTACCGGATCGACGGCGTGACGTTATTGGACAAGGTGGCGCCGGTGGGGTGAGGGGAATTGGAAGGGAAGCACGAGGGCGGTTCAATCGAGGGGGATTTTGTCCTTACCCCGGAGGTGCAAAACGGGGTCGTGATTACTTGGAAGTTAAAAGCGTTCGGAAAAAATGGCACGATCGTCCAAAGGGTGTTCGCGGCGAAACATCGTCGCTTTTCGCTCCGCGAAAATGCCGGCCCCCTCACACGGGGGACCGGCCTATCGGGCGGGATGCCGGACTTTTCGCGGAGCGAAAAGCGACGATGCTCACGCTCAGAACATTGTCTTTGCACGCCCTAAGGCAGCGTCCCGCCGACCAATGAGGCGTCCCACGCTTGGGCAATTCCGTGCCACAGGAGCCAGCAATACGCGACGCGGCAGGCGATGTGCAAAAACTGATCCGTATGGATTGTCGTCCACCCTTCGCACTTGGCAAAGTCGATGACCCAGTGCAGAACGGTTTCGATGACCCCGAGGGTGAGGGAGCGGGTGACGAGGTAAATCGCCCCGCCGTGGATGAAGGCGTGGGCCGTCAGCCAATAGAACCACGGGACGGCCCGCTGCAACTCCGTCGTGCTGTGCCGGTTCTTCTCGACGGCCATTGCCCCGGCCTGCAACGGAAAGTCGCACAGGGCGTGGGCGCACAAGAGCAGAAAAAAAACCGTTAGCACGGCGCGTCCGGGGTGACGAGTTGGGGACGAGACTTATCTTGACATGGTCAAACGCTTTGCGTCAATGTGATTTCGCCGGATATCGGTCAAGAATTTTCATTTGAGAGTCGAATCATGTCAAATCCAGCGAATCAGCCGCCTCCGGAGCCGACTTCGGAGGAAGAACTCTTGGAATCCACCGTGTGCATGCCGGGCCTGAAAATTATCCCGGACCTCACCGTCCCGCCGGCCACGGTGGTCATACCCGCGTACAAGGTTCCCAAGACGCCGCACCTCGGTGACGAAGACCCGGGCAAAGAGAAGAAGTAACCCAAACACGGCGAGGAGCGTCGGCCCATGCCCGCCCGGTACTGGTTCCTCGGCTTGGTGATCGGCGCCGGCCTCCTCGGCTGGTACATCGCCGCCGGCCGGCCGGTCGTTGCGACGCCCGCCCTCGCGCCCGCGAACATAATGACCGTGTCAACCGCGGCGCCGAAGAAGACGCCCGCTGCCATCGGCAACTCCGGGTGTGCCGCCCAGGGGTGCCACGGAGCCGTCACGAGTCACGCGCATCCTCTTTCCATTTGGGGAACAGACGCCGCCGACCGTGACCGTTGGCGGGAGAGCGCCACGATCTTCAACGGCCACGACCCGCACCGCCTCGCGTTTGACACGCTGAAGACGGAACGCTCGGCCGCTATTCAACACCTGCTGCAAGCGAAGACGCCCGCGTGGGAGGACGCCCGCTGCCTCGCCTGCCACGCCAACCCGACGCTGGCGTCCGATCACTCGGCGTCGGCGAAAGCCCTGCACGCCGACGGCGTCAGTTGCGAGGCGTGCCACGGCAACTCGTCTGAATGGATCGACGCCCACACGAATTGGGACGCCGGCGCGGACCGTTACACCCTCTTCGATGACGTCGGAATGACACGTCTCCACGTCATTCGTGAACGAGCCGACACCTGCGTCCGCTGTCATGTCGGCGCGCCGGCCGAGGGGAACATCCCCCGGCGGGACGTGAACCACGACCTGATTGCCGCCGGCCACCCGCGCCTCAATTTTGATTTCGCCACGGCGATGGAACGGCTTCCCGCCCACTGGGTCGAGAAGCATCGTGAAGGAGTAATAACGCCACTCCTCGGTGAGAAACAAGTGCTGGCCCCGGGGCACTGGCGAATCGGCCGGCAGATGGCCAACGTCGCGGCTTACCGTCTTCTCGCCGACCGGGCCGCGCTGGCTGGAGTGAATCCCCGCGCGTGGCCCGAACTCGCGGAAAACGATTGCTTCGCCTGCCACCGCGGCTTGGACCCCGACCGGAAGAAGTTCTCTCCCACGCCCACGCGCCTAACCGGCGGCTTGGGCCGGAAAGCCCCGCCGTTGTTGCATGCCCTCCTCCGAGACATCCCGCGGACGGACGAAGTCGAAGCCCTCATGAAAAAACCCGGCGCCTCCCCCGCCGATATTGCGAAACGGGCGACGGCCGCCGCCGACGAATGGTCAAAAGCGAGACTCCTGGAGCGACATCCCGGCCCGCGGGAAAGCCCGTTGATCGCGAAGATGTTGGCCGAGGCTGACCTGCCGATCAGTTGGGCCGAGGCGTGCCAACGGTTCTACGCCATCGACTACCTGAACCGCGTGGGACAAACGGGCTTGGACAAGGAACTCGACGCCGTCCGCCCGCTGCTCCAGTTCCAACGCGACCCGGCGGAAATCAACAGCCCGGCGACGGCCGACCTACCGCTGGCCGGCCGGAAATTGCGGGCAATCGCCGAACGACTGGCACAACCCGCACCGCCGGAAGAACCGGCGAAAAAGTGACCCGCTTGGATTGAAGGGGACGACTCCCCCAAGACGAACAAGCCCGGAGAATCCCGCTCGCCAACCCGCCGAGACATCACCATGGACGGTGTGCGTCGAATCCTGTTCGTCCTCGTCGTCGTCCTAATCGGCCAAACCGCAACGGCCGACGAGCCCCAGCGCGGCCGGCCTTCGCAGACGCCAAACCTCTCTCCACAGATCATTAACCGGGACGACCACTCTCGCCCCACGGATGGCACCTTCGGCTATGACAGCCGCCGCCCGCTATTCTTCTCGCAAAGTGCTTACGGCCACCTCTTCCACGGCTCCGCCGACCGCCGCGCGGGCGGCTACCGCACCGACGGCCTTCGCGTGTTCGACATCTTCTCCGTGCGGCCGATCAAGAAGGCCCTGCACGCGGAGAAGGGGCCGAAGGAAGAGGAGTGAATCCCGAATCGGAGACCCCGTCAAACCGTGATCCGCCCCAAAAACTCCGCCCGGCCCGTTGAGACCTTGAAGGTGAGTGTTGACGAAGAATGTCGGCCCCGCGTCTTGCCTACATCAAGGACTCGCTGGCTTTGACGAGCAACGCGCGAAGTTCGGCATGAATTTCGGCCGACATGTCGGGCAATTCTTCCATGAGCGTTTGGCCGTCGTCGATCACCAAGCCGCCCCGGCCGGTTTTGATCAATTGTTCGCTGCTCTCCATAAAAGTGGCGCGGGCCTCGGGATTACGGTCGGCAATCCACTGGTGGCCAAGTTCCACGAGATTGGCCGGCGCCGCTTGCATCCGGGAATACTGCTCCTCCGTGAGGGACTGGACCGAGACGCCGAGTTTGTTGGTCAGGAATCTGGCCGAGTAAAGCAGGAAGCCCTGCGATTGGGGGCCGGGCGTCCTCATAAGTTTGATGGTGCCGAGAAGCGAGCGGAGTACGCCGGTCAGTTGGTCGTTCGACGGCCGGCGGCCGGCGGTGAAGCCGCTCGCCCAGTTCCGCCGCACGTTCGCGATCAACAGGTCCTGTTCCGCGCCGACGGAGTAGCTCACGCCCCCCGACTCCAAGGCAGGCGCCGCCTCGGAGCTTCGCATCATATGAATCAATTTCTCAATCGCCTCCGCGACGGTCTGATCTGTCATCGTTCGACCCGACATCACGAAGGTCTCGTAGATGCCGATTTCGGTGTGCATCCATGCCGGAGCCAACTCGTCGGTTTTGTACTTGCTTCCCGTATACGCCAGTGACTTCTGCTCATGCGACAGCGCCCGGCGCCGTTCCGCAGCCAGTTTTCTCTTGCGCTTCTGATCGTGAGACTCTTTCGCCATTTTCCTGATCCTGTGTCACATGCCAGCGCCGCCCGCCGCCTCACGGCGGGCGGCTCACATTATTAAGACTTCCGGTCCAGCCGGATCACGCCGTCCCAGCTTTCGAGGAAGGCCGGGTCGTTGCGCTGCTTCAGGAAGTCCGGGTCTTGGATCACGCCCGCCAGGAAGTCGTTGGCGTAGTGCAGGCCCGGCTGGGAGGACGACGTCGGGTCCGTCAGTTGGTTGAGCCGGTCGAGTTGCTCCATGACTTTCGGCCAGCGGCCCTTCTCGAACTCGCGGACGGCCCGGTCCCAGATTTCCAGGAAGTCCGGCGGGTAGTACCCGGGGGGGCAAAGTTCAAAGATGCGGGTTTGCACCGTCATCCCCGCCGGGCGGACGACCGGGAACCGCCGCAGCATGAACTCCTTTTCCTCCGGGTCGCGGTCGCGCAAGATGGCGGCCGTGTTCTCGTCCACGATGATCGGCACGCCGATGATCTTGGTCATCCCCTCAAGACGGGAGGCGAGGTTCACGACCGGGCCGAACACGCCGAACTTGCGGAAGTCGAACGGGCCGATCTCGCCGGCGACCGCCTTGCCGTGGGCGATGCCGATGCCGCAGCGGTACTGCTTGCCCGTGCGGTGGGCCGAGCGCCGGAAGTTGTGCAGGATGTGCATGGCCGCGCGAGACGCCTTCAGCGTCTGGTCGGCGTCGTCGAACGGCCAGCCCCAGAAGCCCATCGCCGCGTCGCCCACCAAGTCGCCGACGACGCCGTTGTTGTTGATGATCGCGGCCGTCATGTCGCTCAGCACGTCGCTGATCTGCCGCCACTCGGCCAGCAGGTTGGCGGCCCCCTCCTCGGCCGACTTGCTGGACCCGCGCAAGTCGCAGAAGAGGACGGTCACGTCCGTCTCGCGCGGCTGCTGCGTCTCGCGGGCGTTCGAGAGCGTCAGTATCTCCGAGATGCGCTTCGGCAGATAGTGTTCGTACCGGGTAACTTTCTCCTTGGCCTGCAACAACTCGTGGACGCTTTTGAAAATCAACACGCAGGTGTCGATCACCTCCTGCGCGGCCAGCAGTTCCGGCGGGACGGCGGCGTTCGGGTCGCGGCTCTTCGGCAGCCGGCCGACGAGGTACAGGCCGATTTGTTGCCGGCGGTTGTCCGACGGGAATAGCGGGGCGCAGATCGCCCATTCCGTGGCCGCGTCCAGGGCGGTCATGTCCATCTGCTTGAGGTCGTTGTTGCCCTTTTGCCCGCGCACCCAAAGAGTGTTTTCGGCGTTCGTGTACAGGGCCAGCTTCGTCAGCGTCCGGGACACGCGCAGCTCGTCCGCCCGGCCGTCCTGACGGCGAGACTCCACCTGGCGGACGGTCACGCGGCAACTCCCGGCCTCCTTCTTGGCGCCGCCGGTCTTCGGGTCGTCCAGCGTCGCCTCGACGACGGCGGCGGTGTCCACGTGCGGGGCGATGGAAAGGATGAACCGCAGCAGGGCTTGGTAGCGGTCCTGCTCCTTGCGGGACGTGCGGATCATGTCCGGCAGCCGCTTCAGCGCCTTGATGACCGGGTCAACGGCCTCCTCGCCCCGCAAGTTGAGCGGCGCCTTCGCCGCCGACGGCCGGACAAGCGTGTTCATCACTTCGCCTTCTTCCGCTTCCTGACTCTCGGCCGCGTCCGGCTTTTGGTCGTGCAACTGGAAAGAGAAGCGGCCGATCAGGAAGAAGTCGCCGAGGGCCATCTCGAACGTGTCCTTCGGCTCCCCGTTGTGGAACACCTCGTTCTTGGTGGGCGTCGGCGCCATCCGGCGCTGGACGGACAGCTTGCCCGCGGCCGGGCTCCACTTGACGGTCGCGTGCAGGCCGGAGACGTAATTGTCCGGGTCTTTGACGACCCACTCGGACCGATTGTGCGGCTCGGCCTTGGTCTGGCTCAGCGGCGTCTTGCCGATGCTGATCTCGCGGTCCTCGGGCAATTCGTAGCACCAGAGGAACGACGACTCGTTCGGCGCGATTTGAAAACGGGCTTCCAGTTCAGCCATGATGACTCGTATCCGTCCGCGGGTGGCCACGGGGCCGGCCCCCGTCACTTGGGCCATTGTATCACCCGCACGGGGGGCTTGGAAAACCCGGCTTGCGTCACGGAGCCGGCACGGTATAACCCCCGGCTTCCGACGTACTGGGGGCGGGTGATGCGGACGCGATGGTGGGGAATGATCGGCTTGGCTCTCCTGGGTCCGGCCGCGCGCGCCCAACCGGGCGGCGACGCCCCGTCCGTCTTTCTGCCGGCCCCCGCCGAGTCCGTTTTCCTGCCGGCCGACGCCGACGCCCCGCTGAAGGACTTGACCCCGGCCGAGTTGCCGCCCGCCCACCCCGGCGGCAGCGAACTCGAAGACGGCCTGATGTTCGCCGGGGAATTTCTCCTGCTCACGCCGCGGTCGTCGGCGTTGGACTTCGCCCTCGTGGACGGCAAGAACGACCTGATCCCGAACGGGGAGGTGCAGTCCCTGCACTTGCGGACGCAGGCGGGGCTTCGCTTCGCCGCCGGCTACCGCACCCCGCGCGGCTGGGATGTCGGCTTCGCTTACGCCTACTTCAACACCACGGACTCGTTCGCCGTCGCCGCCCCGGCCGGGGCGCTGTTGTACCCCACGCTGACGCGGCCCGGCCTAATCGACCAAGCCCGCACCGCCAGCGCGCGGGCCAAGTTGACGATCAACTCCTACGACGCGACGTTCGGCAAGACGTGGGACGCGGCCGAGGACGTGCGCCTGCGCCTGTACGGCGGGCTGCGCTTCGCCTCCGTGCGCTCGCGCCTCGACGCGACTTATGACGGCCGGGACGCGGACGCGGCTAACGCGCTCACTCAGTCCAAGTTTTTCGGCGTCGGCCCGCTCCTGGGCGCGGAGGCGAGTGTCAACCTCGGCTCCGGCGTCGGTCTGTTCGGCAAGGCCAACGGCGGACTGCTCACCGGCGGCATGCCGGTCAAGCTGCGCGAGACCAACAATGCCGGCGGCACGCTGTACACGAACGTCCACGACGACAACGCGGCCACCGTCCCGTTTCTGCAACTCGGCCTCGGCGTCGAGTACCGCTACAACGGCGTCTTCCTGCGGGCCGGGTACGAGGTGACGCAGTTTCTTAACGTGGTCGACCGCCCGGTGTTCCTCGACGATTTCGCCGAAGGCAAGCTGACCCGCCGCGTGACGAACGTGGCCCTGGACGGCTTGTTCCTGCAAGCGGGCTTCAGTTACTGACGGCGGAGCTTCATGAATAGCCACGAGTCACGCCGCCGGCCGCACGCCCTCCCGTCGTCGATGCTCGCCCTGTTCGTGATGGGGTTCGCCTTCTGGTGCGTCTGGAAGCCGGCCGACGCGGAGTTGGCCGCCCAGCCGGAGCGGTGGAAGCAACAGGACACGCGCAACCCCAGTCTCAACACCAACCCGGACGACCCGTTCCCGATGCCGCCCGAACTCGTCGGCGTCGATCTGCTCGGCCAGAGCAAGGAAACGGCCGCCGCGAAGAGCGGCCACTGCGTCGGCTGCCACCAGCACACCGGCGACCCGCACGGCAAGGACACGCTGCACATCGGCTGCACCGACTGTCACGGCGGCGACGCGACGGCGGCGGACAAACACCACGCCCATGTGAAGCCCAAGTACCCGGAATTCTGGCCGACATCGGCGAACCCGGTGCGCTCCTACACGCTGCTCAACCACGAGTCCCCGGAGTTCGTGCGCTTCGTCAACCCCGGTGACTTGCGCGTCGCCCACATCAGTTGCGGGACGAGCGGGTGCCACCCGCGCGAGGTGCAGACCAACCGCAAGCAACTCATGAGCACCGGGGCCATGCTCTGGGGGGCCGCCCTGTACAACAACGGCTCCGTGCCGTTCAAGCGGGCCAGGTTCGGCGAAGCCTACGGCATGAAGGGCGGGTCGCTGCGGCTCGTCTCCGACCCGCCGCCGGACGAGTGGGAGATGAACACCAAGGGCGTCGTCCCCTACCTCGACCCCCTGCCTCGCTTCGAGATGAGCCAGCCGGGGAACATCCTGCGCATCTTCGAGAAGGGGGGCCGCTTCCGGCCCGAGGTCGGCATCCCCGAGCGGTTGGAAGAACCTGGCAAGCCGCGCACGCGCCTGGGCGACCGCGGTCTCGGCACGTTGAACCGGACCGACCCCGTTCTCGTGTCGCTCAACAAGACGCGCCTGTTCGACCCGACGCTCAATTTCCTCGGCACCAACGACCACCCCGGCGACTACCGCTCCAGCGGTTGCACCGCCTGCCATGTGGTCTACGCCAACGACAAGTCGCCCGTGCATTCGGGGCCGTATGCGTCGGCCGGGAATCACGGCTTCACGCAGTCGAAAGACCCGACGATCCCGAAGGACGAATCCGGCCACCCGATCCAGCACAAGTTCACGAGTTCCGTGCCGACGAGTCAGTGCATCGTCTGCCACATTCACCCCGGCACGACGGTGATGAACTCCTACCTCGGCTACATGTGGTGGGACCAGGAGACGGAAGGCAAGCACATGTACCCGGAGCGGCAGAAGTACCCCACCAACCGGGAAGCGGCACAAGCGTTGACGGCCAACCCGGAGGAGGCGGCCGTCCGCGGCAACTGGTCCGACCCGGAGTTCCTGGACCACATCACGGACCTCAATCCGAAATTGTCCAAGACGCAGTTCGCCTCTTTCGCCGGGCACGGCTGGGTCTTCCGGGCCGTCTTTAAGCGCGACCGCGAGGGGACGATGACCGACCACTTCGGCACGAAGCTGCCGACCGTCACGCCCGGCGACTTGGCGAAGGCCGTCGAGTTCCCGTGCAAGGCGAAGAGCTTCCACGGGCAGTTGGCCGCGATGCACAAAGCCGACGAGCCGCCGCCCAGTGCGGAACACCTGGTCGCCTGCGAGGCGAAGTTGAACGCCGGCCGGGCCGGGCAGCCGGTCCACCTGATGGACATCCACCTGGAAAAGGGGATGCACTGCGTCGATTGCCACTTCGTGCAGGACATGCACGGGAACAACCGGCTGCACATGGAAGTCCGGGCCGGGTGCGAAATCCAGTGCATCGACTGCCACGGCACTGCCGCCAAGTACGCCAACCTGCGCACCAGCGGCCCGGCCGCGTACACGTCGGCCCCGAAGCAGGCGGGCCGAAACCTCGCCGCGATGAAGACGCCGTTCCAGAAGCCCCGCTTCGAGACGGTGACGGACGACCAAGGCAGAATTAGGCACTTCCAGAATTCGATGGTCGAGAAAGACCTGCGCTGGGAAGTCGTCCAGACCAAGGACACCATCGACAAGAATCACCCGCGCTACAACGCCAAGGCGGCGCTCGCCAAGACCGTCCGCTTCGAGGGGGACGCCCTCGCGTGGGGGGACAGCCCGGAGAAGTGCGCGCACCAGAACAAGAACATGCACTGCATCGCCTGCCATTCGTCTTGGAACCCGAGTTGCTACGGCTGCCACCTGCCGCAGAAGGCGAACCAGAAGGCGCCGATGCTGCACGGCGACGGCGAGGTGACGCGCAATTACACCGCCTACAACTTCCAGACGCTGCGGGACGACGTGTACATGCTGGCCCGCGACGGCGACGTGACCGGCAACCGCATCGGCCCGGCCCGGTCGTCCTGCGCGATTCACGTCGGCAGTTACAACAACAACCGCGAGTCGATCTACGTCCAGCAGCAGACGCTGTCGGCCGAGGGCTTCGGCGGGACGGCGTTCAGCACCAACGTCCCGCACACCGTCCGCGGCAAGGGCGCGCGCGAGACCAAGCAATGCACCGACTGTCACCTGTCGCGCAAGCAAGACAACAATGCGTGGATGGGCCAACTCCTCATGCAGGGGACGAACTACCTGAACCTGATCGGCCGCTACGCGTGGGTCGGGGCCGGCGAGGAAGGCCTCTTCGGCGTGAACGTGACCGAGCGCGACGAACCGCAGGCCGTCATCGGCAGTTACCTCCACCAACTCGCCTACCCGGACGACTTCGCCAAGCATGTGCGGCGCGACCGGCAATTGGCGACGGGCCATGAACACCCCGGCCGCGACATCGGCGAGGCCGTCCTGCGGCCGCTCCAAAAGAACGAAATCCTCGGGCTGGCGCTGCGCGGGGAATACCTGCTGGCCGCGTGCGGTGAGGGGGGCCTGCGCGCCTTCGACGTGGCGTTCATCGACAACAAGGCGTTCGCCGAGCGCATCACCACCGCCCCGGTCTCCCCGTTCGGCCAACAGTTCCACGTCCCGATGCGCCACTGCACGGCCGTCGCCGTCCCCAGCACGGTGGCCGTGGACCCGACGCGGAAGCGGTCCCCGGAGAATAAGGAAGGCCCCATCGCCCCGTACTTCGGCTACGTCTACGCCACGGACAAGCACGACGGCCTCGTCGTCGTCGGCATCGGCACGATGGTGGACGGCGACCCGACCAACAACTTCCTGAAGCGCGAAAAGACCTTCAACCCCGACGGCGTACTCGACGGCGCGTCCACGATTACCATCGTCGGCGCCTACGCTTACATCGGCTCCGACGCCGGCCTCGTCGTCGTCTCGCTGAAAGACCCGGTCAACCCGGAAGTGACGAAAGTGATTGGCCATCCGACGGTTGGCAAGCCGCGTTCAATTCAAATCCAGTTCCGCTACGGCTTCGTGATCGACGAGGAGGGGATCAAACTTCTCGACGTGACGAACCTGGCCGACCCGGTCCCCAAGGCCGTGATGCGTATCGACGGCCTGCACAACATCTACTTGGCCCGCACCTACGCCTACGTTGCCGCCGGCAAGCGCGGCTTGATGATCCTCGACATCAAGAACCCTGAGCAAATGAAGATCGACCAGGTCTTCACCGCCGACGGCCAGATCAACGACCTGCGCGACGTGAAACTTGGCATCACTTACAACAGCCAGTTCGCCTACCTGGCCGACGGCCACAACGGCCTTCGCGTGGTTCAGCTCACCAGCCCCGAGACCCCCGGCAACGACGGCTTCAGCCCGCGGCCCACGCCCCGACTCGTCGCCGGCTTCAAACTCCCGTCCCACGGCAAAGCCCTGTGCGTCTCCAAGGGCCTCGACCGCGACCGGGCCGCCGACGAGGAAGGCAACCAGATCGGCGTCTTCGGCCGCGTCGGCGCGCGGCCGTTTAACTACGACGAGCAGCGCAAGATGTATTTGAAGGGGGGGAGGCCTTGGTATGTAAGTGACGAGCCGAACGACCCGATTTACGACGACCGGCGTAAGAAGATGGTCGCGCCGGTTAAATAAGGCAAAGAAGCGGGGAAACTGACATCCCCCGAGTCGGAGAGTGCGGGCTACACTGCCCTTGTGCGCGAAGCGTCATCCTTTCCGCTATTTCTAATCAGTTTACAGGGCGTGGGCCGTTTCCGCGTGGCGGGGGTCGGTCTTCAGAATGATCTCGTTGATGCCGGTCTGGTTGAAGCCCTTGTAGCCGTCATCCCGTTGCAGGATTTCCAAGTGCGACCCGAGCGCGCCGTCCGCGCGGAACTTCGTTGCCTGCTCGGGCGTGATGCGGCCTTCCTTCAACAGTTTGGCAATGCGGGCCTCCGCGACCGGCCAGACTTCGCCTTTCGTGAAGGCTTGGCGCAGGAACGCGAAGTCGGTGAACGGCTTCATCGAATCGACGCCGTGGGGCTTCAACTGGTCGCGGGCCGCGTTGAAGTCGAACTGGCACTCCAAGTGGTGCATCCCGGCTTGCAGGAACGCCTCGCCGTGCAGCGCGCACCAGAGGCCGACGGTGCCGAGTTCCCGCCGCGGCGGCAGCGGGTCGTGCGCGAAGTCGCCGGTCACTTCCTCCGGGGACAGGTCCACGTCCGCGAAGATCACGACGCCGGTGTTCGGCTGCTCCAGCACCTGCGCCCCCCACCCGGCGTCGCGGCCGGCGTAGAAGCGTTCCCGACAGTGGAAGCCGAGTTCTTCAAAGATGGCGATCATCGGGGCGAAGTTGTCCCGGCCGCTGCGGTACGTGTGGTGGTCGTGGTTCGCCCAGCCCATGCCGAGGGCGTCCTGCCGTGCCTTTTGAATGCGGGCCGCCCGGTTCCGCGTCTGCCAGTATTCGCGCTCGGCTTGGAAGAACAGGTCGCAGGTGCGGTCCTCGCCCAAGTCGGCGATGCCGGCCCGGATCAACTCGCGGGCGTGGGCGAAGCCGTCGGCGTCGTTGTCAAAGTCGCGGTTGCGGAGCCGGAACGCTTCGTGATGACGCAAGACCGTCATCGCGTCGGCCGCCGCCCCGCCGTGGCGTTCGATGACCCAGCACTCCGCCCCGTCCTCGGTCGCAACCAGCGCTGCCCGCTCGGCGGCATTCAAGTCTCCGACGATCACCGCTTGTCCCGTCAACCGCCACGCCACCACGAAGTCCGCGACCGATTCGACCTTCACGGACAGCCGCCATTTGCCGTGTGCGGACATCTCGATGTCCGGAAACAAGCCGCCGCCGTGCCGCCAGAGCGACGGCTCGACTTCCTCGTAGCCCACGCCGGCGAGGCTCCGGGTGCGGTCGCCCGTCGCCGGCAGGGTAAAGCGCGCGACCCAGTCGGACAGCCGCGTGCCGGTTTCTTGAAGCAGACGGGCCCGCAGAGCGCTGACGAAGCCATTTGCCTCCAAGAAGCCGTCCAGCAACTCGCGGACAAACGCGGCGGCGGCGGGCTGCGTGGTCCATTGCTGGTCGGCGGTCATGGCGTCCCCCGCGTGTCCTTGGTTTCCCGGCGCCGGCGTGCGATAATGGCTTGTCACTTCATTCTACCCGATTCACGCAAGGGGACGCGCCATGACGGACATCGTTCTCCTCGGGGCCGGCAAGATCGGGCGCATGATCGCGCGGTTTCTCGCCGACAGCAGCGACTACCGCGTCCGGTTGGCCGACGTGGACGCGAAAGCCCTCCACCCGTTCAAGCGCAAGAACATCGAGACCGTCGCCGTCGATGCCGCGAATCCGGAGTCGCTGGCCGAGGTGATGCGCGGCCGGTCCGTCGTGATTTCCGCCCTGAGTTTCAAGTTGAACCCGCTCGTGGCCGAAGTCGCCCACGGCCTCGGTCTCAGCTACTTTGACCTCACTGAAGACGTGGAGACGACGCGCCGCGTGCGGGCCGTCGCGGAGAAGGCGAAGACGGGACAAATCTTCATGCCGCAGTGCGGCCTCGCGCCGGGCTTCGTCTCAATTCTGGCGAACCACGCCGCCAAGTGGTTCGACAAGCTCGACACGGTTCACCTGCGCGTCGGGGCGCTGCCGCAGTTCCCGACGAACGCCCTCATGTACAACCTGACGTGGTCCACGGACGGCCTCATCAACGAGTATTGCAACCCGTGCGAGGCGATCCACAACGGCCGCCGCATTGAACTGTTGCCGCTTGAAGGGCTTGAACACTTCGACCTCGACGGCGTCGGCTACGAAGCGTTCAACACGTCCGGCGGCCTCGGTACTTTGTGCGAAACACTCGACGGCAACGTGCGGGAACTCAACTACAAGACGATCCGCTACCCCGGGCACCGCAACCTTGCCGCGTTCCTGGTGAACGACCTGCGGTTAAGCGAACGGCGGGAGTTGTTGAAAGACGTTCTCGAAAACGCCGTGCCGATCACCTATCAGGACTTGGTCGTCGTCTTCTGCGCCGTGACGGGCTGGCGCAAGGGCCGGTTCGTGCAGAAGTCCGAGGCGAAGAAAATCTACCGGCAGACCATCGACGGCGAAGTTTGGAGCGCCATCCAGGTGACGACGGCCGCCGCCATGTGCGCCGTCGTCGATCTGCACGTGGCCGGCCGGCTGCCGTCGTCCGGCTTCGTCCGGCAGGAAGACGTGGATTACCGCGAGTTCCTCGCCAACCGCTTCGGCAAACATTACGACGCCCCGACCCTCGTCCGCTCCGCCCCGGAGGAGACCGATGCCAACCCCACTGAATGACGTGCTGGCCGCGCTCGGCGTGCCGGCGACCCTCACCGCCGTCGCGATTGGCCGCTACCGGATTCCCGGCACGGGCGCCACTCTTGACGTGACGTCGCCGATTGATGGTTGCCGTCTCGCCTCATTCCCGCGAGCGACCACGGCAAACATCACGCACGTCCTCCACGCCGCGACGGCCGCCTTCCGTGATTGGCGAATCGTCCCGGCCCCCGTCCGTGGCGAGTTCGTGCGCCGCATCGGCCAAAAGTTGCGGGAGCGGAAAGCGGAACTGGCCCAAGTCGTCAGTTGGGAGGCCGGCAAGATCACGGCCGAGAGTCTCGGCGAAGTGCAGGAGATGATCGACATCTGCGACTTCGCCGTCGGCCTGAGCCGGCAACTGTACGGCCTGACCATCGCCAGCGAACGGCCGGGGCACCGCCTCATGGAACAGTGGCACCCGCTCGGGCCGGTCGGGGTCATCACGGCGTTCAACTTCCCCGTCGCCGTCTGGGCGTGGAACGCGATGATCGGCCTCGTCTGCGGCGACACCGTCGTGTGGAAGCCGTCCCACAAGACGCCGCTGTGCGCGCTCGCCACGCACGCGATTGTCTGCGACGCCATGCGGGAGTCGGCGGGCGTTCCCAACGGCCTCGTCAACGTCGTCATCGGCGGCCGGGACGTGGGCGAAGCGCTGGCCGACGCCGCGCAACTGCCGCTGATTTCCGCGACCGGGTCCGTGGCGATGGGCCGGGCCGTCGGCCAGCGCGTCGCCGCCCGGCTCGGCCGGTCGCTGCTCGAACTCGGCGGCAACAACGCCATGATCGTCGCCCCGACCGCCGACCTTGAACTCGCGGTGCGTTCCATCACCTTCGCGGCCGTCGGCACCTGCGGGCAACGCTGCACGAGTCTGCGCCGGCTGATCGTTCACGAGTCCGTCGCCGGCGAATTGACCGCCCGCCTCCGGGCGGCGTACGCGGCCCTCCGCGTCGGCGACCCGCTCAAGCCGGGGACGCTCGTCGGCCCGCTGATCGACGCCGAAGCCGTCGGGGCGATGCAGGCGGCGTTGTTCACGGCCAGCCACGCCGGCGGGAAGGTCACGGGCGGCGAGCGGATTCCCGGCGCCGGCTTTTACGTCCGCCCCGCCCTTGTCGAGATCGACGCGGCCGTCCCGATCATCAAGGAAGAAACCTTCGCCCCGATCCTGTACGTCATGCGGTACCGCGACTTTGAAGAGGCCATCGCGATGCAGAACGGCGTCCCGCAAGGCTTGGCGTCCGCGATCCTGACGAACGACGTGTGCGAAGCGGAACTGTTCATGTCCCCCGCCGGCTCGGACTGCGGCATCGCCAACGTGAACATCGGCACCAGCGGGGCCGAGATCGGCGGGGCCTTCGGCGGCGAGAAGGAGACCGGCGGCGGCCGCGAGTCCGGGTCCGACTCGTGGAAAGCCTACATGCGCCGGGCCACCAACACGGTCAATTACTCCCGCGAGTTGCCGCTGGCGCAGGGGGTCGAATTTGAGATTTAGGGCCGCTGGCTGCCCGTTTTCCCATTGGCCCGGTGTTCGGCCCGCCGTGCACGGACGGTCTTGTGAGCCGCGACGCGGAGGCTTTGCGCAGAGGAGCGCGGACACCCTGACACCCGTCGCTTCCCGATTGTCAACGGCGAGCGTCGCGGCGTCAGCCCGACGTGTCTTGTTTGAAGAAGACACGTCGGGCTGA
>JAYTTY010000451.1:0-18239 GCA_043744795.1 Zavarzinella sp. | reverse complement strand
GCCCGTACCGCTGGACCTACAACGGACGCCCGTTGGCCGCGTGAATCTGGGCAATCGAATACCACAATGGCAGCGGGATTCGGTCGGGCACATCTAGGTGCGCAAGCATTCCGTGGACCGTGACCAAGCCGTCCACGGCCGGGTGCCACTGCACAGGTGGGAAGCCGCCCACGGGTGCCTCGCGTCCCAACTCCTCGGTCATCGCGGCCGCCTCCTCGGGGTCGACGCTAAAGAAGTCCATCAGCGGCCGAACCCCGGCCTGCTTGGCCAGTTTTTCAAGGTTGTTTGACCGCCCGAGAGCTTTGCCGTTCACGTCAGTTGCCAACCCTCGCACCTTCCGCTCCGCGACGATGAACAGTGCGATGCTCATTCTGTGTTTCCTCTTGCCGAATATGGCATTGTCGGCGGCCAACTCAGGAAAGTGGACAAAAGGACTGGCGGCCCCACGACAGCCAATGGCCGGCGGCGGCGGCCGGCCGGCCGTGGTCGCCGGGCGGCACCGGGTCTTCGCCCGTCAATTCGCGCAGGGCGGCGAACCACGGGGCCGGGGCGTCCGCGAGGGCGGTCAGGATCAGCGGCACCGCCGCCGGCCCCAAATCAACGATGGCCCGGTACGCCGGGTGGTCAACGGCGGCGCTCGGGGAAGACAGGAACCGGGTGGCCGCCTGCCATTCGGCGGCGAGGGTGCGGAATGCCGTGGCGACGGCCGGCGGGTCGGCTGTTGAAATGGTCATGCCGTTATTCTGGCGGCCGTGAACGCGATCTTCCACCCCAAAAGTGCGTCCGCTTGGTGACACGGCCCCACCGCCATACACGGGGGATCGTTTCCCGGGTGGGGCCGGGGGGAGAGGTTGCCTTTCGCGGCCGCCGTCCGTTGCTACAATACCCCCGACGACTTCAATCAGGTGATGCCGCCCCGCCGGAAGTGAGACCCGTTTTGGACGCCGACCGCATGCCCAGCCCGACGACCGCCAACGGCCGACCCCCGGCGGGCGTGGACCAGGCGCGCATCCGGGCGGCCGTCCGGGAAATCCTCGCCGCCGTCGGCGAAGACCCGGACCGCGACGGCCTGTTGGAGACGCCGGCCCGCGTCGCCCGCATGTACGCCGAGGTCTTCGCCGGGCTGCAAGCCGACCCGCGCGTCCACCTGCAAAAGACGTTCGAGGTCGGGCACGAGGACATGGTCCTGCAAAAGGACATCGAGTTCTCCAGCTTCTGCGAACACCACCTGTTGCCGTTCACCGGGCGGGCGCACATCGCGTACATCCCCACCGGCCGGGTCGTCGGCCTGAGCAAGTTGGCCCGCGTGGTGGAGGGCGTCGCCCGCAAGCCGCAGGTGCAGGAGCGGATGACGCAGGAGATCGCCGACCTGATGCAGGACGAGTTGACCCCGCGCGGCGTGCTGGTGCTCATCGAGGCGAGCCATTCGTGCATGACGATTCGCGGGGTGCGCAAGCCCGGCACCGTCTGCGTGACCACCGCCGCCCGCGGCAGCTACCAGACCAACTCGGCCTCGCGCCAAGAAGTCCTGAGCCTGATTAACCACTACCGGCCGGGCGGCTGACCCCCTCGCCGCCCGCAGGAACTTCCCCCCGTGGACACGCCGGCCCTCCGCCAACGGCTCCGCGACGACCTCCGCAAGCTGTTCCGCGGCGCCATCCACACCGACCCGCTCCGCTGTCGCCTGCACGCGGCCGACGCCAGCCTGTTCCGCGTGGAGCCGCTGGCCGTCGCCGAGCCGACCTCGACCGAAGACGTTCAAGTCCTGGTGAAGTACGCGGGCGAGAAGAACATCCCGGTTATCCCGCGCGGCGGCGGCACGGGCACGGCCGGCGAGTCGCTCGGGACCGGCATCGTCGTCGATTGTGCCGTTCACCTGCGGACCATCCTCGAAGTCGGCGCGGACTTCGTCCGCGTCCAGCCGGGGGTCGTCCTCCAAGACCTCAACAACGAACTGCGCAAGGCCGGCCGGCGGTTCGCCGTGGACACGGCCAGCGCGACGGCTTGCACCCTCGGCGGCATGTGGGCGACCAACGCCTCCGGCAGCCGGGCCAACCTGCACGGCTCCACGCGCGACCATGTGACCGACCTTCACGTCGTCTGGGACGACGCCTCCGTTTCGTCCTCGCACACGAGCGCCAACCAACCGCGGCCGGCCGAGATCGCGGCGAACCTGCGGGAATTATTGCGTTCACTCCCCGGCCCGCCGCCCCGCCGGCACCGCTTCGACCACGCGGGCTACCACTTGCCCGACCTGACCGTCGAGAACCTGACGCCGACGCTGATCGGCTCCGAGGGGACGCTCGGCCTGTTCACCGAGGGGACGCTGTGCACCGTCCCGCTGGCCGGCGGCGTGGCGGCGGCCCTGCTCGCGTTCCCGTCGGTGGAAGCGGCGTTGGAAGTCGGCCTGCGCGTCAACGACCACGGCCCGGCCGCCTGCGAACTGCTCGACCGCCGGCTGATCGGCTTGGCCCGACTGCACTCCGAAGACGCGGCGAAACTCATCTCGCCCGACACCGAAGCCGCCGTCCTCGTGGAGTTCGAGGCCGACAGCCCGGCCGACGCCCGCGCCCGCCTGCGACACCTGCTCGCGGGCGTGGAACACCGGAGCGCGGGGGCCGTGTCGGCCGAGACGCCGGACGACGTGGCCCGCCTGTGGGCCGTGCGCCGGGCGGCGACGCCGGCCCCGCGCAAGCGGGCCGGCGGGCCGCGGCCGCTGCCCGGCGTGGAAGACGTCGGCGTGTCCCCCGACCGCCTGCCCGACCTGTGGGCCAAGGCCAAGGCGCTGTTCCGCCGGCAAGATATTCTCGTGACGACGGTGATGCACGTCGCCACCGGGCAGGTCCACTTCCGGCCGCTGCTGGACGCGGAGAACCCGGCCGACCTCGCCAAGCTCTGGCCGCTCGCCGAGGAGTTGCACGCCCTCGTCATCGAGTTGGGCGGGACGGTGTCGAGTCAGCACGGCGTCGGCCTGGCCCGCACGCCGTGGGTCGAACGGCAGGCCGGCGATTTCTATTCCGCGTACCGGGACGTGAAGCGCATCTTCGACCCGCGAAACCTCTTCAACCCCGGCAAGGTCATCGGCCCCGACCCCAGCCGCCCGGCGTGGCCGCTGCGCCCGGCGACGGCGGCGCCGGAAGTCGCCCAGCCGCTTTCCCTATTGGTGTGGAAGCCGGCCGAGCCGGCCGCTTTGGTGCAATCGTGCGACGCCTGCGGCCGGTGCCGGACGCAGCAGCCGGCCGAGCGCATGTGCCCGATCTTCCGTGTGACGCACGACGAGGCCGCCGCCCCGCGCGCGAAGATCACCCTACTGCGGGAAGCGCTGGCCGACCCGGCCATCACGATGGACTCGCCCGAGGTCAAAGCCGTCGCCGACCTGTGCGTGAGCTGCCGCATGTGCGGCACGGAGTGCCCCGGCGAGGCCGACATCCCCAAGCTGATGCTGGAGGCGAAGGCCGCCCACCACGCGACGCACGGCCTGACGCGGGCCGACTGGATGCTGGCCCGCATCGACGGCCTGACGCGCATCGCCAGCCGCTTCGCCCTCACGACAAATCTCTTGCTGCGCCAGCCGTCCGTGCGCTGGGTGTTGGAAAAGACCCTCGGCCTCTCCCGCCGCCGCACGCTGCCGAGCCTGGCGTTCTGGACGTTCCTCGGCAAGGCCCGCCGCCGCGGGTGGACGAAGCCGCTGCCCGCGGGGACCAAGGGCTACGCCTACTTCGCGGACACCTACGCCAACCTCTTCGACCCGACCGTGGCCGAGGCGAGCGTCCGCGTGATGAAGCACAACGGCCTCGCCGTCACCGTCCCGCCCCGCCAAATCGGCACGGGGGCGGCGGCCCTCATGCGCGGGGACTTGGACATCGCCCGCGAGCGGCTGCGCAAGAACACGCGAGTCCTCGCCGACGCCGTGCGCCGGGGCCACCGCGTCGTCTGCTCCGAGCCGACGGCCGCCCTGTTCTTCCAACTGGACGCGCTGAACCTCTCCGACTCCCCGGACGTGAAACTGCTCGCCGACAACACGGTGGAGCTGACGGCCCTGCTCGGCGAACTGCACGACGCCGGCAAACTCAACCGCGACTTTCGGCCGCTGCCGTTGTCGCTCGGGCACCATGTGCCGTGTCACATCAAGGCCCGCCCCGGCCGGCCGCGCGGCCCGGAGTTGCTGGCCCTCATCCCCGAACTTCGCGTGGAGACCATCGACGTGTCCTGCTCCGGCATGGCCGGCGTCTACGGCCTCACGCGCCAGAACTACGAGACCTCCTTGCTCGCCGGCAAGCCGATGCTGGACGAACTGGCCCGCCCCAAGCACCTGTACGGCTCGTCCGAGTGTTCCTCCTGTCGGATGCAAATGCAGGAAGGCACCGGCAAGCGCGCCCTGCACCCGGTGCAGTACCTCGCCTTGGCTTACGGCCTCATGCCCGAACTCGCCGACCACCTGCGCCGCCCGCGCACCCAGAGGGTGTCGTCATGACCGTCCACGTCTTCGCCCGCCTCCGGGAACTGCTGGGGGCCGGCAGCGTCGAAATCGCCCTCCCCGACGGCACGACCGCCGCCAATCTGCGGACCTGCATGGCCGCCCGCTGGCCGGCCGCCGCCGCCGTGCTGGCGAAGTCGCTCGTCGCTGTCGAGAACGAGTACGTGGCCGACGACGACACCCTGGCCCCCGACGCCACCGTGGCGCTGATCCCGCCGGTGAGCGGGGGATAGGCAAGCCGCCGGGGCGTCGGATAAGATACGGTGGTCAACACATTGGGAGGTGAACCCATGAGTGTCATTGTTGGGCGCGGCATTGCGCGAGACGGACAGGTCATCATCGCGGCACCCCTCAACGTGCCGGACGGCACGGAAGTCTTCGTCACGACCGGGGGGCTGGACGCGGAGGCGGGAAGCGACGACTGGGACGACTCCCCGGAGGGCGTGGCGGCGTGGCTCCGGTGGTATGATTCGCTCCAGCCGCTGATCTACACCGACGAAGAGAAGGCGGCTTGGGAAGCCGCCCGGCGGGAGCAGAAGGCGTGGGAAATCGCCCACTTTGACGAAAACGCGGAGCGATTGCGGAGGATGTGGGAATGAAGCGCTACATTCTCGACTCGAACGCCGTCAATCAATTCATCGAACGGGGGCCGGCGTTTCAGCGGCGGGTGATCGCCGCCCGGCAACTCGGCTGTCGCATCGGCACGTGCGAACCGGTCGTCGCCGAACTGTATTTCGGGTTGGAATTCAGTTCCAGCAAGGCGACGAATTTGATTCGGCTTCAAGACGGCCTCCGCAAGTTGCGGAGTTGGCCGTTTGACCGGGCCGCCGCCTGGCAATACGGCCGAATCGCCGCCGACCTCAAGCGGGTCGGCCGGCCGATGCAAATCATCGACATGATGCTTGCCGCCATCGCCGCTTCCATCGGCAACATTATCGTCGTGTCTTCGGACACCGATCTCCTCGCCGTCCCCGGCTTGGCGGTCGAGAACTGGGCCGCCGAGCAATGAATCAATGAGGAGTCTGGACATGAGCGCTGTCAGAGGCATTTGGAAGAACGGGCAAGTGGTCCTCGACGGGGCCGCCGACTGGCCCGAGGGCCGGCCGCTGGTCATTACAGATGATCCGTTGGCCGCCGCCGACGACGACATGGAAGAACGCGAGAAAGATTTCCCGCCGGACAGTCCACTGGCCGGCCTGCGCTTCATGACCGAGGACGAGTGGAGCGACGACCCGGAGGAAATTCGCAAGTGGATCGAAGACTTGGAAGCGGACGAGCCGCTCCCCGAAGATCCTCTTGAGGAAGAGAAATCGCGGGAATGGGAGGCCAAGATGCGGGCGTACAACATCGAAGCCGTCCGCCGGCAGTTCGAGGAGGGGTCGCCGTGAGTCCCCGATATTTGCTGGACTCCGGCCCGGCTCAAGACTTTGTGTTCAAGCGGCATGGCATGCATTTGCGCGTCAATCAGGCGCGGGTGGCCGGCTCCAAAGTCGGAATCTGCACACCCGTGCTCGGCGAAGTGATGGGTGGCCTCGAATACAGCGACCGGCGGGAGACCGCGTTGCCATTGGCCCGCCGCCGTCTGCCAAAGTTGTTGTGTTGGCCGTATGACAAGGCGGCCGCCCACACATTTGGCCGTATTTTCGCCGACCTGAAACGGCGGGGCCGGCCAATCCAGCACGTCGATATGCAACTCGCCGCCATCGCCCTCACCTTGGGCAACTGCGTTGTCGTCAGCGGCGATGCCGATTTGCTCGCCGTCCCCGGCCTCACCGTCGAGAACTGGGCGGCCGAATGAAACTCATCCTCGCCACCATCCAGCCGGCGAAGCTCGAAGCGGTGAAGGAGGCCCTCAACAAGGTGGAGGTCTTCCGGCTCACGGTCGTGGACGTGTACGGGTTCGGCCGGCAGAAGGGGCAGTCGGAGGCGTTCCGCGGGCACGAACTGGCGGTCAACCTCGTCCGCAAGGTGCAACTCCAAATCGCCGTCAACGAGGACTTCGTGGAGCCGACGGTCAACGCCATCATGGAGGCGGGCCGCACCGGCGAGGAAGGCCGCATCGGGGACGGGAAAATCTTCATCGTCCCGCTGGTGGACTGCGTCCGCATCCGCACCGGCGAGCGCGGGCCGGAGGCGATTTGACCGGCCCTCACTTCCCGAGCAACTCCTTCACCGCGGCGACCAGCTTCACGGACGCCTGCACTTCCAAGTAACTGGACCGCGCCCGCCACGTCTCGTAGCCGCCCAGGGCGTGTTGCGCGGGCGTGGGCAGGTAGCCGTTGTAGCCGTTGGCGAGGCAGACGGTGAAGGTGTTCTTCACCGGGCTGGTCTTCTTGATGTCCAAGCCGATCTCGGTGAAGATCTCGCACGGCATGGCCGCGACGGCGATGTCCCCGATCCGCAACACTTGGACCGTGACCGGGACTTCGGCCGGGTAGTCGGCCATCTTGAGCGTCTCGCGGGCGTACACGGCCTTGGAGCCGACGAGGTTCTTCTTGCCGTCCCAGTCCTTCAAGGTCTCCTTGGCGGCGGCCACGTCCGCGGCCGTCGGCTTCCGCACCTTCAACAGGAGTTCCTTCGTCTTCGCGGACAACTTGGGCGTGCCGTACTCGATCTTCTGGAAACCCGCTTCGGTATTTTTGGCCACGCTCTCAGCCACGACGCGGATGCGCTCCCCTGGGCCGGCCTTCGCGGGCGGGGCGTCGAAGTTCACGTTGTTCACGTCCCCGCTGGTGCCGTTGAACATCGCCCCGACGAAGTCCTTGGCGTCCGGGGCCACGAGTTGCTTGACGCGATCCGAGAACGCCCCGAAGTAGTCGGCCGACAGGGCCGGGAACCCGCCGACGTAGTGCAGCGAGTAGTTGGCGAACAGGGCGATGGGTTCCCCCTTGGCGCTCTTGACGGCCACCATGCAAATCTCCGGGTCCGCCGGCCCGGCGTTGGTGACGAGGCCCTTCGCCTGGTGGCCGGGGTTCATCTGCACTTGGTCGGTCGTGCCGCCGAACGGGTCCGGCGGGATCAGGCTTTGCTCGCGCTTCCAACGGCGGTTGAACACCTGCGTCGGGTCGCTCGCCCGGCCGAAGCCGAGCGTCGCGGGCTGCCGGCGGTCGTGGGCGGCCTTGATGCCCTCGGCGATCTTCTCGGCGAGGAACGTCACGTACTCCGGGTTCGGCTCGCTCTGGAAAACGCCGTCCAACGTCGGGGCGTAGTGCGTGTGCGTGGCCGCGATCAGGATGTTCTCCGGCGGGATGCCCGTCAGCTTCTTGGCCTGTTTCTTGGCGTCCAACACCAGCGCCCGCGGGATCATGCAACTGTCCACGATGACGAGGGCCAGCTTCGTGTCGCCGTCGTCCAACACCAGACAGCGCGCGTGCAACGGGTCGTGGGCGGCCGTCGCCTGCACGTCGCCGAAGTTGCCGTTCACGGAGACCGGGAACTTCTTCGGCGTCACGTCTTGGGCGACCGCCCCGGCCTTGAACTCGGCGGCCGTCGCGGCGGCGGTGAGAATGGCCGACCCGATCACGCTGAAAATCAAACGCACGGTGCATCTCCGGAAAAGGGTGAGGATACCACGCCGGCCGGTGAGAATGCAACCGTCGGCCGCGAACCCCACCGCAACCGGATAGTTCGTCCGTTGCCCATCCGCTATCCCACATCGGCCGGATTGCCAAGAATTCGCCAAATCGGTCGCGCGCAATGGCAGAGATGTTGGCAGACCTTCACAATTGGGTTCGCGGCCGGCCTCAAATCGACAGCTTCGCCACGGCGATGTCCCCGCCGAAGCACACGGCCACGTCGGACCCGGCGGCCCGCGCCCGGTTGTGGTAGTCGCCGCTGTAGAGCCAGCCGACGGCGTCCGGGACGTAGTCGAGCGGCAACGGGTGGCGGTCCGTCTGGCACTCGGTCATTCGTGGGGCCGGCTCGTCGGGGCCGATGTGCGGATAGTTCACGTTCCAGAACTCGCCGACGGCCACGGGCCGCTTCGTCAACTCGGCAAGCAGGCGGCACGTGTAGTGCGTCATCGCTTCCCAGTCGAAGTCGCGGCCCTTCTTCTTGTAGTGCGAAAACGCGATGCCCGGCTTGGCGTGGATCGCGCCTTCCCGCGCCGCGGCCACGGTGCCGGAGTAATAGATGTCGGCCCCGAGGTTGCCGCCGGCGTTGACGCCAGAGAACACCCACGCCACGTCCGGGGCCAAGGTGTGCAGGGCGAGGCGCACGCAATCGACCGGCGTGCCGTGGACGGCGAAGTGGTTGTTGCCGCGGTCTTCGACGCGCACGCCGCGCCCCGTCGTCGCCGCGTGCGAACACCCCGACTGCGCCCCGACCGGGGCGATGACGACCGGCGACCAACCGGCCGGCAAGGCCGCCAGCAAGGCGCGCAGGCCGGGGGCGTCAATGCCGTCGTCGTTGGTAAGGAGGACTTTCATGCAGACCCACAAGAGAAGAAAGACATTTCACGCAAAGTTCGCAAAGAGGCAAAGCTCGCAAAGAGCCGATGAAAAAATTGGCGTCATCGGCCCGGCAAGTTCTCAAGTGGTCATTCAAAATCACCTTTGCGAGCTTTGCCTCTTTGCGAGCTTTGCGTGAAATGTCTTCCGCTTTTCAGCTCAGGATTTCCCGCAGGGCGCCGGCCAGCTTGTCGATGTCTTCAACCGTGTTGAACGGGCCGGGGCTGACGCGGACGGTGCCGTCCGGGAAGGTGCCGATGGCCCGGTGGATGTACGGGGCGCAGTGCAGGCCGGGGCGGACGGCGATGTCGAAGGCCTCGTCCAAGATGCCGCCGAGTTCGGTGGCGGCCAAGGCCGGGCTACGGAAACTGAGCGTGCCGACCCGCTTCGAGAAGTCGCGGTGGCCGAACACGTCGAGGCCGCCGATCTCGTCCAACTGGTTCCAGAGGCGTTCGGTCAGATCCACTTCGTGTCGATGAATTTTGGCCAAACCCTCGTTGCTCACCCAGTGAATGCCGGCACACAGGCCCGCGACGCCCAGGACGTTCGGCGTGCCGCCTTCGAGGTAGTACGGGAATTCCTTCGGCTGCGTCTCGCTGGCCGAGTCCCCGCCGGTGCCGCCCTCTCGCCACACGTTCACCTTGGCGCGGGGGGAGACGTACAGCGCCCCCGTCCCGGTCGGGCCGAACAGCCCCTTGTGGCCGGGGAACGCCAGCAGGTCGATGTGCATGGCCTGAATGTCCACCGGCAACACGCCGATGGTCTGCGCGCAATCGACGAGGAACAGCACGTCCCGCTCGCGGGCGATACGGCCGATGTCCGCGACGGGCTGGACCGTGCCGACGACGTTGCTGGCGTGCGTGACGGCGACCATCTTCGTCTTCGGCGTGATGGCGGCCTTCACGTCGTCCGGGTTCACGGTCCCGCCGCCGTCGGCGTTCACCTTCGTCAGCGTGATGAACCCGGCCAACTCCATCGCCCGCAGCGGCCGGCTCACGGAGTTGTGTTCTAGGTCCGTGGTAATCACATGGTCCCCAGCTTCCAGCACGCCCTTGAATGCCATGTTCAAGGCATCGGTGCAGTTCAGCGTGAGGATGAACCGCTCGGCCGCCTTGCCGTTGACGAGTTGGTTAAGCCGATGCCGGCCGTCGTCGAGGACGTGTTCCGCGGCCAGCGCCATCTTGTGCCCGGCCCGGCCCGGATTCGCCAGGTCGGTGCGCGCGAACTTATCGAGGGCTTGGTAGACCGCCTCCGGCTTCGGAAACGAGGTGGCGGCGTTGTCGAGGTAAGTGGTCATGGATAACCGTTTCGAGAGGGCGTGTTCAACCGAAGATGTCCGACACCGGAAACTCCGCCACTGTTTGGCCGTCCAAGACGACGGGGACAGTTTGGCCGGCGGTGTAATCGATCCGGTCTTGGTACGCTTCGCCGACGGGGCGCGTGTAGACTTCGATTCGCCGTTCGGATACGTTCACGATCCAATAAACGGGGATGCCATTGCGGGCGTACATCCGGAGCTTGGCCGTGCGGTCGAACGCGATCGTGGACGCGGACACCTCGGCGACGAACACGATGTCGGCCGGGCCGGCATGCCGGACGCGATAGACGGCCCGCGGGCCGCGGAGGATGGCGATGTCCGGCGCCGGCGCCGTGGTGTCCAAGTTGACTTGGTTCTGCGACCGGCACGTCCATGCGTCGCCGTGCAGACGGCCTATGAACAACGCCAATTCATACAGGATGTCGGCGTGGGGCGGGTTTTCCACGGGCTTCCTCACCATTTGGCCGTCGATCAACTCGATCCGGGGGTCTTCCTCAAGAATGCCGGTCTCGCCCATACGGACGAATTGGGCGACCGACAGACGCACGGGTTCATAACCTCCGGCAAGGTTCGGCGGCACGGCCGAGATTGGCGGGGCCGCGGTCGGCGTCGGCGGCGTCAGAATCGCGCTCATGCTCTCACCTCGCGTCAGTGCCCGATGTACTTCGCGTACAGCGTGCGGGCCTTGTCGGTGTCGTCGGTGCCCTTGATGATGGCCCGGCCGTCCGGGAACACCGTGAACTCGTAGTCGTTCCCGGCTTCTTGCAGTTGGAATTTTAGCAGGAAGCGGTTGTGGCTCACACTGCCGGACACGCCGAGTTGCTTCGCCAAGCCTTCAAAGTCCAGTTTGTTCTTCACCCGGTGCGACACCTGCACGGCGTTGCGGCCGCAGAGGCTCGTCGTCTGTGTGCCGTGCTCGCCTTCGAGCCACTCGAAGTGACGGCGCTTGCAGCAGGGGCAGTCCCGCTTCTCTAAAAGCCGGGCGATCTTGATGCGGCGGTTGGTGTTGATCCACAGGTCGAACGTAATCAACTCGCGGTTGATCGCGTCCTTCTTGCCGGCGAGGATCTTCAGCGCTTCGGCGGCCTGGTAACTGGCGACGATGGCGACCGCCGGCCCGAGGACGCCGGCCGTCTCGCAGGTGCCGACTTCGCCGGGGCCGGGGCTGGCCTCGAACACGCAGCGCAGGCACGGCGTCTCGCCGGGGATGATCGTCATCGACTGGCCTTCCGTCCCGACCGCCCCGCCGAAGACCCACGGCTTGCCGAGTTTCACGGCCGCGTCGTTGATGAGGTAGCGCACCTCGAAGTTGTCGGTGCCGTCGAGGATCAGGTCCACGTCGTTGCACAAGTCGAGGATGTTCGTGCGGTCAATGTCCGCGACCACCGGCTCGATGGTGACGGCCGAGTTGACGGCCCGCAGCTTGTTGGCGGCGGCCACGCTCTTCGGCATGTTGCCGACCACGTCCGCCTCGTCGAACAACACCTGCCGTTGCAGGTTGCTGATTTCCACAAAGTCGCGGTCCACGATGCGGACGAAGCCGACGCCGGCCCGGACGAGGTGGTTGGCCAGGACCGTGCCCAGGGCGCCACAGCCGCAGACGACGACGCGGGACGCGCCGATGCGCTCCTGCCCGGCCTTGCCGATGCCCGGCACGCGGGTCTGGCGGGAATAGCGCTCGGGCGATTTCGGGTCAAAGGTCATTTGTGTTCAGGGGTTTGGTTGGGAGAATCGGCGTGGGGCCGGCCAAGCCCATGCTCGGCCGAGCATGGGCTTGGGGGCCTTCAGTCTGTCACGCCGGCGTCGGCGAGGAACGATTTCAAGAACAGGACGTACTGCTTCGGCCACTTCTGTTCCTTGGCGTACCCGACGAGAGACTCCATGTCTTCCTTGGCCCGCTGCAAGTCCGGCCCCGTGAGGCGTTGCAGGTACGCGGCCAGGTATTCCATCGCCTCGGCCCCGGCGGCCGGATTCACGATCTCCGGGTCGGAGCCGTCGAGGAACACGAAGGCGTGGATGATGCCGAGCAACAGCGGGTGGACGCCGAGTTCCGGGGGAATTTCGGGGAACACCGCCGCCCCGTCGATGACCTCGCCTGAGTCGTCGCCGTCTTCGTCATCTTCTTCGGGGATGTCGTCGTCTTCAGCGGCCATGATTCAGCCTCCCGCGACGGCGGGGATAATGGCCAGCACGGTGCCGTCGCCGGTGGCCGTCTGCATTTCGTCCAAGTAGCGGATGTCCTCGTCGTTCACGAAGAGGTTGATGTACGGCCGCAGCTTGCCGGCCTCGAATAGCTTCGGCCCGATGGCCGGGTACTGCCGGACGAGGTCGTCGAGCGCCGCCTGCACGGTGGCCCCGGCGACGGGCACGTCCACCAGCCCGCCGGTGTGTTCCCGCAGGGGGGAGGGGATCTCAATTTTGACGGGCATTTGTGGTCTCTCGAATGTCGAATTAAAACCGATTTGGCCGCCAAGACGCCAAGACCGCCAAGAAAGCCATTTCATTTGATGTCTTGTCTTCTTGGCGTCTTGGCGGCCAATATTTTCTTTTCTTCTCACACCGTCGCGTAGTTGCCCATCAGACTCTCGAACTCGGCGAACGACGGCTTGATCTGCACCGGCGGCTCGATGGCCTCGTACAGGGCGTCCAGCGTCTTGAGGCCGTTGCCGGTGACGCAGATGACGATCTCCTCGTCCCGCGGCAGTTTGCCCTGTTCGAGCAACTTGCGGGTGACGGCCACCGTGGCGCCGCCGGCGGTCTCGGCGAAGATGCCCTCGGTGCGGGCCAAGAGCGTCATGCCCTCGATGATCTCGTCGTCCGTCACGTCCTCGCCCCAACCGCCGGTCTCGCGCATCAGCTTGGCGGCGTAGTAGCCGTCGGCCGGGTCGCCGATGGCCAACGACTTGCAAATCGTGTTCGGCTTGCGGATCGGCTTGTGCCGTTCGCGGTTGGTCTTCACGGCGTCCGTGATCGGGTTGCACCCGGTCGCCTGGGCGCCGTACATCTTGCAGGTGTTCGGCTGGCTCACGAGGCCGACCTTGTTCAATTCGGTGAACGCCTTGTGAATCTTGCCGATCAGCGCGCCGCCGGCCATCGGGCAGACGACGTGTTGCGGGAAGCGCCAGCCGAGGTCTTCGGCGATCTCGTACCCGAAGCTCTTGGAGCCTTCCGCGTAATACGCCCGCAGGTTGACGTTCACGAAGCCCCAGCCGTACTTGAGGGCGATCTGCGTGCAGAGGCGGTTGACTTCGTCGTAAGTGCCGTCCACGGCGATGACGTTCGCCCCGTAGACGCTGGTGTTCAGAATCTTGGAGCGTTCCAGACTCGCCGGGATCAGGATATAGGCTTCGAGGCCGGCCGCCGCCGCGTTGGCGGCAACGCTGTTGGCGAGGTTGCCCGTGGAGGCGCAGCCGACGGTCTTCATGCCGAACTCGCGGGCCTTGCTGAGGGCCACGGAGACAACGCGGTCCTTGAAGGAGAGCGTCGGGAAGTTCACCGCGTCGTTCTTGATCCACAAGTGCTTGACGCCGAGCGCGTCCGCGAGGCGGTCGGCCTTCACCAGCGGCGTGCCGCCGACCTGCGGGCCGACGGACGGCTCCCCGGAGATGGGCAGCAATTCGCGGTAGCGCCACATCGTGTGCGGCCGCTTTTCGATCTTGGCCCGGGAGATGTTCTTGGCGATGCCCTCGTAGTCGTAATCGACTTCGAGGGGGCCGAAGTCGTCCTTGCAGAAGTTGAGGGCTTCCTTGGGGTACAGCTTGCCGCAGACCCGGCAGCGCAGGCCGGTCGAAAAATCGAGTGTGGACACGGTCGCTTGATACCTCGTCCGGCGGTTCAGGCCGGGACATTGGGGTGTCACGATGGACCGGGGCCGGGGGAGATAAGGCGACGGCCGCGCCGCCGGAACCCATAAGGGGGCCGACGGTGGCTGTTGCGTTCAGAAGGAGAGGGTTTGTTGGCCTCGCCCGCGTCTGATCTTCCCCGGCTAGCCGGGCAGGACTTAGCACCGTCGTAACTCGCCTTGGGGTGCAAGGCGAATCAACCGGTTGCTGTGGCGTCGAAGGGCCTGTTCCCTCAGCCACTCTGGATCGTTCGGGGGAAAACCGCGGGTGCGGGCGTTCCCACCTCAGCGAACTTAGATTGATGTGAAGTATAAGGGCGCGACCGGGGGGCGACAACAACGGGTGGCAAAATCTTGGGGGAAAGTGCGTTCTTGGCGAGCGTCGAGGCGTCAGCCCGACGTGTCTTCTTCAAGACAAGACACGTCGGGCTGACGCCTCGACGCTCGCCTTTACCGCGGCACCAGCATCCGCTTCAAGAACTCCGCCGCCGCCGTGATCTCCCCAATCCGGTCGGCCGCCGTCTCGCGTTCGATGGTCAGCCAGCCTTGGTATTCGACCACGGAGAGCGTGGCGATGTACGAGAGCCAGTCGATGTCTCCGGCGCCGAGGCGGACTTCCTTGGCCCCCATCGTCAGCGAGGTCCGGCGCACGTCGCGCGCGTGGGTGTGGACGATCAACTTGTGCAGCGGGAGGACGCCCTTCACCGGGTCGAAGCCATTCACCAACAGGTTCGCCGGGTCGTAGTTCACTTTGAGACTGCCGACGTCGTAGGAGCCGAGGTAGGCGGCGACGGCCTCCGGGGAGTCCAAGCCGATTTCGAGGGCGAGCAGAACGCCGACGCGGTCGCCGTGCCGGCCGAGGTCGGCGAGGGCTTCGCGCAACAAAGTGGCCTGCACGTCTTCGCCTTCGCCCGGCAGCTTGGGGCACGGGACGATCACGACGCGGGAGCCGAGGTCGAAGGCGAGACTCAACGCTTGACGAATGTACTCGATGCGCGGCTGCTGGTTCTCGGCCACGTCCAAGCCGTAGCGCAGCGGGCAGTTCAGGGCGGTGATCTGCTGGTGGTACGTCTTCAACAGGTTGCGGACTTCCCGCCGCCCCGTGTCCCCGAGCTTGTCCGGCGACAGTTCCCCCACGGCGTTGACCTGCACGCCGCCCAACCCGAGCTTCGCCGATTGCGGCAGGCCGGCCCGCAGCGGGAGGCCGAGGGATTCGAGACAGACGCCGATTTTCATGGTTGAAACTCTGATGTGGGTAACGGCTGCCCGCCTGCCGGACCTCACCCCCTAACCCCCTCTCCGAAACGGAGAGGGGGGACCAAACCTAAGAAGGCTATCGCCCGCTTGCTCCCCCTCTCCGTTTCGGAGAGGGGGCCGGGGGGTGAGGTTGCCTTTGGGCCGCCGTCACCGAGACATACCCGATTGTACCGACCCGCATACACCGAACCCAATCGCTTCCCAACCGGCGGACGTTCGATGCGTTACTTGTTCACGCTGCTCCTCGGAGGTGTCTGTTCCATGCCCGCGTACACGGATGAGGGGATGTGGCTCCTGAACGAGCCGCCCCGCGAGCGGCTCAAAGAGAAGTACAACTTCGACCTGACGGACGCCTGGCTGGAACACGCCCGGCTGGCGTCCGTGCGGTTCAACAACGGCGGGTCCGGCAGTTTCGTCTCGGGCGACGGCCTCCTCATCACCAACCATCACATCGGGTCGGACGCCCTCTCGAAACTCAGCACGGCGACGCGGAATCTGCTGCGCGACGGGTTTTACGCCCGGACGCGGGCCGACGAGTTGAAATGCGACGACCTTGAACTCAACGTGCTGCAGAGCATCGAAGACGTGACCGAGAAGGTGAACGCGGCTCTCAAGGGGGACATGCCGGCGGCGAACGCGGCGGCGGTCCGGCGCAGCGCGATGGCCGCCATTGAGAAGGCGTCGTTGGACAAGACCGGCCTGCGCTCGGACGTGGTGACGCTGTACCAGGGCGGGGCGTACCACCTGTACCGCTACAAGAAGTTCACGGACGTGCGATTGGTCTTTGCGCCCGAGAGCGCCATCGCCGGGTTCGGCGGGGACGTGGACAACTTCGAGTTCCCGCGCTTCAACCTCGACGTCTGCTTCTTCCGGGCCTACGAGGACGGCAAGCCGGTCGCGCCGAAACACTTCTTCAAGTTCAGCCCGGACGGCCCGAAAGAAGGGGAGCTAGTGTTCGTCACCGGCCACCCCGGCACGACGAACCGGCTGGAGACGGCCGCCAAGCTGGAACACCGCCGCGACCAGACGCTGCCGTTCACGCTGGCCCGCATCCGGGCGATGGAGGCCGCGTTGCACCAGTACGGCGAGCGCGGGCCGGACCAGCGCCGGCAAAGTGCGACGGACCACCACCGCTACGCCAACGCCCGCAAGGCGTTCAGCGGGCAGTATCAAGGGCTGCTCGATTCCGAGACCCTGCGGACCAAAAGCACGGCCGAGTACGACCTGTCCGTCGCCGCCGCGAAACTGCCCGACGGCAAAGAGATGAACGACCGCTACTTGGCGGCCGTCACCAAGGTGCGCGACGTGCAGGCCGTCTTCAAGGACATTGAAAAAGAGTACAGCCTATTGGAAACCGGCACCGCCTACGCCTCCACACTGTTCGCGGACGCCCGGCACCTGGTCCGGCTCGCGTACGAATTGCCGAAGCCCAACGGCGAGCGGTTGCGGGAGTACCGCGACTCCAACCTGGAAAGTCTGAAACTGGAAGTCTGCTCCCCGGCCCCGATCTACGCCGACTTGGAGCGGGCGAAGCTGACGGCCTCCCTGACGTTCCTCGCGGAACAACTGAGCGTCAAGCACACGGCCGTGAAGCGGTCACTGAGCGGCGAGTCCCCGGCTCAAACCGCGGACGCGCTGATGAAGACGAAACTCTTCGACCCGGCGTTCCGCAAGAAGCTCTTCGAAGGGGGGCAGGCCGCACTCGGGCCGGTCTCCACCGACCCGATGCTCGAATTTGTGGGAGCGGTGGACGACCTCGCCCGGGCCGTTCGCAAGAAGTACGAGGAGCAGGTCGAGGAGCCGGAGCGCCAAGCCTACGGCGAGCTCGCCAAGGTGCGGTTCGCCGTGCTGGGCCGGACGGTCGCCCCGGACGCGACGTTCACTTTGCGGCTGGCCTACGGCGTCGTGAAGGGGTACGAGGCCGAGGGGAAGCCGGTGCCGTTCGCCACGACCTACGGCGGCCTGTTCGCGAAGGCCGAGTTGCAACAGCACAAGGAGCCGTTCGACCTGCCCAAGCGGTGGCGGGACGGCCAAGCCAAACTCGACCCGGCGGCTCCGTTCAACTTCGCGTCCACCGCCGACACCATCGGCGGCAACTCCGGCAGCCCGGTCCTGAACCGGGCCGGCGAGTTCGTTGGCATCAACTTCGACCGCAACCGCCACGGCCTGGTCAGAAACTTCGTCTACACGGACGTGCAAGCCCGGCACATCTCGGTGCATTCCAAGGGGATTCTGGCGGCGCTGAAGCTCTACGACTGCCCGGCGTTGGTGAAGGAGTTGGGCGGGAAGTGAACGCCAAATTTTTGGCTTTCGTTGGAGTCCCGGCTTCAGCCGGTCTTCAAAACTTTCCGCCGCGAACGCTGTCACCCGTTCGGGACGCCGCTGCCGAAGACCGGCTGAAGCCGGGACTCCAACGACGGCACAGAGATTACTGGGTGGCGCCGACTTGCCCGGCGTGGCACTCTCGCTACAAAGATTGTTTCGCAAAAAATCACGGCCGTTTACTTCGGTACACAAAAGGATCTTGTCATGGGCGTGCGTCGCGATCGCTTGGACCTGCGGATTGTGGAAATGCAGGAGTCCCGGCTGGAGAACGGTCACAAGAAGCGCAAAGAGCGGGTCCGCCAGGATATTCGGCTCAAGGGCCTCCTGACGAAGGGGAAGCTCCCGTACACGCCGACGATCATCAGCATGCTCAGCAAGAAGATCGACAAGCCGGGCACCCGCATCACGCAGGCCGACGTGGACGCCTTCCTGAAGGCGTGAGTTGGTCGGGCGAGAGTTGAAACGCGAAAGGCCGCCGGGGGAACCCGGCGGCCTTTTTTGCGCCTAGGAAATCAAGTCAAAGACATTTTTAGCCACGGATCGAACACGGACGAAACACGGATAAAACGCAGG
>JAYTTY010000450.1:0-4652 GCA_043744795.1 Zavarzinella sp. | reverse complement strand
ACGACCGGCCGGATTTCGCCGGCGTTGGAGTCCCGGCTTCAGCCGGTCTTCGGACCCCTCGCCCGAAAGTGGCCGGCCTTACCGGGCGAGAGTCCCGAAGACCGGCTGAAGCCGGGACTCCAACGCCGGCGAAATCCGGCCGGTCGTCCGCGGCTTGGCTCTCCTGCCCAAGACCGCTTAAAAGCGGGACTCCAACGCGACCGCCAATCGCCATGTCGCCGCCCGTCACTTCTTCTCGGCGATACACCATAGGCTTTTGAACGTGCGAATGAACACTTCGCCGTCGGACACCGCGAGGGAGGAGTTCGTTTGCTCCCCCTTGTCCATCGTGTTGACGGCGAGGATCTCGAACTTGGGCTTTGCCGCGAGGACGACCGTTTCGCCGTTCCGCATCAGGACGTACAGTCGCCCGTCGGCGTGGACCATTGACCCCCACGTCACGCTCTTGAACTTGTCCGCGTCTTTCCAGAGGTCTTTCCCGGTCTGTAGCTCGTAGCAGCGCGGCTGCCCGCTCTCGTCGATGATGTAGACGTGTTCCCCGACGATCAGTCCGGAGCCGACGCGCTGGTTGGCGGGCTTGGGGTGAAGCCAGAGCCTGTCCTTGGTGATGTCCCCCGAGCCGCCGAGTTTGACCGCGAGGGACGACTTGCCGTACCCGGACATGCCGACCGCGACGCCGTTGCCGACGAGCGCCGAGGGGTAGACGTAGCTTTCCAAGCCGGCGCAGGCCCACAGTTCCGCGCCGGTCTTCGGGTCGAAGCCCTTGAGCCGCGGCCCCGTGCCCAACACCAGTTGATCCTTGCCGTCGATCTTGGTGACGAGCGGCGTGGCCCACGACCCTTCCTTTTCTTCGTGTTCCCAAGCCGTTTTGCCGGTCTTCTTGTCGACGGCGAGGAGGACGTTTCGGCCCGTCGTCTCGTTCGGGCCGCACCACTGGATGGCGAGGTCGCCGTACAGGACGGGGGAGGCGCCGTTGCCGAACACGTGCTCCCACTTCCCGAGGTCCGCCCGCGTCCACAGTTCCTTGCCGGCGAAGTCGTAGCAGGACACGCCGGCCGACCCGAAGCTCACGACGACGCGCTCGCCGTCCGTCACGGGGGAGGCGTTGCAGTACCACGACGGGTTCCAGTTCTTTTCCGCCTCGGCGTAGGCCACGTCCTTTTGCCAGAGAAGCTTCCCGTCCGCGCGGGCCAGGCACAGCAGGCTGCGCGCCGTGCCGCCCTTGTTCGCCTGGGTTAAGAAAATCTTGTCGCCCCACACGACGGGCGTCGAGTTCCCCTGGTCCGCGAGCGGAACCTTCCACTTCACGTTCTGCGTCGCGGACCATTTCAGGGGGACGTTCTTCTCACTGCAAAAGCCCTGCCCCGTCGGCCCCCGCCACGCGGGCCAATTGTCCGCAACCGCGAATTGGGGAACGGAGAGGACGGCCCACGCCAGTGCGAAGACGGGCGGAATTGTGCGAGCGAAAACCATGTGAATCCCCCAGTGAGAGAAGTGCGCGGGCGGCATCGCCTTATGATACCGGCCGGGCGTTTCTCGACGCATGACCGTTGTGCCGGCCGCCCTTTTCCCTTGACACCGGCCCGCCGACCGTTCATCGTGAAGCCACCCCGCCGGCCGGTTCCCCGTTGCAGGTGTTCCCTTGATGCGTTTACTCCTGTCGCTATCGCTCCTGTTGATCGCCGGCAATCTCTCCGCCAAGCCCGCCCACTTGAAGAGCGTCGCCGAGTACGTCGGGCCGGGGTTCGCCCCGCGCCTGAACGCCTGCGTTCTTTGCCACGCCGACGGCGGGGACGAGTCGGACAAGCCGCACAACGACTTCGGCAAAGTGATCGCCGAGTGGCGAAAGGACCGCAAGAAGGCCGGCCTGCGCTCCGACATCGGCGACGCGCTGGACGCCCTCGCCGACCGGGACACGGACAAGGACGGCATCCCGGACATGGAGGAAATCCTCGCCGGCAAGTTCCCCGGCACGCACGCCGACTACCCCACCCCGGCCGAGCGGGCCGCGGCCAAGAAGAAGCTGGCCGACCTGCGGGCGAAGCGGGCCGACTACCGCTGGCTGCCGCTGGAGCCCGTCAAACGCCCCGCCGTGCCGGCCGTGAAGAATGCCGCGTGGGTGAAGAACCCCATCGACGCCTTCGTGGCCGAGCAGCACGACAAGAACGGCCTCAAGCCCCGGCCGGAAACTTCCAAAGCGACGCTCCTGCGCCGCGTCTCCATCGACCTCATTGGATTGCCGCCGACCCGCGACGAGTTGCACGCCTTCCTGAGTGACACGTCACCCAACGCCTACGAAAAAGTCGTCGATCATCTGATGGCCCGGCCGGAGTACGGCGAGGCGCAGGCCCGGCACTGGATGGACGTGTGGCGCTATTCCGACTGGGCCGGGTATCAGGCCGAGATCCGCGACAGCCAGCCGCACATCTGGCGGTGGCGGGACTGGATCGTGGAGAGCGTCAACGCGGACAAGCCATACGACCGCATGGTGAAGGAAATGCTGGCGGCCGATGAGTTAGCCCCGGGCGACGAGAACGCCCTGCGGGCCACCGGCTTCCTCGTGCGGAACTGGTACAAGTTCAGCCGCGAGGTCTGGCTGGACCGCACCGTGGAACACACGGCCAAGGGCTTCCTCGGCCTGACGGTGAATTGCGCCAAGTGCCACGACCACATGTACGACCCGATCCCGCAGACGGACTACTACTCGTTCCGGGCCATCTTCGGCGCCCACGACATCCGCACCGACCGCCTGCCCGGCCAAGCCGATACGGCCAAAGCCGGCTTGGTGCGCGTCTACGACGCCGACGCCGCCCGGCCGACGTACCTGTTCGTCCGCGGCAACGACCAAGACCCGGACAAGACGAAGCCGATCCCGCCGGCCGTCCCCGCCGCCCTCGTCGGCCCGACGTTCGACATCAAGCCCGTGACGCTGCCGAAATTCGCCGTGACGCCGGACGACCGGCCGTTCGTCCTCGAAGAGACCAAGGCCGCCAACGACGCCGCCGTCGCCAAGGCCCACGCCGACCTGCGGGCCGCGAGCGCCCGGCTCGGCGCCGTCCCACTCGGTTTCGGCGTCTTGCCCGCCGTGTTGAAGAGTTCACTGATCGGTCTGCGACAAGACCAAGTGGCCGCCGCCCAAGCGGACGTGCTGATCGCCGAACGGAAGCGGGACGTGTTCTCCGCCCACCTGGCGGTCGAAAGCCTCGACGCCAAGTCGCCCGCGTGGAAGCCGGCCGCCGAGAAGGTCACGCAACTCCAACGCGCCGTGGCCGTGGCCGAAGCGAAGAAGTTGGTGGCCGCCGCCACGCTCGCTCGCTGGACCGTGACGCCGAAGGGCCAGCCCGACCCGGCGAAGAAATTGGCCGACGCCCAGGCCGCATTGGCGAAAGCCGAGACCGCGGCGAAGGCCGCCCCGTCCACGGCCTTCGCCGTGCGGCCGGTGAAAGCCTTCCCGGCCACCAGCACGGGCCGCCGACTGGCCCTCGCCAACTGGCTCGCCGACCCGAAGAACCCGCTGACGGCCCGCGTGGCCGTCAACCACCTGTGGCTGCGCCGCTTCGGCACGGGGATCGTCCCCACCATGTTCGACTTCGGCAAGAACGGCCAACCCCCGACGCACCCGAAACTCATCGACTGGCTCGCCGCCGAACTCATGACCAACGGCTGGAGCCTCAAGCACGTCCACCGCCTGATCGTCCTCAGCGCGACGTACCGGATGGACTCCCTGCCGGTCGCTTCCGACGCCGCCCGCGACCCGGACAACCGCTTCCTGTGGCGGCAGAACACCCGGCGAATGACGGCCGAGGCCGTGCGCGACTCGGTGCTGGCCGTGGCCGGGGAACTCGACCGCACGCGCGGCGGCGAGGAGATCAACGAGGCCGCCGGCCTGACGACGTTCCGGCGGTCGCTGTACTTCCGGCACGCCCCGGAAAAGCAGATGACGTTCCTGGAACTGTTCGACTCCGCCAGCCCGACCGAGTGCTACCGCCGCGGCGAGAGCGTCGTCCCGCAACAGGCCTTGGCCTTGGCCAACAGCCCGCTGACGCAAACCATGTCCCGCCTCCTGGCCGCCAAGTTGACCAAGCAGGCCCCGGCCGAACCCGAGTTCATCGCCGCCGCCTTCGAGACGATCCTGAGCCGGCCTCCGGCCGCCGACGAGCGCGCCTTGTGCCAAACCTTCCTCAAGGACCAGGCCGCCCTCTTCGCCGGCAAAAAGCTCACCCCCCTCGGCGGCCCCGCCGCCAGTAAACCGGCCTCTGCCGACGGCGCCCAACGGGCGCGGGAGAATCTGATCCACGTCCTGCTGAACCACAACGACTTCGTCTCCGTGCGGTGAGTGTGGGAGTTACCGCGAACCAAGCGGCGTCTCAACCACTCACTCCGGGCAGAGTTTTTTCGCCATCACGGCGGGCGCCACGTTGACGCCCCGCCGCGTTGCCTCTAAGTTAGTGGTGCCGGGGGTGTAGCTCAGTTGGGAGAGCGCTTGAATGGCATTCAAGAGGTCGCAGGTTCGATTCCTGTCATCTCCACTCGGTAAGACAGATTGATTCGGTTGACGAGCGTCAACGCAAACGGCCCGGAGGAAACAGGAGACTGTTTCCTCCGGGCCGTTTGCGTTTTGATTCATCGTCGCTTTTCGCGGAGCGAAAAGC
>JAYTTY010000449.1:0-4653 GCA_043744795.1 Zavarzinella sp. | reverse complement strand
CCCGTACCGCTGGACCTACAACGGACGCCCGTTGGCCGCGTGAATCTGGGCAATCGAATACCACAATGGCAGCGGGATTCGGTCGGGCACATCTAGCTCCACCGGCAGGGTCGCCCCCTTGGACTCGCTCGGGTTCTCCCCCATCACCCCTTCCCACTCCGACTGCTGCACCTCGTACTTCCCAAACCAAAACCCCTTTGTCGTGAAGTCGTGTTCCTTCTCATCAGCACTGCGGCTTTTCTCTCCCGCTGGCGACCCCAGCGTCGTCTTCCCCTTCGGGATCCAGCAGAACGTCATCTTCACCCCCTTCGCAATCTCAATCGCCCGCTCCTCGCCCGGCTTCGGGTCATCGCCAACCGTCATCGGTGTCGGTTTCGGGTCAACCTTCGCCCGCACCACCGACCGGCGCACCAGCCATTCGCCTTTGTACTCCCGCTGCACTTCCGGCACTTGGGCCTCGCCGTAGGTCTTGTCCACGTCCAGCTTGGTGCGGACGGACACCTCGCGGAAGAAGTCCTCAATGCTCGTGTCCGGCTGGCCGGCGGCGTACTCCCCCCGCCACGCCCGCGTCACATGGTCGAAGAAGATGCCCTGCTCCCGCTTCGGGTCGAAGTAACTCTTCTGACCCGCCGCACACGAGTAAATCGCCGCCACCCCCTCCGGCACCGCGGCCGCCCCGACATCCCCGAGATAGTCCCCCTTGTCCGCCGCCTGCGCCCGCTTGCCGGCGATCACCCGCACGTCCCGGCACGCATTCACGATCAGCAGCTTGCGTTTCGCGTTGCACGCCTTGAGCTGCCCGAACAACCCGCCCGGGCCGTCCAGCGCGATCAGCGTCGTCTGGTCCTCCAAGTCCGCGTCCAGCGGGCAGAAGTATGACACCCCCTCCTTTTTCAGTTGCACGCCGTGCCCGGACAAGGCGACCACGACCGTGTCTTCCGGCCGCAGTCCGGCAATGAACAGGCCGAACTCCTTGACGATCTTTTTCGATTCGGGCAGGTACCGGATCCCCTGCTTGTCGTGCAGCATTTTCATGTGCTCGGCCTTGAAGCCCGTGTCCAACAACGCCTGCCGAAACTGCTCGATGTCGTTGACCGTGTATGGCAACTGCGTCAACTTCGCCTCCGGATACCCGGAACACCCGACGAGAAACGCATACTGTATCCCCGTCTCCTTCGGCTGAGCGAAGCAAACGGCGGGCAGCACGAGCAGAACAGCAAGGAGGCGGTGCATGACGGACTCCACCACAAAAAATTTTCGAGTCAAAGACGGGTTGGCGGCAGACGAGAGCTTCCAAGCAATTGTCACGTCCTCGGCGGTGATATACCAGTGAAAAAGCGGCCGGCCCCGACTCCGAAGCGCCCACTCACGCCGGGGGTAACGGCAGGTCGGCAACGGGTTTCGTCCCGTCCTTCGGCGTCGGGCGGGCAGCACCCCGGAGAGGAGCGTAGCCAGCACCGTCACACGTGAGTTCTTCCCAGACCGGCACGCCCGCTTTGAACCGGGGATTGACGGGAACAGCGCACCGCGCCCACGGCTCTTTCCGGGCGTTGTAGAAGTACGCCCAACGCCGGCGGTTTTGGTCGCCGTAGAAGACCACGACCGTCTGGTCGCTCACGGTGCCCGTCGTGTTCAAGTATGCGTAATGGCACGTGTGTGTTTTCTGGACCGGGTCGGTCACCCACTTGGTGTAGCCGTCCGCAACGGCGGGCAGGTCCGCGGCGGCTTGGACTGTCACCAACACTTGGCGTGGGGGCTGGGCTTGCTCGATGAGCCCCTTGAGGTAGCCGCCGGTCAATTCCACGGCGAGCACCAACGCTGCGGTCAACACGGGCAGGATCACTTTCCACATGGCCTGTCTCCACCGGGGGGAAGGGGGAACTGTCGTGGAGAGGGGGAAACGAGGTCGAGGCGAGAATCTTCCGCGGCGCATCAAAAAAATTGTTGAAGTTCCGTGTGGTGACTGGCTTGCAGGTGGGACGGTCACTCGTTGCTCAATTGCTTCAACAGGTCACGGGCGTCTTTTTTCCCCGCCTTGGCGGCCGTCTTCAGCCATTTCAATCCCTGCGACTCGTCTTTAGCCACCCCGTCCCCGTTCAGGTAGCACAGCGCCAACAAGTACATCGCGTTCTCGTACCCGCCGTCGGAGCCCTATTGGTACCACATGGCCGCCGTCTCAGTAAACGTCCCCCAGACAGCCCATCTCAAGAAATACCTGCCGCAACGCCTCCACGTCGTTCACCGTGTACGGCAGCGGCTTCAACTGCGTCTCGGCGTACCCGGAGCACCCGACCAGAAAGGCGTATTGCGTCCCCTTTTTGTCTTGGGCGACGCCGGCAGCGGGCAGCAAAAGCAAGACGGCAAGCAGGCGGCACATGGCGGTGTCCATCGCAACGAGGTTCGTAGGCGAAAGGGCTAACGACGACGGGGGCGAATTCTTCCGGATGATTTTCGGGGATTCGCGGGCGGGATGCCAGTGGAAAATTGGCAAGAGCGGATCCCCGAAGTTCGGCCTCGCAACTGTCACAATCCCGGCAGGCGGCGCGGACGGCGCCCGCGGCCGCTTAATTTGATGAAACCCGAGAATGCCGGTGCAGAAAGGGGTGAGTGAATGCACGATCCTGATGGGAGAAGGCGAATTGCTCTCCGACACCCACCGACCGAGACCCTCCCGATGTTTCTCCCCGCGATCCGTCGATTGCTTTCTCCCCGTCGGCGCCCGGCCGGGCTTCAGCCCCGCCTGAGCGTCTCGCAACTGGAAGGGCGTGAAGTCCCGGCCAGTTTGGTCGGGACGAACATGACCCTGAGCAACGACGCGATCGCGGAGAACACGTACGGCGGGGCGCTGCTCGGCACCCTGACGCCGACGCTCGCGGGGGGCGCGGGTTACACCGGGTTCGCGCTGGTCGCCGGAGCCGGCAGCGGCAACAACGGCGACTTCTACGTCGCCGGCAACCAACTCCGCACGACGCACAACTTAAACTTCGAGGCCCTGGGGGCGTCGTTGAGCGTCCGCATCAAGGCCACGGCCGCCAACGGCGTGAACGGGGAGGACACGTTCACCGTCGCCCTCACGAACGTCAACGAGCGGCCGACGAGCGTGTCCCTGTCGAACGCCTTCGTCCCAGAGAACTCGGCCGCGAATACGGTCGTCGGCCAACTCGGCGCGGCGGACCCCGATGTGGGCGACACGCACACCTTCACGGTGGTCAACAGCGCCGGCGGGCGGTTCGCGGTGTCCGGCAACCAGTTGGTGGTCGCGGCGGGCGCCAATCTCGACTACGAACAGCAGAAGAACTTTTACGTCTCCGTCCGGGCCACGGACCTCGGCGGCCTGTCCACGGTCCGCGGCTTCCAGGTCAACGTGACGAACGTCGCCGAGGCCCCGACCGGCATCACGCTGGCCGGCCAGACCGTCCCGGAGAACGGCCCGTTCGGCCGGTACGTGGGCACCCTGTCGGCGACGAACCCCGAAGGCGGGGCGACGACATACAGCCTGACCAACAACGCCGGCGGCCGGTTCGGCGTCGCCGGCAACACCGTCTTCGCCGTCAACGCCAACCTGCTCGATTACGAGGCGGCCACGTCGCACCAGATTACCGTGCAGGCCACCGGCTCGGGCGGGACGGCCACGCAGACCTTCACGATCCAGGTGACCAATGAGAACGAGGCCCCGATGGCCCTCACCCTCTCGAACGCCTCGGTCGCCCTGCCGGCCACGGTGGTCGGCACGCTGACCGCGACGGACCCCGACGCCGGTGGCTCGGTCCAGTACATCCTCACCAACAACGCCGGCGGCAAGTTCCAACTCGTCGGCAACGAACTGCGGACCGCGGACCAGGCCCAGTTCGGCTACGACCCCGCGCCGACGTACCAAGTCACCGTGCTGGCGCTGGATCAAGGCGGGCTGGGGATCACGAAGACGTTCACGATCACCGTGACCGGCATCCCGGCCGGCGGGCCGCCGGCCAACGCCGCGCCGACGGCCATCAACCTGTCCAACGCCTCGGTGAACGAGAACAGCGCCCCCGGCGCCTATGTGGGAACCCTCGGCGCCATCGACGATTCGCCGGCCCCGCCGGCGTTGACGCTGCTGAACAACGCCGGCGGCCGCTTCGCCCTCAGCGGGGTGAACTTGGTGGTCGCCAACGGGGCCGCGCTGGACTTCGAGACGGCCACCAGTCATTCGGTGACGGTGCGGGCGACGGACGCCGGCGGCCTGTGGTTCGACAAGACGTTCACGATCACCGTGAACAACGTCAACGAGGCGCCGGCTAACCTCAGCCTGTCGAACAGCAGTTTGACGTTGCCGACCACCGCGGGCTTCGTCGTCGGAACCTTGAGTTCCACCGACCCGGACGCCGGCGGCAGCGTCAGCTACTTCATGGCCGAGAACGGCGGCGGCAAGTTCACCGTGGTCGGCAACCAAGTGCGGGTGACGGACCCCAGCCTGTTCATGTGGGATCCGAAGCCCTCGTATCAGGTCCACGTCTACGCCCAAGACCAGGGCGGCGCGATGACGGACCAGTGGTTCACGATCACCGTTTAGGCGCCGGTGGGCGCGTGAGTTCGCGGTGATGCCATTTGCCGAGTGAGCCGAGCGGCGTGAGCCGCCGGGTGATGCGCCCATGCCCATCACCCGGCGGCTCACGC
>JAYTTY010000448.1:0-52746 GCA_043744795.1 Zavarzinella sp. | reverse complement strand
ACAGAGGACACAGAGAACACAGAGGAAAGACAGGAGAAGACATTTTTCATGATGCCTTTCCTCGGCTTTGGTTTTCCTCTGTGTTCTCTGTGTCCTCTGTGGTGAAGTTCTTCTCGTCAACCCTCGGCTCTTTCGCCAAGATCGTCACGCTGCGGTTCCGCTTGTCTTCCAGCCACGCCACGTTGGACGTGTCGTCGGCGAACCGCTTGATTCCCACCTCTTTGATGCGTGAGTCCGGCACGACGTTTAACGGCGTGTAGCGCGGGTGGTGCGCGTCCTTGTACGGGTCGTTGCGGGCGGCGTTGTAGCAGCAGATCATGGCCCAGCGGGCGTGGTCGGAGCGGTTCTGGTCGGAGCGGTGCAACAGGTTCGGGTGGAAGAAGACGCCGTCGCCCGGCTCCATCTCGACGTACACCAGTTTCATCCGCTTCAAGATTTCGTCCACGCGCTCGCGGTCGGCCCCGGCTTGTTGGCCCGTGAGGATGTGGTCGATCCGGCCGCAGTGGTGCGACCCGGCGATCACTTGCAGGCAGCCGTTCTCCGCGGTGGCCCGGTCCACGGCCACCATCACGCTGGTCAGCAGCGGCAGGATGACGCCGTTCTGGTACCAGTACCCGTAATCCTGGTGCCACGTCCACGCCCCGCCGACTTTGGCGTCCTTCATGATCATCTTGGAGTGGTAGTGGTACACCTCGCCGCCGAGAATCTTCTCCGCGCCGCGGACCACGCGCTCGCACCGGGCGAACATGCCGTAAATGCCGTCGCCGGGGTGATTCCACAGGGAAAGCCGCACCGTGCCCCCCTCGCCGTCGGCCCGGCCGAACGACCGCTTGTCCAGTTCGTGGTCTTCCTTGGCGGCCCGGTGCAGCAGCCCGATTTCCTCGCGGTCGAACAGCCCGCGGGCGACGTGGAAGCCCAGTTCGTGGTATTCGGCAATCGCGGCGTCACTCAAGACAGACATGGGGAGACCTCCCGGGGAGAGAAGTCATTTTATAGCGTGACGGCGGCGTCTCGGGCGGCAAACCAGTGAGCCGGCGCCACAATTGCAAAGGTGCGTGGTCGCCGGCGCGCCCCGCGCGCCTAGACTGATGACAAATAACCTCCTCTCTCCGGGAGTCTTCACATGCAATGGGCCGGCGGCGAAGAAAGTTCCAACGTGGAAGACCGACGCGGCATGGGAGGTCCCATGGCCATCGGCGGCGGCCTCGGCGGCCTCTCCATCATCGGCGTCATCATCTTCCTGCTCCAGGGCGGCGACCCCGCCGAGATCATCAACAAGGCGCAGAATCAGGGGGGCGGCCGGTCGGCGCTCACCAAGGAGCAGAGCGACCAGGAGGCGAAGTTCGTCAAAGTCGTCCTGAAGATGACCGAGGACGTGTGGGGCGAGCAATTCCAACAACAGGGCCTGCGCTACAAGAACCCGAAGTTGGTGATGTTCTCCGACCAGACCGCCACCGGCTGCGGCACGGGCCAAGCCGCGATGGGGCCGTTCTACTGCCCCACTGATCAAGAAGTGTACATCGACCTCGTCTTCTTCAACGAGCTGAAAAAGCTCACGGGCACCAGCGCCGACTTCGCCCGCGCGTATGTGATCGCCCACGAGATCGGCCACCACGTCCAGAAGCTGCTCGGGTACAGCGCCCGCGCGGAGTCCGGCCAAGGCAAGGCAGAGCAAAACCAACTGTCCGTGCGGCTGGAACTCCAGGCCGACTATCTGGCCGGCGTGTGGGGCCACCACGCCAACAAGCGCAAGCACATTCTGGAGCCGGGCGACATTGAGGAAGGGCTGAAGGCGGCCGAAGGCATCGGCGACGACAAGCTCCAGCGCGGCGCCGGCCGGGCTGTCCGCCCGGAGAGCTTCACGCACGGCACCTCGGCCCAGCGAAAAATCTTCCTGCAACAAGGCCTGCGGACCGGGGACGCCTCCAAGAAGGCGCTCGACTACTTCTTCACCGTCCCCTACGAGCGGTTGGGGCGGGACTTGCCGTAAGGCAAAGGGCCGTTGACATCGGCCCCCGACTTTTCACAATGTCTTTCTTTCCGCAATTGAAGGGCAAGCAATGGACCGGCAGAACGTTTCGACGGGCAGTAAGTGGGAGCCGATCATCGGGTATTCGCGGGCGGTGCGCGTCGGCCAGTTCGTGGCCGTCTCCGGCACGACGGCCAGCGGGCCGGACGGGGCGTTCGTCGGCGAGGGGGACGTGTACGCCCAGACCGTGCAGATCCTTAAGAACATCCAAAATGCGCTGGAGAAGGCCGGGGCCAAGCTGTCCGACGTGGTGCGGACCACGATTTACCTGACGAACATCGCCGAGTGGGAAAAGGTCGGCAAGGCCCACGGCGAAGTCTTCGGCGACATCCGCCCGGCGACCGCCATGGTGGAAGTGCGGAAGCTGATTTCACCGGAGATACTGGTGGAGATTTCGGCGGACGCGATTGTTCAAGGGTGACCGCCACTGAGAAACAAAAGGCAATTTCGCCGCCAATACGCCGGCATCAGCACTTCCCTGATCTTGCGGCCGAGCGACTCGTGGGAGAGGGGCTTGTTGAGGAAGGCCATGTGCTCGTCCAGGACGCCGTGGCGGAGGATGGCGTCGTCCGTGTAGCCGGAGACGAACAGGATTTTGATGCCGGGCAGGACGGTCTTCACGCGGTCGGCCAGTTCGCGGCCGTTCATCACCGGCATCACCACGTCCGTTACTAACAAGTGGATCGGCCCGCGGTGTTCGCGGCACTGCCGCAGCGCCTCCACGCCGCCGGCGGCCTCGATCACCTTGTACCCGAGCGTCCGCAGCATGGCGGCCGTCACCTTGCGCACGCCGTCGTCGTCCTCCGTGAGCAGGACCGTCTCGTCCCCGAAGATGGCGGTCGTCGCCCCGCACCGGCTTCGCGTCTCACTGTCCGCGGCCGGCGGGGCGCAGCGCGGGAAGAAAATGCGGAACGTGGTGCCGCGGCCCAGTTCGCTGTCGCAGGTAATGAACCCGTCGCTTTGCTTCACGATGCCGTACACCATTGCCAAGCCGAGGCCGGTCCCCTTGCCCATCTCCTTGGTGGTGAAGAACGGCTCGAAAATGCGGGCCTTCAGCGCGTCGGACATGCCGCACCCGTTGTCTCCCACCTCCAGCATGGCGTAGTCGCCGGCCGGCACGTCTTCCTCCGGCGGCCGGTCGAAGGTGACGTTCCCCGTGCTGACGCGGATGTCGCCGCCGTCCGGCATGGCGTCGCGGGCGTTCACCACGAGGTTCATCAGCACCTGTTCCACTTGGGAGAGGTCCGCGTTCACGAAGCCCAGCCCCGGGTGCAACTCCAAGCCGATCTCGATGTCCTCGCCGATTAGCCGGGTGAGCATCTGCTCCGTGTCCGTCACGATGGCGTTCAGATTCAGCTTCACGCGGGCTTGGATCTGCTGCCGGCCGAACGCCAGCAGTTGCCGGGTGAGGGACGACGCCCGCTCCCCGGCCTTGCGGATTTCCTTCACCTGCCCGATGGTGCGGGCCGCGTCCTGCGTCGCCACATTGCGCAGGACCATCTCGCTGAACCCGTTGATGACGGTGAGGATGTTGTTGAAGTCGTGGGCGACGCCCCCGGCCAGCCGGCCGACGGCCTCCATCTTCATCGAGTTCTGCATGCGCGCTTCGAGCCGCTTCCGCTCCTCGACGCTGCGAGTGACGGTGACGATCTCCGTGACGGCCCCGTACTCGTCCCACACGCCCTTGGCCGTCGTCTCGCACCACACGGTCGAGCCGTCGTGCCGCCGGGCGCGGTGCAGGCACGTCTGGTCGGCCGGGCCGGTCATCACCTGTTCCAGCATCTCCACGACCCGCGGCCAGTCGGCCTCGCACACGAAGGCTTGGATGGGCCGGCCGGTCATCGCCGCCGGCTCGCGGCCGAACAGCGCCCGGCTGACCGGGGAGACGTAGACGTACTCGCCGTCGAGGTTGACGCGGCTGACCAAGTCGGTCGAGTTCTCCGTCAGCAGGCGGTAGCGGGCCTCACACGCCCGCAGTTGGGCGAGTAATTCGGAAGCGTCGGGCGGGGCGGTGGGTGTCATAACGTCCGGGCGGCGAAAAGTGGGGCGAATGCAGAACCGTAGGCCACGCGCGGGGCGGGCGGATGAGGTGGGAAGTGACAGCGGAGGGTAGTGAGTCAGACTGGGGCGCGAAAGGTGTGGCGGGGGGCGAGATGAAAGGCCACCTCACCCCCTAACCCCTTACAAGGGGTTAGGGGGTGAGGTGGCCTTTCGCGGCCAGCGCGATTTTCCCCCGATTCCCCTTGGACAACCCGCCCGGTCGTCGGGTATGATTCCCATACCCGCCTTGGCCCGCCTTACACTCAACCGTCTGACTGATCCCCTATGCTGCGATCCCTCCTCGCCGGGTGCGTCACCCTTGTCGGCTGTTCCGCCTTGGTCGCGGAACCCGGGTCCGCGGGCACGGCCCGCCCGAAAATCGACTACTCGCGCGACATCCGGCCGATCTTGGCCAACCACTGCTTCGCCTGCCACGGGCCGGACCCGAAGGCTCTGAAGGCCGGGCTGCGTCTCGACTTGCCCGAGATGGCCCGGCAAAAGTCGAAGAGCGGGGAGATTGCCGTCGTCCCCGGCAAGCCGGACAAGAGCGAACTCGTCGCCCGCGTGCTGTCCAAGGACAAGGGGGCGGTCATGCCCCCGCCGGAACACGGCAAGCCGTTGACAGCCGACCAGAAAGAATTGCTGCGCGCCTGGGTCGCGGCCGGTGCGGAGTACCAGACGCACTGGGCGTTCGCCAAGCCGGTGAAAGCTCCCCTGCCCGTAACGAGCAACCCGGCGTGGGCGAAGGGCGAGATCGACGCGTTCATCCTGGCCCGGCTCGACCGGGTCAACGTGAAGCCGGCCGGCGAGGCGGACAAGCACACGCTGATTCGCCGCGTGTCACTCGACTTGCGGGGCGTGCCGCCGACGCTGGCGGAAGCGGACCAATACCTCGCGGACCCGTCGCCAACGGCCTACGAGGCGATGGTGGACCGCATGTTGGCCTCGCCGCGCTACGGCGAAAAGATGGCCCAACTCTGGCTCGACCTGGCCCGCTTCGGGGACACGTCCGGCTACCACTATGACAGCACCCGCCAGATGTGGATGTGGCGGGATTATGTGATTAACTCGTTCAACGCCAACAAGCCGTTCGACCGCTTCACCGTCGAGCAACTCGCCGGGGACTTGCTGCCCAACCCGACTATGGAGCAGAAGATCGCCACCGGGTTCAATCGCAACTCCCGCTTCAACGAAGAGGGCGGGGCCGACCCGGAAGAGTTCGTGATCCGCTACAACGTGGACCGCACCAACACGCTCGGCCAGACGTGGCTCGGCCTCACGCTCGGGTGCGCCGAGTGCCACACGCACAAGTACGACCCGATCTCGCACAAGGAGTATTACTCCCTCTTCGCATTCTTCGCCGGCATCCAAGAGCCGATGGCCAGCGGCAACCACGGGGCCACGCTGCCGCCGGTGTTGAAGTTGCCGACGCCGGAACAGGAGAAGACGCTCGCCGCCGCCAAAGCGACCAAGGAGCGGGTGACGAAGGAAATCGCCGCCGCGCTGGCCGCCGCCAAGTACGAGGAGCCGAAGGCGACGGACATCAAGCCGCCCGAGCCGACGGACATCGTCTGGGTGGACGACGCCCTGCCCAAGGGGGCGGTCGGCCAAGGGGGCTGGCAGTTCGTCTCCACCAACGCCAAGCAGGGGAAGATGTCCGTCCGCCGCACCGGGCCGGGGACGCACCAGGATTACTTCACCGGGGCGGCCGAGCCGTTGACGGTGAACACGGCCAAGGACACACTGTTCGCCCACGTCTACCTCGACCCGAAAGACCCGCCGAAGACCGTGATGCTGCAATGGAACGACGGCTCGTGGGAACACCGGGCCTATTGGGGCGAAGACAAAGCGTTCCTCACCGGCTCACCAGACGGCGTCAACCACCGCAAGGCCGGCCCACTGCCCAAGCTCGGTGAGTGGGTCCGCTTGGAAGTCACCTGCGAGCAGGTCGGCCTCAAGCCGGGGGCGAAGATCAACGGTCTCGCGTTCACGCAGTTCGACGGCACCGTGAACTACGACGCCGCCGGCATCCGCACGACGGCCGCCGACGTGCGGGCCTTGACCTCCTTGGCCGCGTGGGAGTCGGCCGCCAAGGCCGACGCGAAACTACCGGGGGATGTGCAAGGGGCCGTCAAGACCGAGACGGCCAAGCGCACACCGGCCCACGCGAAGACGATCCGCGACCATTACCTTCGCTTCGTGTACGCCGGAACGCGGGCCACGTTCGACCCGCTCAACAAGCAACTGGAAGACGCCGACAAGCAGACCGTCGAGACCGAGAAGGCGATCCCGTACACGCTCGTCACCGAGGAGATGCCGAAGCCGCGTGACTCGTTCGTCCTGATCCGCGGGGACTTCCTTCAGAAGGGGGAAAAGGTCACGCGCGGCGTGCCGGCCGTCTTCCCGCCGCTGAAGAAGTCGTCGCACTGGCTGACGAGTTGGAAGCAGCCCTCCCGGCTCGACTTGGCCGAATGGCTCGTCTCCCCGGACCACCCGCTCACGGCCCGCGTGTTCGTGAACCGGCTGTGGGCGCAGATGTTCGGCACGGGCATCGTGAAGACGCTCGGCGACTTCGGCACGCAGGGGAATTTCCCGTCGCACCCCGAGTTGCTGGACTGGCTGGCCGCCGACTTCGTGCAAACCGGCTGGGACGTGAAGAAGATGTTCAAGAAGATCGCCCTCTCGAACACGTACAAGCAATCCTCCGCGTTCGGCGGCAGCGTCCCGGACGCCGACCCGAACAACCGCTTGCTGTACCGCGCCCCGCGCTTCCGCCTCAGCGCCGAGGAAGTGCGGGACAACGCCCTGGCCATCTCCGGGCTATTAAGTTCCAAGGTCGGCGGCCCGAGCGTGATGCCGTACCAACCGGGCGACTTCTACAAAGGTCGCAACGAGAACTGGGCGTGGGCCAACGCCACCGGCGACGACCAATACCGCCGCGGCCTGTACGCCTTCTGGCGCCGCACGTCGCTGCACCCGATGTTCGCGTTGTTCGACGCCCCGAGCCGCGAGGAGTGCGCCGCCCAGCGCCCGCGCACCAACACGCCGCTGCAAGCCCTCGTGACGCTCAACGACCCGACCTTCGTGGAAGCCGCGCGAGTCTTCGCCCAACAGATTCTGACGAAAGCCCCCGCCGACCCGGACGCCCGCCTGACGTGGGCCTTCCGCACGGCCGTCACCCGCGAGCCGAGCCAAGCCGAGCGGGCCGCGTTGAAGAAGCAACTGTCAATCTTGCTCGACCGCTACAAGAAGGACAAGAAATCGGCTGAGGCCGTCGTGAGAGTGGGCCAGTCCCCTCGCCCCGAGACCTTGGACGTGAGCGAACAAGCCGCGTGGACCGGCCTGTGCAACGTGTTGCTGAACTTGGACGAGACGCTGACACGCGAGTGACGCGCGCAACAGTCGGGGCTTTGTCTTCGTTGGAGTCCCGGCTTCAGCCGGTCTTCGGCGGGGTCCGGAACGCCCTGACGGGAGCCATCGCCACGCAGAAGCTCTGAAGACCGGCTGAAGCCGGGACTCCAACGAAGACAAAGCCCCGACTGTTGCGGTGACGCGCCCCATTCGATGATTTCACGACGAGGAATTTTTCTCATGTTCTACACCCGCCGCCGGTTCCTTACCCATACATCCTCCGGCATCGGCTACGCCGCCCTCGCGTCGCTGCTCGCGGAGCAGAGTCAGGCGGCGCCGACGGCGGTGCCGGGCGTGTTGAACGGGACGCACTTTCCGGCGAAGGTGAAGAACGTCATTTACCTGTTCATGGCCGGCGGGCCGTCGCACGTCGACCTGTGGGACAACAAGCCCAAGTTGAAGGAGATGCACGGGCAGGACATGCCCAAGAGCATTTTAGGCGAGCAGCGCGTGACGCTGATGACCCGCAACCAGGGGCACTTCAAGACGGCCAGCACCGGGTACAAGTGGACGAAGCACGGCAAGTCCGGGTTGGAAGTGTCCGAAGCGTTGCCGCACCTGGGGAAGATGGCCGACGACCTGTGCCTCATCCGGTCGATCCACTCGGAGCCGATCAACCACGACCCGGCGGTGACGTTCATGCAGACCGGCCGGCCGCAGCCGGGGCTGCCGTGCATGGGGTCGTGGATGAGCTACGGCCTCGGCTCGGCCAACAAGGACTTGCCCGCGTTCACCGTGATGCTCTCCGGCCCGATGGACCAGCCGATCCCGTCGCGGTACTTCCACAGCGGCTTCCTGCCCAGCCAGCACCAGGGGGTTCAGTTCATGGCCGGCAACGACCCGGTGCTGTACCTGTCCAACCCGCAGGGCGTCAGCCCCGAGACCCGCGGCGACCTCGTCGGCGGCATCAACGAGTTGAACCGCCTGCGGCACGGCGAAGTGAAAGACCCGGAGATCGAGGCCCGCATCAAAAGCTTCGAGCTCGCGTTCCAGATGCAGTCGTCCGTCCCCGAGTTGATGGACATCACGAAAGAGAACGCCAAGACGCTCGACCTGTACGGCCCGGAGGTGAAGACCCCCGGCTCCTTCGCCCGGCACTGCCTGCTGGCCCGGCGGCTGGTGCAGCGCGGCGTCCGCTTCGTGCAGCTCTTCCACCGCGGATGGGACCAGCACGGCGACGTGACCGGCGGCGTCAAGCGCCAAGCGATGGCCACGGACCAGCCCGCCGCCGGCCTGCTGCAAGACTTGAAGAACGCGGGCTTACTGGACGAGACACTCGTAATCTGGGGCGGCGAGTTCGGCCGCACCGCCTACGGCCAAGGCAACCTGGCCGCCGGCTTCGGCCGGGACCACCACCCGCGCTGCTTCAGCATGTGGCTCGCCGGCGGCGGCGTGAAGAAGGGGACCGTCATCGGCAAGACGGACGACTTCGGCTACAACGTCGCCGAGCGCCCCGTCCACGTCAACGACCTGCACGCCACCATCCTGCACCTCATGGGCGTGGACCACAAAAAGCTGACGTTCCGCTTCGGCGGCCGCGACTTCCGCCTGACGGACGTGGCCGGCGAGGTCGTGAAGGAAGCGTTGGCGTAATTGGGGCGCCGCTTGCGCACCTACACAGAGAACCCCAATTAGGGCGCCCGGTTTTTAGCTCCAACGGAGCGTCCGCTTGTAGCCAGCCCCGGAAGGGGCTGGTTCACATGGCAACATGTTTTCAAGCCCTGAAGGGGCGGCCGGAACGGCGCCCCAGTTCCGGCCGCCCCTTCAGGGCTTGGTCGTTTGATGGTCTCACTTCCAGGCCCTTCCGGGCCTGGCTACACCCGGGCGCTCCGTTGGAGCTAAAACCAAAGTCCCCTTTCAATTACTTGGGCGCCGGAGGCTGGATGATGACCCGGGGGACCGGGCGAATCCCCGGCGGGAAGCGAATGTCGTCCGGCGTCGCGGCGGCCACGCCGTGGCCCAACAGGGCGGTGGGCACCACGACAATGATCGTGCCCGGCTTGGTCGTCTGCAAATACTGCTTGTCCGGGGCGTCGTTGACGGCGACCAGCACCGGGGTCTCCTTGGCCAACAGCCCGGCGAGCTTCAAGTCCGGGATCGCCTCCCCGGCCGTGTCCGTGACGGACACCCCCTTCGCGTCCAGCGGCAGGTGGACTGTCCGCCAACCCTGCGGCTTCAGCACCGTGACCGTGACCGCCTTCGTCACGGGACCCTTTTCGGTCACCAAGCCCTGCGGCGTGTTCCGGGTGACATTCTGGTACTCGGTCACCGTGCGCACTTCAGCCGTCGAGGCCATGTCCAGTTGCCGCAGGGCGAGGACGACTTTGTCGTCCTTCACGACGACTTGCCCATATCCGACGGTCGGGCCGGCCGCCGTCGGCACCGGCGGATCCCCGGCGGGCGCGAGGGGGGTGAGGGCGATGACGGCCAACAGAGCAAGTCGCTTCATGGTAGTATTCCGGCCTAAAAGAGAAACTCAACACTCACATGGTCTCCGACCGGCGGCCCATTCGCAAGGGAAATCTCCGGGACGGTTCCCGCCCGCGTATGATGACGCCCGACACCCCGCGCGGACTCGTCACCCATGCGAAACGACAAAGACCTCGGCAGCAAGTGGATGCTCGAACGCCACGCCGACTCCGTGTTCCGCCTGCTGGGCCTGCCGCCCGTCGAGGCGTGGCGGGCCGTGCCGGCTGAACAGGCGGCCCCGCGCCGCGTCCCCGACGGGCTGTTCGAGGTGACGTTTCAAGGTGCCTCTCGGCCGACGCCGTTCCTGCTGGAAGTGGAGAGCGAGCCGGGCGCCGACGCGGACCGGCAGATGCTCGAAGCCATCCTGCTCGTCCGCCTGGCGAAGGACGCCGTGCCGGACGCCGCCTTGATCTTGTTGAAGCCGCGCGGCCGGCAGGGCGTGGCCGGGGAAGCCCGGCTCGTCTCGGCCGGAGGCACGGTGACGGGCGGGGTCGCGTGGCGGGTGATTAAACTGTGGGAACTGGACGCCGAGGAGATGTTCGCGTCGGGCGACGTGGGCGTGGTGCCGTGGATTCCGCTGGCCCGGACGATGCAGCCGCCCGAAGCTCTGTTAGGCCGGTGCCGCGATCTGATCGACGCGAAGGCCCCGCCGGGCGAAGTCGAGAGTCTGAAAGTGGTCACGGCTATTTTCGCGTCAATCGGGTACAATAAGCGGTGGGTCATGGACGTACTGTTCAAGGGGCAAGGCATGTTGAAAGTATCCGACTTCCCGTTCTTGGAGTACATCGAATCGGAAGGGGTCCGCAAGTCGATCTTGCGATTCCTCAAAACCAGGTTCTCCGACCTGCCCGCCGATCTGTCCGGGCGCCTGCAGCAAATCGAAGACCCGGACCGGCTCGAAGACCTCGTCGAAGCGGCGGCCACATGTCCCGACCTGGCTTCGTTCCAAGCCAAGTTGTAACCCGTTTCACCCCCGCGTTTCAATCCACCCGCCGCCCAGCACCCGGGAGCCGTCGTAAAACACCACGGCTTGGCCGGGCGTCACCGCCATCTGCGACTCATCAAAAACCACCGTCGCCCCGCCATTTTCCGTCGCCGTCACCGTTCCCGGAGAGCCGACGTTGCGGTAGCGGATTTTGACCACGCAGCGCAGCGGGTCCGCGGGCGTGTCGATGAGCCAGTTGACGCGGGAGGCGGTTAACCCCGAGGACATCAGGCCTTCGCGTTCGCCGAGGACGACGGTGTTGGTCTCGGGCAGGATGTCCAGCACGTAGCGCTTGCCGGCGGCGGCGATGCCCAGGCCTTTGCGCTGGCCGATGGTGTAGCGCTCGTAGCCGTCGTGTTGGCCGAGGACGGCGCCGGCCGTGTCCACCACGTTGCCGGCGGTTTGCAGGTCGGGCCGGCGCTTGCGGATCACGGCGGCGTGGTCGCCGTTGGGGACGAAGCAGATGTCCACGCTGTCCGGCTTCGTCGCCACCTCGGTCAGCCCGGCCTTGGCGGCGTAGGCCCGGATCTCGGACTTCTGGTAGCCGCCCACGGGAAAGAGCAGGTTCTTCAGGATGTCCCGCTTGATGCCGTTGAGGACGTAAGACTGGTCCTTCTCCGGGTCCAGCCCCTTGTGCAGTTCCGGCTCGCCACTCGGGCCGGTGAGAATGCGGGCGTAGTGGCCGGTGGCGATGTAGTCCGCATCAAGCTGCTTGGCGAACTCCCAGAGTTGGCCGAACTTCAGGTAATTGTTGCACACCACGCACGGGTTCGGCGTCCGGCCGGCCAGGTACTCGTCCGTGAAGTAGTCGATGATCGTGTCGAACTCCTTCTCGAAGTTCAGGGCGTAGAACGGCAAGTCGAGCCGGTCGGCCACCCGCCGGGCGTCCCCGGCGTCCACGACGGAACAGCACCCCTTCTTGTGGTCGGCCCGCGTGTCCCCCTCTTCGGAATGCACGCCGGTGCGCATGAACAGCCCGATCACCTCGTAGCCCTGCTCCTTGAGCAGGACGGCCGAAGCCGAACTGTCCACCCCGCCGGACATCGCCAAGACGACACGCTTCATGGGGGTTATGTTATCTGAAAAGACCGTCGCGAATCACCAATAACTAGGCGAGCCGGCGGCTGACGCCGGGTTCTTCCCGCGTCAGGTTCTTCGCCCGCTCACGGGTCCAGCTTCAGCAGCCGGGCCTTGGAGGGGTCGTTCGTCCAGTTGAACTTCTTGGCAAACTCTTCGGGCGTGACCGTCTGCGGACTGCCGTCGTCGAGCATCGCCAATAGCCGGCCGGGCCGACGCAGAGCCTGTGCTTGTCGTCCGGGCCGAACCGCGGGTCCAGCGTGCCGAGCCGCGGCGGTCCCGAGGTGCTGTCCGTCCAGCGCGTCCGCCACTTCGGGGTCCGGGGCGCCATGTCCCAGAAAATGATGTGATCGCGGTTATCAGCGCCATCGGAGACGGTCGCGGCGTGTTTGCCATCCGGGCTGATCGCCACTGCGGCAACAATACTCCAGCGCCGCCGGGCGGGCGTACCGATGACCGCGACGAGTTCCCTCGGCTGACTGTCGAGGCGTTCGGCGGCGGGGATCGCCCTCGGGTCCCGCTTGTCGAACGGGCTTTCGCCAACGGGGACCGGCTTGAACGCAATCGGCTTCAACGGCGGATACTTCGCCACATCCGCGGTTGGCGTGCCTTGGGTGCCGACGGGAACGCGGGCCAGGCGCAGGCTTATGTGAATGCTCTGGGCCGACGGAGATACCGAGTGGCGATTCGCCGCCCGGCAGAGCCTGGAGGGGTTGTACCGGCTGCCGCCTCGGCTCACTCGGTGAGAGGCCCCGTCGGCCGCTTTCTCGGTGTCGTCGCACAATTCCGACACGTTGCCATGCATGTCGAATAACCCCAAGATGTTCGACGCGGATGATCCCACCTTCCATGAATGCTTCAATACTTTGGGAGAGTCAAAATTCGCCTGCTCTGCCTGCAACGTATTGGCCGGCTTCTCGAAGTAGAAGTCGAACGCGCTGTCCAGTGTGTCCACGGGCCCGCCGCGGCAGGCGTACTCCCACTCGGCCTCCTTCGGCAAGCGGTCGACCCAGCCCGTGTCCTTCAGCTTCTCGTTCAGTCGCTTGATGAAGAGTTGGCAATCATCCCACGACACGGACTCCGCCGGGAACCGCTTCAGATCCGCGTCCGGGATGTCCTTCACCGCGTCCTTGCCGGCCCCGTTGCGGCCGAAGTGGCTCGGGTTCAGCCCCGTGACGGCTGCCCACTCCTCCTGCGTCACCTCGTCCTTGCCGAGGTAGAAGTCTTGGTCGAACACGACCTTCGTTTCGCCTTGCTTGCCCGCCCCGCCGCCGAGCCATGCCGTCCCCTTCGGCACCTTCACGCACGCCATGCCGATGCCGTTCTTGACCGTCGCCGGCAGCGGGTCGGCCGGCTTCTTGGGCGGCACCAGCGCCACCGTCTTGCCCTTGTCGTCAAGCACCGTCACCGTGGCCGTGTCGGGGACTTTGATCTCTGTCTCCGTGCCGTCCTTGTTCTTGATCTTGATGATGCGGGCGTGGCCGAAGTCGAGCAGCTTTACCTTGCCGTCCGGGGCCTCCAGCCAGATGTTCGCCGGCTTGACGTCCCGGTGAATCAGCCTCTTGGCGTGGGCGGCGGCCAGGCCGAGGGCGACCTCGCGGCCGATGCGGCAAACGGCCTTGGCGTCGAACGGGCCGCCGCGCTTGACGGCGTCGTCGAGCGACTCGCCCTCCAACAACTCCATGGCCAGCCACGTCGTGCCGTCGGCCTCCTCGTTCGCTGAGTAGATGGCGGCGACGTGCTCGTGCTTGACGGCCGCCATCGCCTTCGCCTCCCGCAGGAAGCGGGCGCGGGCCAGCGGTTGCGAGGCGATTTCCGGCCGCATCACCTTGATGGCGACGGCCCGGTCCAACCGCGTGTCCAGCGCCAGATAGACGGCCCCATACCCCCCTCGCCGAGCTTCCGCTGCACGGCGTAGACGCCGAGTTTCACGGGGGCGGCGACGGCCGCCCCGGGTCTGCCCGGCGGCTGGGTCACGGTGTTGGACCCGTCATTGCTGGCCGTGATGGCCTGCAAGACTTGCAGCAGCCCGCCGAGCAGGTGCGGGGAGGCGTCGCAAAACGCCTCGGGCGTCAGTTGCGGGTCGGCGGCGCGCGCCTTCAAGAAGTCCTGAACGGCCTGTTCCAGCGTGGTGTTGCCGGGCGTCATCGGGCGAGTCTTCTCGTGGAGACAGGATACCAGACAGCGGTCGCGGGCGGGAATGAAAAAAATGAGACCGCCGGGGGTATCCAGTCCCGGGGTTCGCAAAGCCTCACCCACGGGCTACACTCCGTCGCCCCGCCGGGGCTGAAAACCAAAGACAAAGTATTAGCCCCGGGACTTGGGCGAAAAGTCTATGATCCGTTTCCGGGCCGGTCAAACGGAATCGCCCCGGATTGCCCCGATTTCGCCAAATGGGTCGCGCGCAATGGCAGACAATTTGGCAGGGCTTCACAATTCCTTCACAATCCGCTCTGTCGTCCGCTCGGCCGCGATTCTTAAGTCTGAATGGCTACTTTCCGGCGACAACTCCAAACACGGTTTTTCGCGCAAGTCCTGAAACGCCGGGTATTCTGATGGTACGAAGCCAACATTCCTTACGGCGAACCAGACCATGTTCATCCCCGCGAACCAGCCGAGCATTGCCGACCTGACGGCGAAAGTCGTTGCGTGGGGCGAAGATGCGGAAATGCTGTCCGCGGCCGCCGACGCCCTGGGCCAAGTGGAGCCGCACGAAGTGACCGTCGGCCTGCGGACGGACCCGCGCACGGCGTGGACGCAAGCGATGGAAGCCTTGGGCGGGGACGCGGAAAAATTGAAGGGCTTGGCGCTCCCGGGGGAATGGGGCCGCCTGGTCGTCCGGCAAGAGTCGGTTGCCGCGCTGCCGTTCGCCCTCGGCAACTACCCGCAACAGGTCCGCGAACTCGGCTCGCTGATCCAAACCGAAAACCTGACGACGCTGTTGGCCGCTAGCCCGTCCTTCGGCGAGACGCCCAAGGGATTGGCCGAGTGGTGCCGCAAGCAGGCCGACGCCGGCACGCTGCCGCAAGCGTTGGTCGCCGCCGCGCTGCACCGCGTCAGCCGCGACTACCCGACGGCCGAGCGTGTCCTCAACGAACTGGCCGCCAAAGTCCCTTTCGAGTGGCTGACGACGCTCGAAAATGAACGGGCCGCCCTGCTCTGGGAACGCGGCCACCACGCGGCCGCCCGCGCCGTGTGGGACGCGCTGCCGGACACCAACCCGGTGGTCTTCAACCGCGGCATGGCCGCCCTGTTTATGGGTGAGCCGCAAACGGCCCTCGCCCACCTCCGCAAGCTGGACGGCCAACTCCCCGAAGAAAGCGCCTGGCGCCACCTGACCGGGTTGTACTTGGCCCTCGCCGAACTCCGGGCCGCGTAAATCTAAAGAGAAGAGCAGAGAAGAACTTAACCACAGAGGACACAGAGAACACAGAGGAAAGACAAAAGGCCGAGAAGACATTCTTAGAAATGTTTTTCCTCTGCTTTGGTTTTCCTCTGTGTTCTCTGTGTCCTCTGTGGTTAAGTTCTTCTCTGCTCTTCTCTTTAATCCGGGAACGTGATCGTCGTGCTCATCATCTCTCTCCCCAGCACCACGCCCGGATAAACTCGCTCGGCTTCGGCCCGGTACTGTTCGGGGAACGGCAACGCCGGGCTGTAGTGGGTCAGCCACAGTTGGCGCGCCCGGGAGGCGGCCCCCATTGTTGCCGACTCGGCGAAGACCATGTGCTTGTTCTCCAGCGCCTTCGGCAAGTCGGCCGGGTCGCCGTACATCGCCTCACAGATCAGCAAGTCCACGTCCGTCACGAATTCCACCAGTTGCTTCGTGGGCCGCGTGTCCGTCACGAAACCGACGGACAGGCCCGGCCGCGGCGGCCCCAGCACGTCATCCGGCGTGTGCGTCTTCCCCTCGTGCGTCACCGTCTCGCCGCGTTGCAGTTGCTTCCAGAACGCGACGGGCAGGCCGAGGGCTTTCGCCTGCTCCGGCAGGAACGGCCGGGCGCGCGGCAAGTCGAAGCGGTAGGAGAGGCACGGGATTTCGTGGTCGGCCCACGCGGCCGTCACGCGCAGCGGGCCGACCGGGACCACGTCGTCCGGCTTGCCGGTCATCTCGCGGCAGCGGACGGGGTACGGCAAGTGCGGGGCGATCACGCGCAGGCCTTCGATGATGCGGCCGATGCCGCGCGGCCCGCAAATCGTCAGCGGCTCGGCTTTGGTCCGCCCGCTGTTGCCGACGGTGAGCAGCAGGCCGGGGATGCCGGCGACGTGGTCCGCGTGGAAGTGCGTGATAAGGACGGTGCCGATGTCTTTGATGCCCCACCCGAGCTTGCGGAGGCCGACTTGCGTCCCCTCCCCGCAGTCCAGCAGGATCATCTCCCCGCCGCACCGCACCAGAGCGCTCGACAACGGCCGCCCCGGCATGGGCAGCGTTCCCCCAACTCCCAACAACCCCACGTCGATCATGAATCCCCGCTTCCGCGACAACAGCAATGCCGATTAGTCTATCGGACATCGGCGCCGGCGCGGCGGTTCAGTCTCTTGTAAGCCGCGACGCGGAGGCTTTGCGGAGAGGAGCGCGTCCCGCGACTGTCACGGATGTTCAACGGCCTTGGAGATGGGTGATGCGTTCGGGACGCGCTCCTCTCCGCAAAGCCTCCGCGTCGCGGCTTACAAGACTACGCTCACTTCCCGGCGAACGCTTTAAACTGCTCAGCCACCTTCGCCGTCTCGGTATCACCCGCGTGAAGGAGGATGCCGTAGCGAAGTTTCAGGTGGTCGCCCTTGGCCATTTTGGCGAGGTCAGTGTTATCCTTGCGGTCCGGGAAGCCGGCCCCGTGGCGGCCGAACGGGTTGGCGGCCATGAGGCCGTAGCCGCGGCTGTGCCAGCAGGCCCGGTACTTGTTGGCCGGGTCGTCGAACACGGCGATGCCGGCGGTGGCGTCCCCGACTTTGCCGACGTAGTCGTTCCAGTCCGACTGCCGGCCCCACACGTCCTTCTCGTTCTTCTTGCCGTCGGCGTTGACGTAGTGGCCGTTGCCCCCGACCACTTTGATTTCGTCGTTTACGCGCACGCCCATTGACCCTTCTTTCGTGTCCCCGAACGTGATCGGGCACACGGAGGCATGCAGGTCGATGTCGAGCGTGATCAGGCGGTTGACACCAGAGACGGAAAAGCGGATCACGCGGGTCTCGTCGAGAATCTTCACGCCGTCCGCGGACTTCCACGCGTTAGTCGTAGACAGGCTGACGGCGTTCCCCTTGGTGATCGTGGACGTGACGCCCGTGCATTCGATGGTGCCGTGGCCGGCCTGCTCGGACCAAAAGTCCACGCCCTTGACGTGCGTGTCTTTCGACTTCGTCTTCAACTCGATCCCCTCGGGGATCACGTCCCCGTGGCAAAACCACGCGGACTTTTGGTGGACGTGATCCTTCGTCTCCTTTGGCAGGCCCGTCACCATCGGCCAGCCGCGGGTGACGGTCACTTCCGGGGCCGCGTTGAGCGGGTAGAAGTACGGCTTCGCCACGCCCTTGCCGTAGTGGTAGGTGGCGACAAGATTCTTCCCGTCGTAGAAGGAAATCGACCCCTCCGCCGTCTTAACGCTGACGGCCGCGGTGTCGTCCGCCGTCGCGGGGAACGCGGCGGCGATGAGGAGGAGAGACGCGATCATGCGCATGGGGGAACCTTTGTCAGTGGGAGGGGGTGAGGTCAATCGGCCGGCCGAGGTGCTTTTGGAAGTGCCCGGCGACCTTGGACCACAGCCGTTCGGTGATGACCGGGTCGGGGACCATGTGCGTCAGGCCGGGCAGCGGCAACACTTCGAAATCACGCCCGGCCCGGAAGAGGGCGTCCGTCAGCCGCAGCGTGTGCCGGAAGTACACGTTGTCGTCGGCGGTGCCGTGGACGAGGAGCAGCGGGCGTTCCAACTTCGCGGCCAGCGGCAGCAGAGACGACGCGTCGTATTCCTTCTTGCTCTCGGGCAACAGGCCCATGTAGCGTTCCGTGTAGTGGGTGTCGTAGTCTTCCCAGTCGGTTACGGGGGCGCCGGCGACGGCGGCCTTGAACACGTCCGGCCGCTTCAGCACGGCGAGGGCCGACATGTACCCGCCGAACGACCAGCCGGTGATGCCCACGCGGGTCAGGTCCATCTCCGGGTGTTTCTCGGCAAGCAGTTTCAGCCCCGCCACCTGATCGTCGAGGGGCACTTGCCCGAACTTTTGGTAAACGGCCCGCTCCCAGTCCCGACCGCGGCCGGGCGTGCCGCGGTTCTCGACGGCGACAACAATGAACCCTTGGTCGGCCAGCCACTGCGGCAGCAACCAATTCCGCATGCCGCGGACGACGTGCAGGTGGTGCGGGCCGCCGTACACATCGACGATCACCGGGTATTTTTTCTTCGCGTCAAAATTCCGCGGCAGGATGACGTTGGTGTTGAACGAGGGGTTTTTGCCGACCGGCTCGAACGTGACGCGCGGCGTCATGGGCGGTTCTTCCGCGACACTCGGCAACTCGCCGAGTACCTTGTCACGATTGCGGACGACCGACTTCGGCATCCCGGCCGGCGACGTGCGCGTGAGGACGAATACGGCCTTGTTCTCGCTGAAGACGACCGACTCCAGCCCTTCCCCCTCGCCGAGCCGGAACGACTTGTCGGACCCCGGCTTCTGATCCTTTATCTCCGGCGCGAAGTGCCGCGTCTGGGCGTACATTTGCGTGGCGTCCTCCGAGCCGAGGAAGACGACTTCGGACCTCTTCGGGTCGAAGTGGACAAAATGCTGGAAGCCGATGTCGTACGGCACGGCGATGTCGGACAGCGAGCCGTCGGCCCGGCGCAGTTCCACGCCCGGCCCTTTGCCATATTCACTGACCCAGAGAAATTCGTCGGATTCCACCCACTTCGGCATGTCCTGCCGGATGTTCGTGAACGCCACGTCCTTTTCTTCAACGAGTTTTTTGCACGCCCCCGTGGTCGGATCGACGCGGTGTAGTTGGATTTCCTGCTGCTTGCGGTCCTGAATTTGGATGGTGAGCGGCCCCAACTTGTCCCACCGGACGGCCACGAGGTACTCGAAGTTCTTCACGTCCCAGTCCACCCATGTCGGCTTGCCGCCGGCAAGGGCGACGACGCCGAGGCGGACGGCCACGTTCTTCTTGCCTGGGCGGGGGTAATACTGGGCTTGCGGCTTCTGCTCCGGCTTGGTCGGGTCGGCGACGTACCACGTCTCGACGCCGGCGTGATCGACTCCCTCGAAGGCGATATGGGTCGAGTCCGGCGACCACCAGTAGCCGGAGAAGCGGCCCATCTCTTCTTGGGCGACGAACTCCGCAAGGCCGTTGGTCTTAACGGCGGTGCCGCCGGCGGTGACGGCCGCTTCCTTGTCCGTTGCCAAGTCGTAGGCGTACACGTCCGCGTCGCGGACGTAGGAGACTTTCTTGCCGTCCGGCGACCACTTCGGGTCGATGATCGTCCCCGCCGGAATCTTCAACTCCCGCACGGCGGCGCTCGGCCGGTCGTACACGAACAGCTTGCCGGAGAGCGGCAATAAAATGCGCGTCCCCGCCTCGTCGAGGTGGTAGTCGGCGAAGCCGCCGGCGCTGACGCGCATGCGCTCCCGCCTGGCCTTCTCCTCGGGCGTCAGCTTTTCCTCGGCCCCTTTCAGCAGGGCTTCGGCCGTCAGTAACTCGCGGGTCTTCCCCGTGGCGCAGTCGAACTCGTACAGGCTCCGCTTCGGGTTCTTGGCCGCGGACCGCAGGAATAGCACCGTCTTGCCGTCCGGGGACGGCTTCGGGTTGACGGGCCGGCCGAGTTGGAAGCCCCGCGTCTCCGCGTACTGCCGCAGGAACACGGCGTCCAAGGGCTTCTCGTCGGCGGGAACGGCCATTGGTGTCAGCCACGCTAGCAGGAAAAGAAGGCGTCGGTTCATGATGCCCCGCACTGTACCACAGATGATCGAGGGAGCCGAGCGTTTTCGGCCGTCAGTTGATCGAAACTTCCACGCGGTCCGCGAAGGCGGTCACGATGTCTTCGTGGACCCGCACCATCCCGGCGACGAGGCGGGCGTGCAGCCAGTCGGCCTTGCGCCGGACTTCCCGCCACAGGCGCCACGCCTCTTCGACGCGGGTGAGCAGCGACCCGCCTTTGCCGTCCGGCAAAATCGCGTGGGAACACAGGAAGTGGTCGAGCGGCATGTGTTCGATCAGGGCCGCGACTTCCGAGTCTTCCCCCTGCTTGGCCCACTCCAAAATCTCCTCCAAGCGGTCGAGGGCGTCCGTCACGCTGGCGCTGACTTCCCGCAAAAATCGGCCGGTCGGCCGCAGCGTCTCCGCGAGGGCGGCGCCGTCCCGCTGCAAGACGCGCGCCCACTGCCGGGCTTGGGACACCAGCGTTTGGAGCCGCACCACGGCCTCGGTGCGGCGGGCCAATTCCTCGGCGAGCCGGGCGTCTTCCAGTCGGGCGGCCAGTTGCCGGTGGACGACGTGCAGGCGGTGGTCGTACCCGGCCAAGGCTTGCTCGGCCTCGCGCTTCGCCCGCGTCAGGTGTTCAACTTGAATGTCGTCCTTGCGCGTGCGGCCGACCTTGCCGGCGATCTTGTCCGCCCGCTTGGCCGCCTCACTCCACCGCTGGAACACCGTCGCGGCCTCGGCGTACAGCGTCGGCAGCGCGTGCCACAGGTCGGACTCGTCTTCCGGCAACACCGATGTTTCACGGTCGGCCTTCGACCCCGGTTCAACGAGCCGGCCGTTCCCGTAGATGCCGCACGTGGCGGCCGGGAAAGTCGGATCGTCGTCGCGGTACAGCCAGCGGCGCAGCAGCGAAATCGGGACGGCGTACTTGCTGGTGATGTCTTCGCCCAGGCGCCGGTAGTGCCGTTCACTTAACTCCCGGCGGTCGGCCGCGAGGTGGTCGAGCAAAAGTGTACTCGGCCGGGAGTCCACGTCGTTCCACAAGTAATCCCGCTTGGCGCGCTCCTCCCGCCGGTCGCCGTCGGGGAAGCCGGCCCAACAGTCCGAGGCGTACCGGCTGCCGAGGTCGAACCACTCGCGGTCGCGGGCGAGCGTCGGCGTCCGCGGCGGCAGAAGGGCCTGCCACTCGGCGCGGGCCTCGTCGTTCAGGTGCAACCGGATCGCGTCCGGCGTCAGCGTGAACAGGTTCTCGGCCCAGAAGCCCGACTCCGAACAGTGCAGCACGAGGGCGTCCACGGCTTTCAATAGCCGGCGCAGGTGGTCGGCTTTCACCATCGCGAGCAACGTGGCGTCCGTCCCGGCGAGTTGGCACGCGGTCTCGTCAGCCGCGAACGGGTTGGCGAGCCGTGCTTCGTTCCAGTGAATGCCCTTGAGGACTAAGATCACCGGCCACGCGGACAGCCACCACAGGGCTTGGACCGCCTTGCCCACGCCCGATTCGCTGGATGTCCAAGGGTCTTCACCGTACAGCCGGAGGGCCAGCCGGTGCATCAGCCGGGCGTGACGCCGTTCCCTCGGCAGGCCGCGGGTGCGGGCCAACCGCAGGGCGAGCAGGGCCTTGAGTTCCCCGAGGGAGAAGAGTTCCACGACCCACTGCCCGATCACCAAGTGGGACCGCAACCCCCCGGCCGGCGTCCAGCGGTCAAACCAGCGACACTCCGCGGAGGCGTTGACGATCAGCCCGTCCGGCAATCGGGCCGACTCGTCGGCGGCGATCTTGGTGACGAAGTCCCACAGCCCCGGCTGATCCGCGTGCGAGACGGATCGTATGTCGTGCGGCGGGCGATTTGAAATGGCCGCGAACGCCCGCAGGGAACCCAACGTGGCGAGGCCGAGACTGGCGACGGCCAGCGCTCGCCAACTCCAGACCTCGGAGAGTTCAGTTGCCAGCCAAATGGCCGTCCCCGCCAAGGCGAACGGCCAAAGGAGCGGAAGCAGGAAAGCGACATAGAGCATGCCCTTGCGGAGCCGTTCGCCGGGCGTCATCGGGCGGGCACGGGCCGGCAAGGGGACCGCGACCTCGCGCGGGGACGGCGGATACAGCGAATCCCACATGGGTGCGCGGGTGATGAGAAAATTTTCCGAACCGATCCCGAGATGATACGTGATGGCGGGGGCGAAGCCCACGGACGGCCGGCCGTGGGCTTTCCGGGGTGGGTTAGCCGCCGGCGGGGGCGATGCGGCCGTCCATGGGGCTGCTGGCGTTGGCGTACAGCTTCTTCGGGATGCGGCCGCTCTGGGCGGCCCACCGGCCGGCCTCGCAGGCACTTCGCATGGCCCACGCCATGCGCACCGGGTCTTGGGCCGAGGCGATGGCCGTGTTGAGCAGCACGCCGTCGCACCCGAGTTCCATGGCGAAGGCCACGTCACTGGCCGTGCCCACGCCGGCGTCGATGATGACGGGGTAGTCCGGGTCGTTCTCTTTCAGGTACTCCAGGCAGATGCGGATGTTGTTGGCGTTCAGCACCCCTTGGCCGCTGCCGATGGGGCTGCCCGCCGGCATCACACTGGCGGCCCCGGCTTCTTTCAGCCGCTTCGCCAGCACGGGGTCGTCGGACGTGTAGACCAGCACTTCGAAGCCTTCCTTCACCAAGACTTCCGTGGCCTTCAGGGTATCCACAGGGTCCGGCAGCAGCGTCTTCTTGTCGGCGAGGCATTCGAGCTTCACCCACTTGGCCCCGGCGTTGCCGAGGTTCGTGAGCAACTCGCGGGCGAGCCGGGCGTGCCGGATGGCGTCCTCCGCGCTGAAGCAGCCGGCGGTGTTCGGCAGGATCGTGTAGCGGTCGAGGTCCAGGTAGTCGAGGAGGTTGCGGCCCTCCTTGTCCACGAGCCGTTCCCGCCGGACGGCCACCGTCGTCACCTCGCACCCGCTGGCGGCCAAGCTGTCCCGCATCAGGTCGTAGGTGGAATACTTCCCGGTCCCGGTGAACAGACGGGACGTGAACGTGAACGAGCCGACCTTGAGCGGCTTGTCCGCGGGCGGGGCCGGGTCGGCGCCGCCGCCGACGAGGGTGACGATCTCCACGCGGTCGCCGTCCTTCAAGTGGTGCGTCGGCTGCTCGTCCCGCCGGACGACGTGCTCGTTGACTTCCACGGCCAAGTATTTCGGGTTCTTGCCCAAAAGATCAATCAGCCCGGCCACGGTGAGCGGGGCGGGGAGATCGCGGGCTTCCGAATTGACGGTGATGCGTGCCATTGATGTCCGGTCCAACTTTTTCAGAGCCTTTCGTCAGGATACGAACGGGCCGGCCGTGATGTCTCGATCGGCGATCTCGCGGCCTTGCGGGGTTAAGGTCAAATGGTGGTTCACGAAATGAACCCAGCCCTCGCTGATGGCCCGGCGCACAACGCGGTCCGTCGCGGCCGCCGTCCAGCGGAAATGCGTATGCAAGTCCCGCCGGTCACTTTCGGCCGCCTCTTCGGGCGTCCCTTCATGATTCCCCAAGTGGATTAGCAACAGGCGATCGTGCATCGCTTGGCGGAGGCGGCGCCGTTCAGCCCACAGGCGAATCAAGCCGTACTTGGGGGAGCCGAGCCACGTCACCGCGAACAGCAGGCCCATGACCGTCGCTACCGTGCCGGAGACGGTCGTATTTTGTGAGACTGCGGCGGCTGTGCCGAGAAAACTGCCCCCGATAGCGTACGCGACGCTTAGCAAGACGAACCAGTCCAGACGATCTGTCAGTAAATACGCGCTCATGGCCGGCAGTACGAAGAAAGCCACTACCAACGCCAACCCAGTGGCGTCAAAGGCGGTCACGACGGTAAAGGAGACCAGCGTCATCAATCCGTAGTGCAATAGGCCGGGCAAGAATCCCAAAGCGGCCGCCAAGGTCGCGTCGAACGTCGATACTTTTAGTTCCTTGAAAAACACGATGACGGCCGCCAAGTTCAGCGCCGTAATACCGCTCATGACGATCAGCGAGCGCGGCCCGAAGTCATACTCTCCAATGTCCAAGCGGTGCAACGGGGCAAGTTCGGCGTAGCCGAAAAGCACTTGGTCGATGTCCAAGTGCGTGTTGCGGGCGAACAACGTGGCGAGGATGATGCCGCCGGCAAACAGGGCCGGGAACGTCAGGCCGATGGCGGCGTCCTCCCGCACGACTTTGGACCGCGACAGGGCTTCGATGAGGGCCACCGTCACCAACCCAATGGCCGCCGCCCCGAAGAGGAGCCACGGGGAATCGAGTTGTTTCACGATCAGAAACGCCACCACGATGCCGAACAACAAGACGTGGCCGATGGCGTCCGTCATGAGGGCCAACCGTCGGAGGAGTAAAAACGGCCCCAGCAGGGCGCAGGCGACGGCCGTGACCGCCACCGTGGCCAAGACTTCCAGAAATTCGTGGGAAAACAGCATGGGTGCGTGTGGTCAGAGCCGCCGTTGCCGGTTCGACAAGTATTCGACGAGCGCCTTATCGAACGTGACGCCGGTGTGAATCGGCACATAGTCGATGTTGACCGCGAGGGATTCCGCGCGGAGTTTTTCCCGAAATTCGGCCAGCCCGCGCAGGTAGTCTTCCTTCATGCCGCGGGCGTCGAGTTGCAGCTCTTCGTTCGTTTCCACGTCCTCGAACTCGATCAGCCCCTCGAAGGGGAATTCCACCTCGGCCTCGTCCAGCACATGGAACAGGATGATCTCGTTGCCGCGGTGCCGGAGTTGGTGCAGCGACTTTAACACCGGCTCGGGGTCGGTGAGGAAATCGCTGAACACCATGACGAGGCTCTTGTGCCGGATCATGGCGGCGAGTTGTTGAAGTCCGTACGCGAGGTCGGTCTGCCCGGCCGGCTTGAGGTTGGACAGCATGGCCAGCATGTTGCCGAGCTGCGACCGCTTGCTCTTGGGCGGCAGCACGTCCTTGATCTTCTCGCCGATCGTCACCAGGCCGACCGGGTCTTGTTGGTGGATCATCAGGTAGCCGAGGGCGGCGGCGAGGCAGATGCAATACTCGAACTTCGTCAGCCGCTCCGACTCGTCGCTGCTCTGGCCGGTTTTCAATTGCTTGCCGCCGGCGACCTTGGCCTTCTCCATCTCGCGGATGCCGCACCAGTCCATGGACGCGCTGAGGTCCATCACCAGGTAGCCGGTCAGATTCGTCTCGGCTTGGAACTTCTTGACGTAGTATCGGTCCGTCTTAGCGAAGACGTTCCAGTCCAAGTCCTTGAGGTCGTCGCCGGGGGCGTACTTGCGGTGTTCGGAGAATTCGACTGAGAAGCCTTGGAACGGGCTGGCGTGCAGCCCCGAAAGGAACCCCTCGACGATGAATTTGGCGCGCAGGTCCAGCCGGGCGACTTGGGCGATGACGTTCGGGTTTAGGTATTTCTCGGAGGACATGGGCGGTTGCTCAATACTCCTTGATCAGTTCGTCGCCGCCGGCGGAGTACCAGCCTTGGCCCTCGACTTGGTAGAAGCCGTCGGCCTTCTGGCAAATCGCCCGGCTCAAGGCGGTGCAAATCTCGTCCAGCAGCCCCTCATTCGGGTGGTCAATCGGCTTCCGCAGGGTGATGAGTTGCTCCGTCTGGATCACCCGTTCCATGAGGGAAACGTGGTTCGGGGAGTAGTCCCGCGTCTCCAGCCACGCGGCCCACGAGTTCAAGTCTTCCCGCAGGCCGTCTTCCTTCGTCAGATACCGCTCAATGTAAATCGGCGTCCCGACTTCCACGGTCAACTCCGCGGTAGTCCAGCCGAGGTCATCCCCTTTGAAGCGCGGCGTCACCCGCGCGGCCAAATCGCCGAGCTGCGCCAGCATCTCGGCCGGCTTCACCTCGGCCCCACTCCGGCAAAATACGCGGTACCACATAAGTCAAAACACTCACCACAAAGGCACGAAGGTCACACAAAGTTTCACAGAGAAGTACAGAAGAGGATTTTTAATAATGACATTTACGACGCCCCAAAAAGTTATCCAAGCACGATCCGCTTGATGCCGTCTTTGAGCAGAGGAACGTTGAAGTTGATCAGCAAGCCCAGCCAGCGGTTGGAGAGTCGAAGGTACGTTAGCAATTGGGCTTCAAACACAGGTTCGATTCGATCAACCGATTTCAACTCCACGATCACACTGTCGGCCACGAGCAGATCCATCCGGTAGGCATCCGGGATGACCAGTCCTTTGTAATCAAGCGGCATCCGAACCTGTGTCCGGAACGGAATCTCCAACAACTCCAGTTCATGACCCAAGCACGATTCGTAAGCCGATTCCAGCAGTCCCGGCCCCAGATGCCGATGCACCTCAATGGCCGCCCCGATGAGCCGATTCGACCACTCATTCGCCGTGGCTTTCTCGCCCGCGGAATGTGCCATCACGGTTCTCGCTTTTGAAGTCCCATCTTTTCTTGCTTGAGTCTTCTTTGTGAAACTTCGTGCGCCCTTCGTGCCTTTGTGGTGAGTGTTTTTACAGTCTTTTCTTCGCCCCGTACTTGGGCGGTTCCGGCTCGCCGACGGCTTTGAGCAGCAGTTCGATGATGTCTTCGCTGGCCTTGCCCTCGGCCTGGGCCTGGAAGTTCGTGGCGATGCGGTGCCGCAAGACGGGGATGGCCGCCTTGCGGATGTCCTCGACGGCGACGCTGAAGCGGCCGTCCATCGCGGCGAAGGCTTTCCCGGCTTGGATCAGGTACTGCCCGGCCCGCACGCCGGCCCCGAAGTCCACCATCTTCTTCACGAAGTCCGGGGCGGTCGGGTCTTTGGGCCGCGTGGCCCGCACAAGCCGGGTGACGAAGTCGATCACGAAGTCCCCGACCGGCACGCTTCGGACCAGGCGCTGCAGGTTGACGATGGCCTTGCCGGAGAGGATTTTCTGGATCTCGCCGACCTCGTCCTTGGCCGTCATGCCGAGGATCTTCTTTTCCTCGTCCAGCGACGGGTAATCGACGCGCACGTTGAACATGAAGCGGTCGAGTTGGGCTTCGGGCAGCGGGTAGGTTCCTTCCTGCTCGATGGGGTTCTGCGTGGCGATGACGAAGAACGGGTCCGGCAGGTTGTAGGTCTCTTGGCCGACGGTCACTTGCCGCTCTTGCATGGCCTGCAACAGGGCGGCCTGCGTCTTCGGCGGCGTCCGGTTGATTTCGTCCGCGAGCAGGATGTTGGTGAACACCGGCCCGTTGACGAACCGGAAGGCCCGCTTCCCTTGCTCGTTCTCGTCGAGGATGGTGGTCCCGGTGATGTCCGAGGGCATCAGGTCCGGCGTGAACTGGATGCGCTTGAATTGCACGTCTAAAATCTGGGCGATGGACGACACCATCAGGGTCTTGGCCAACCCCGGCACGCCGACGAGCAAACAGTGCCCCCGCGTGAAGATGGCCGCCATGATTTGTTCGATGACTTCGGCCTGGCCGACGACGACCCGGCCGAGCTGCTCGACCATCTGCGCCCGCGTCTGGGCGAACTGGGCCAAGTACTCGCTAATGCGTTCGGTGGACACGGGCGGCGGCGCTCCGGGTGAGAGGCTGGTGGCGTGTGCGGTCATTGTAAGGGAAACGGACGGTGACTTGCGAGGCGGACTGGAGTTCGGGTAGAATCTGGGGAGAAGGAGAGAAATATGAAGACGATGAGAATGAAAGTGAAAGACGGTCACCTCGTGACCGTTGATCCAGTTGACCTGCCTGAAGGCGAGATCATGACATATTTTGTTTCCGAAGAGCGCCCCCCGATTCTCGGCATGACGGAGGAGGAACAAGGCGATTCGCCGGAAGAAATCGAGCGGTGGTGCGCGGATTTGGATGCCGCACCTGCCCTCGTCATGACCCCGGAAGAAGAAACCGACTGGCTGGCATGGCGGGCGAAAATGAAGGAGTACAACTTGGAGGCTGTACGCCGCCAAATGGAAGAAGGGTTTTTCAAATGACTCGCCGCTTCATGCTTGACACCGGCCCGGCGCACGACTTGTTGTTTGACCGACGAGACGTGAAACAACGGGTCGGCAGGTTGCGTCGGTCGGGGGTCAAAATTGGCATCGGGGTGCCCACGCTGGGCGAACTCATCGGCGGGTTGGAAGGCAGTGACGACAAAGAGGCGAATTGGGCAATTGCTCACCGCTCGCTTGGTGGGTTTGTATTTTGGCCGTTCGAAAAGATCGCAGCTTATCGCTACGGCCGTATCTTCAATGACCTCAAGCGACGGGGGCGGGTCATCCAGCAAGTGGACATGCAACTCGCCGCCATCACCATGACGTTGCCGCGCTGCACCCTCGTCACCTACGACTCCGACTTCGACGTGATCCCCGGCCTCGTCTACGAAAACTGGCTCGTCTGATTTTCCGCGTGACATTCCCGTGTCCGTCGTTGACAATATCCCTTCCTCACCGTGCCGCCCGCCCGATCACCTTCTTGGAGACCACCGCATGACACCGGAACCTGTTGCGACCCGTCGGGACTTTTTGGCCGGGGCCGCGCTGGCCGGGTCGGCCGCGGTATTGGCACCCGGCGGGTTATTCGCCGGGTCGAGTGACACCATCAAGGTCGGCCTCATCGGCTGCGGGGGCCGCGGGACCGGGGCGGCCAAGAACGCGCTCAAGGCCGACGCCAACGTCAAGCTCGTCGCCATGGCCGACGCCTTCTCGGACAACATCAAGTCGTCCCTCGGGCAACTGTCCCGCAACGAAGAGGTGGCCAAGAAACTCGACGTGAAGGAGGCGATGCAGTTCACCGGGTTCGACGCCTACAAGAAGGTGATCGAGGCCAGCGACGTGGTGCTGCTCTGCACGCCGCCGCACTTCCGGCCGATGCACCTGCGGGCCGCCATCGAGGCCGGCAAGCACGTCTTCGCCGAGAAGCCGTTGGCCGTGGACGCCCCCGGCGTCCGCAGCGTGATCGAGTCCGCCAAGATGGCCAAGGAGAAGAAGCTCGGCGTCCTGTGCGGCTACTGCTACCGCTGGGACTTCGCCAAGCGCGAGACCGTCAAGCGCATCCACGACGGCGTGATTGGCGATGTCAACGCCATCCACGTGAACTACATCACCGGGACGCTCTGGCACCGCCCGACCACGGCGACATTCGACACGATGGAGTACCAGATGCGCAACTGGTACTACTTCAACTGGCTCTCGGGGGACCACATTGTCGAGCAGCACTGCCACAACCACGACAAGGCCTCGTGGGTGCTGAAGGGCGAGATGCCGACGGCCGCCCACGGCATCGGCGGCCGGCAGATGCGGACCGACCCGAAGTACGGCAACATCTACGACCACCACGGCGTCGTGTACGAGTATAAGAGCGGCGTGAAGGTCTTCTCCTTCTGCCGGCAGATGTCCGGCGTCACGCGCATGTTCAACGACGTGAGCGACCATGTGATGGGCACGAAAGGCTCGGCCCAACTGATGGCCCACACGATCAAGACCGGGGACAAGACGTGGGGCTACGACGGCCCGAACTCGGACATGTACGACCAGGAACACTTGGAGTTCTACGAGGCGCTCCGCAAGGGCCAGCCGCTGAACAATCTGGACGAGAGCTGGAAGAGTACGCTCATGTCCATCATGGGCCGGATGGCCACCTACACGGGCATGAAGATCACGTGGGAGATGGCCCTGAATTCCAAGGAAGACCTGTCCCCGCCGAGTTACACGTGGGATGGCAAGTTGCCTTACGCCCCGGTTCCCGTGCCCGGCGTCACCAAGTTCATCTAACCCGACCCTCGAACTTCCAGAACGAGAAACACCATGAATCGTCGCGATTTCCTGACCGCCTCGGCCGCCGTCGCCGGGGCGGGGCTGTTGCCCTTCCCCCTCCTCGCGGAGGCGCCCAAGCGCGTGCCGCTCAAGAAGGCCGTCAAGTACGGCATGATCGGGGCGGGCAAGACCGTCCAGGAGAAGTTTGAACTCATCAAGAAGTTGGGCTTCCACGGCGTCGAAATCGACAGCCCGACCGGCCTGAACTTGAAGGAGGCCAACGAGGCGCAGGCGGCCACGGGGATGAAGATTCACGGCGTCATCGACGCGGTCCACTGGCAGGACACGCTCTCCCATCAGGACGAGAAGGTGCGGGCCAAGGGGCTGGCCGCGCTGCTGCAAGCGCTCGAAGACGCCAAGACCGTTGGGGCCGACACGGTGCTGCTGGTGCCGGGAGTCGTCAACAAGGACGTGACCTACGAGCAGTGCTACGAGCGGTCGCAAGCCGAGGTGAAGAAGGCCATCCCGACCGCCGAGAAGCTCGGTGTGAAGATCGCCATCGAGACGGTGTGGAACAACTTCATCACCAAGCCGGAGCAGATGATCAGCTTCGTGGACGACTTGAAGTCCCCGGCCGTCGGGGCGTACTTCGACTGCTCCAACATGGTGAAGTACGGCGTCTCGAGCGGGGACTGGATCCGCAAGCTCGGCAAGCGGCTGCTGAAGTTTGACTTCAAGGGGTACAGTCTGACCAAGGCGAAGGAAGCCAAGAACGAGTGGAAGGGCTTCGACGCCAAGATCGGCGAGGGGGACGAGAACTGGCCGGACGTGCTGAATGCCCTTGCCGAAGTCGGCTACGCCGGCGGTTGGGCGACGGCCGAGGTCGGCGGCGGCGGCGAGGCCGTCCTGAAAGACATCTCCGAGCGGATGGACAAGATTCTGGAACTGAAGCCCGTCTCCACGAAGGGCTGAGGCTGATGGCCTGGCGCATTTATCCCGAGGGGGCGGACCCGGCGACGTACCGCGGCCTGCCCTCCCTCTACGAGTTCATCAATTCCGACGGCGAGTTCCGCAAGTTCAACTGCGGTCAAGCGGCCGCCTGCACCTTCCTCACGCACTGCCGCGTCTTCCCCGGCGACCACACGCCGGAGGCGGCCCGCGAGATCATGGAGGCCGTTGAAGACTTCCACCCGCCCGACAACATGGGCGGCTGGCTCGGCACGTCCCGCCGGCGCGTCGAACGCATCTGTCGGACGGCCAACGTCCCCATCGAAGAAGTGGACGGCGAAGAAGACCTGCGGACCCACTTGGACAACCTGCAGCCCGTGATGGTGATGTGCGGCGTGGACGGCCCGAAAATCCTCGGCCGCTGGACCGCCCCGGCCGGCCACTGGATGGTGGCCTACGGCTACGACGCGACCAACGTCTTCCTGACGAACTGGAGCGGCCCGTCGATGCCGTGGGACGAGTTCCGCCAGTGCTGGGGGTCGGTCGTTTCCCGGATGCTGTCCATGCGGAACACTGGGATTTCGACAGTCAGCCAGTTGGTTGATACGCCGCCCACTGATGAATCGCGGGTGATTGTGTAGTCCCCGCAAAGCTCATGGACGGCCGTCCATGAGCTTTCATTGGCCCCGCGCCTGTTTGATGGTCGGCAGGCGTCGGATGTACTCGTAGTACCCGTCCAAATCGAACTTCTTCGCCGTGTTGTCCGACGACATGTATCGCACGTTGCCGAAGATTTTTCGCTTCACCCACGGCCGGTCGAACAGGCCGAAGCACCAGAAAATCCCCGAGTAAGAGTTCGGGTCGCGGCCGTCGATCGCGTACTTGTTGTTGAGGTGTTCGAGGATCAGGTACGCCCGCTCGGGCGTGTTCGACCATTCCAACACCTTCTTGCCCCAGAGCATCCGCATGTAGTTGTGGATGCGGCCGGTGGCGACGAGTTCGCGCTGGGCCGCGTTCCACAGGTGGTCGTGCGTGTCGGCGTTTTCGAACTCCTCCAGCGTGTAGGTGAACTCGCGCGGGTCGGCTTGGTGTTCCGTCAGCGTCTTCATCGCCCAGAGGGGGAGCACCGAGCGCAAGTCGAAATAAGCGGGGACGCGCTGGCCGTCGATTTCAACTGTGCGGGCGTCCACGACGCCGCGGGCCGCGTTCTTGGTGAAGTGCCAGTGGTAGCCCACGTCGCGCCACGTCAGGGCCTCGTCCAAGAAACTGTTCACGTTGTCGTCCGGGTGGAAGAAGCCTTCCTTCTTGTTGCGCCGCGTCAGGTCAATCATCGACGGGTCCCACGGCCCCGCGTGATTCAGGACGGCCTCCGCGATTTCTTGAATCGAGACGTGGCCGCTGCGCAAATACGGACTCAGCCGACTGGCGGCCGTGCGGTCCGGGTCGTCCGGCGTATTGCGGCCCGTGTTGTAGTGACGCAGTTTTTCTTTCACGAACGCGCCCAGCACGGCTTGACCCGCGTGACTCCCCCCTTCAATGCCGGGAACGGCCGGCACGGACTGGTCGATGGGCAATTGCTTCACGAATTCCGCGATGTCGCACTCAGGGTTCCACAATTCAAACGGCGGGTCGAGTCGGGCCGCCCTAGGGAAGTTCGGCTCGGCCGCCGCCCGCTGGCCCCAGCACTCCGGGAACAGGCGGTGCAGGCGCGGCCGCAAGTGGGCCGCGGCCGCCACCGTGTCGCCCAGCAGGGCCAACGGCACCATCCCGTTGGCATCGACGGCCACCAAGGGGACGTCGATCCGCCTGGCGAGCCGTTGAATCTGCCCGGGGACGATGAACGCGGGGTAATCGTCCGTCACGACCAGACACGCCTTACCGGCGATCTTCCGCAACAGCCCGCGGGCCGGCCGGGCGGGCGTCTCCACGAACGGCCAATAGGTGACGCCCAATTCCTTCGCCCGCCGGGCGTTGTCCCGCATCCCTTCCATCAGAAACTGATGGTGCCGCGCCGCCGCCCACGGGTAATCGAGCCGCAAGCCCTCGTAAACGACCAGCGGCTTTTTAAGAACCTTTGCCCAGTGGATCGCATGATCCAACGCGTGGTTGCGGTCCAACCGCCGGGACGCCTGCGCCCAGTACAGGACGTAATCGCCCGCCGGGTTCGGCGACTTGTCGTTCGCCTGCCTAACACGGGCGTCGATGGTCGGCGGAATGTGGGCGGGTTTGCGGGTGCGCTTCATCAATGAAGAATAGTCAACGCGGGATGGGTTCGTGATTCGGCTTTTTGATTTTCCGGCCTGAAGGGGCGATTAACATAGCCCAGCCCGCAAGGGCTGGGACACGGGATACCATCGGATTTTCGGTCTGAAGGACCGTCTGGGTCTGACGAGCGGGGTCGTGTTGCCGCCGACGGCCCTGACGGGACTGACGGCCAATAATCGGTCCTTCAGACCGCGGCCATTCGATGGCCCGTGTCCCAGCCCTTGCGGGCTGGGCTATGTTCATCGGCCCTTCAGGCCGGAAAAACCGCCGTTCGCAAAGAAGTTGGCACCACGCGGGGTCACTCGCCCTTCTTCGCCGCCGGCTTCTCGCCGACCGACGTGTGGTCGTGGACGATCTTCCAGCCGTCGGGCAACTTACGAAATAGAAGCGTGAAGCGGCCGCTGTCGGTCAGCCCGCCGCGGACGAGCGTGAACACCCCGCGGACCGCCGCCGTGTCGACCCCGAAGGCCTCGAAGTGCAACTCGTCGAAGGACAGGGTTCCCATCGTGTCTTTGCCGCCGGCCGCGTACCGCTTCACGTACCGCTCCCGCGTCGGCTCCCACCCCTGCGTGACCGACCCGCCCGAGATGAACGTCAGCTTCTCGCTCTTCCAGTATCCCGCCATAAACCCGTCGATGTCCCCCTTGTTCCACGCGGCCGTCTGCCCGGCCAGCACGGCCCGGACGGCCTTTTCCTCCGGCGTGACTGCGGGAGGTGTTGGGGCGCTTTGCTTGGGTAGCTGCGGCGGGTCTTGAGCATGAGTCGCTGCGGGGAGCAAGACGTATCCGAGGGCAACAACTGTCGCCAGGAATATATGCCAGGTGCCATGATCGCGGCTGTGCATGGGCATGCCGGTAGACAGTCCACTTGGTAACGGTTCAAGCCTCATGATATAACGCCCTCACATGCTCACGGCTTTGCGTGAGCATGGCACCCCCACTTAAGGCAATGTTCCGCTCATCGCAAATACTTCGTCGGAATCTCGGCCCCCGCCACATAGTTCAGTTTCGCCAACTTGCACATCTGGTACACGTTGATGCGGAAGTCCGGGCAGGTGCTGACGAGGCAGTAGGCGTCCACGGCGGTGAAGCCGTACTCTTCGACGAGCCATTCGATGAGTTGAATCGTGGCGGTCTCGACGGCCACTTCCAGAGGGCGGAAGGCGTACACGGCGACGATGGAGTCGGGCTTGCGGATGCGCATCCACGGGACGCGAGTCTTCGGCAACAACTCCACTTTTAAGCGCACGGTGGATTGGGTCTCGGCGGCGGTGCCGGTGAACTCGGTGTCGCCTTGGGAGGCGTGGACATCACCCAAATACAGCAGGGCGCCGGGGTGGTGGACGGGCAGGAGGATTTGGTTGCCGGGGGCCACGTCGCGGATGTCGAGGTTGCCGCCCCACTCGCCTTGGCCGTCGAGCGTCGTCGTCACCTCGCGGTCGGGGGCGACGCCGATGGTGCCGACGAACGGGGTGATCGGCCACGAAATCTTGTCGCTGAAGTGCAGAGTGCCGTCGCGGGTCGTGCCGCTCGGGCCGGGCGTGTGCTTGAAGATTTTGGTGGTGTATTCCGTCGAGCAGTCGGGGAAGCGGGTCGATTCGCCGAGCGGGCCGCGCTTCGGGCCGACGGCCACCCACGAGTACGGCTCGACGGTGATGCTCTCAATCGTGATCGAGACGGCGTCGCCGCGCTGTGCGCCCTCGACGTACACGGGGCCGGCGACGGGGTTGACCATCGGCGGGGTGCGGTCGAAGCCGGGGCGCTTGCCGGGGACAGCCTTGTCGGCCGGCGTCTTGAAGTAGCCGACGCTGGCGTCCCACGTCTCCACCTCGAAGGTCTCGCCCGGGGCCACCCGCAACAGCGGCTCGTCCCGCAAGTCGAACGCGAATTTTTTCGCTTGGTCCCGGACGATCCGCTGCATGGCTTACTTCTTCGGTTCGGTGGGTTTCGGGTCGGCCTTCTTCGGCTCATCCTTCTTCGCGTCTTCTTTCTTTGGCTCTTCCTTCTTCGGAGCCGGGGCCAGGAAGCCGGCGCGGTCGCGGTTAATCTTGGCGGTGTCGCCGGCGGTCAGGACGAAGACTTCCTTCTTGCCCTTCTCGCCGCCGACTTGGGCATAAGCCCGCTTCTCGTCGTCTACGCGGCCGAGCAATAGTGTGCGGCTCTGGCCCTGCGTGTTGACGGTCACGGTCTTCCGCGGCGGGTCGAGGCCGAAAATCTTGGTCCCCTCCTTGGCGTCCGTCTCCACGAACCGCTCGGCCTTCAGCCCGGCGAAGGCGTCCAGCAGGTCGGTCACGGCGGCCAGGTCGATCTTATCGCCGGCGCTCGCCGGATCGGTCCACCCGGCCGGGCCTTTCACCAATTTGAACGACCCCGGCCCCTCGGCGGTGTCGATGCTCAACACGGTGGCGGTCGCCACGTCGAGCGGCTCCCACAAGGCCCGCTTGCGGAACTCGGCCCGCAGTTTCGTGGACAGGGCCATGTCGAGCAGGACGACCGTGTCCCCCTTGTCCAGCTTCGCGTAGCTGCGCAGAGTCTCCGTCCCGGCGGCTTTTTCGCGGGCGCCGACGAGCAGGTTCAGCACTTCCTTGTCGCCGTTGAACCAGCGCCAGCGGTCCGGCTTGTCGAGGCCGTAGGGCTTCACGTCGGCCGGCTTGTCGGCGACAATCTCTTCAGCCCGCAGGCGGGCAAGGGCGTCCAACAGTTCTCGCAACCCTTCATCCTCGGCGTCCCCGCCGCCGGCCAACTTCCACACGCCGCCGACTTTCTCGAACGTCGTGTCCTTGCCGCCGCGGGTGACGGTCGCCTTGTCGGCCGTCACGAAACTGGCGAGGGTGCGGTCGCGGAACTTAATCGGGTCGGCCAGCAACTTCTTGGAGATCGACGCGGACAGCACGATCACCGTGGTTGAGCCGTCGGCTTGGGCGAAGCGTTCGCCGTCCGGCTTGGCGGCGTCCGCGGGCGCGCCGATCTTCAGCGCCTTCTCGACGGTCTTGGCGCCCTTGCCGATCATCTCCAATTTGACGACGGCGGCCGGCTTGTCGAGGCCGAACTTGGGGAGGTCTTTCCCGTCGATGTCCGCGATGCGCTCGGCCCGCAGGTTGCCGAGGCGGTCGGCCAATTCCTCGGCGTTCGACTGGTCGGCCGCCGCCTTCACCGGCTTGGTGATGGCCCAGTTGGCGGCGTCCATCGTCAGTTCGAGGTCTTGGCCGTTCATCGTCCGGCGTATCGCTTGCAGGTCGATGGGGTCGAACTTGAACACGCCGCGGTCGGCCAGGTCGAGCTTCCCCTTGGTCAGGTCGCGGGCCGTGGTGACGGCCAAGATCGCGACGGCGTTGCCGCCGTCCACGCGCATGTAGCGGTCGTTCGGCGTCCCCTCGGCCACCTTGCCGATTTCGACCGTATGTGTCTCCGGCCCCGCGGTGACTTTCAGCGTCACCGGCTTGGCCGGGGCGTCGAGGCCGTACTTCGCCAGCGGCAGGTTGGGGCCGTAGTCGGCGAATTTCAGGGCGGTCAGGTTGGTCAGGTAGCGGACCAGTTGCTCCACGGTCGGCTTGTCCACGGGGAACGCGGCCCCGGCCGGCTTCCAGTCCTGCCCCTGCTTTTCGAGCGTGATCGGGCCGTCCGGGCCGGCGAGTTCCAACTTGGTGACGGCCGCCGGGTTGACGCTCAAGAGCTTCTTGTTGAGCAGGTCCAGCGCGGGGCGGTCGATGTCCGCGACGGTCTTGTCGCTCAGCACGAACACGGCCGGGTTCTTGTCGCCGCTCAGGCGGGCGTAGCGGCCGGGCTTGTCGCCGGCCGCCGGCTTGCCGATCAGGAGCGTCCGCGTCTTCGTGGTCTCCTTCGGCTCCTCGCCGGGCTTATCGACGACCCGTTCCGTGAGCGTGAAGTTCACTTGCAACGCGGGGGCGTCCAGCCCGTACTCGGTGTAGGTCTTAGGCTCGTGCGCCTCGTACCGTTCCACTTTTACACTCGACAAGGCGGCGGCCAACGGCATCACGGCGGCGCCGTCCACGGCGGCCTCGAAGGGGGCGGTGAGTTTCCACGTGCCGCCGGCTTGCGTGAGCGTGTACGGGGCGTTTTTCTCGCGGATGACTTCCGCGACGCTCAGGCCCTCCGGGCCGCCGTTCCACAGTTGCGTCGGCAGCAGGCCGAGCGAGCCGCCGGCCAGCGCTTCGGGCACGTCCTTCTTGATGGTGAACACGCTCGGCGACCCGTCGAGCCGGGCGTAATACTCGTCCTTGCCGTCACGCTTCTTGCCGATGACCAATTGCCGCGGGGCCATCGGCTTCGGGCCGGCGAAGTTCAGCGTCACCGTGGCGCTTGGCTTGTCAAGGCCGAACGAGCCGGCGGAGGCGGCCAGCAGGTTGTCGCCGAGTGCGCCGAGGAACGTGCGGATCGCCCCGAGTTCCTTCTCGCTCGGCGGGTCGTACACGAATTCGGTGGCCTCCAGCGCCCCGAGGTCGGCAAGCGCTTTGCCGGCCTTCTCGGCGTCCGTGGCGGCTGCCACGGGTTCGGTGAGGGCGAACGTCTTCTTCACGCCGAGCACTTCTTGCAGCGAGAACGTCTCCTTGGCCGCCGCGACGCGGATCGACTCCACGCGGTTGTCCCCGAGGTCAAAGAGTTTCAGGGCGCGGTACGCCCGCGGCTGCCGGTCCAGCGCGGCCCACGCGGTATCGTCCACCACGTTGATGCGGTTCGGCGTCGCCGGGGACCACACGGCCAACTTTTTCTTGCCGGCGTCGTGCTTGCCCACCAGAAGCGTGCGGGCGGGGATTTTGGCCTTCTCGTCGGAACTCACTTCCACCGTCGTCGCTTGGTCCGGCGTCAGCCCGAGAACGGCCAAGTCCATGACGCCCAGCGAGCCGACGACGGCGTGCAAGGCGGGGCGGTCGATGATGTCGCCGCGCTTCGCGGCCAGCTTGTCCAACGGGTCGAGCAGGTCGGTCACTTGCTTCGTCTCGGCCAGCCCGGTGAACGGGGCGGCCAAGTCCCAGCGGTCCTTGCGGGCGGCGTCGGACTCGGCCTTCGGGTCGCCCTTGGTCTTGCGGAGTTGCAGCATCTGGCCCGGCGAGCGGACGGTCACGGCCGTCACGTGGTCGCTGTCGAAGCGGGCGACGGCGGGGTCGCGCACCTGCTCGTATGCCCGGCCGGCGACGGAGGGCATCGGGTCTTTCGGGTCCGGCACTTTCGGAAGGAAGAACAGGTCGGCCAGGCGGTCGCCCTTGACCTCGAACACCAGCGGCGTATCCGGCAGTTTGGCGAAGTAGACCGGCTCCTCGATCACGGTCGGCGGGCTGGGCGGCTGGCCGGGGAACATCGGCGGCGGGGCGGCCACCGTGCGCCGGTTGGTGCGGGACACGGCGCCGATCAGCAGCGTCCGCGTCGTCCCGTTGGCCAGCGCCAGCGTGAGCGTCATCGGCGGAAACCGTAGCCCGGTGAGTTGCAGGAACGGCCCGCCGCGGGAATACGCGTCCGCCTCCACCAACCCGCCGGCGTAGCGGCTCGCGGCGTCCAAGGGTGACGCCCCGAACCACGCGGGGGAAAAGCTCCCCAGCGACACCAGCGGGTCCGGGTTGACGATGAACTGCTCCACCCACAGGTCGGGGATGGCCGTCAGGATGTTTTTCAACTTCGCCGGGTCCACGCGGTCGCTCACCGGAGAGACCAGCGCCCAACTCTCGGCGATGGCGGTCGCCGGCAGAATCGCGTCCCCGGTCGGCTTGTCGATCGGCGGGGCCGGCTTCGGCGTCAGGGCGATTCGCTGGAGCGTGTAGCCGCCGTTCGGCCCCTGCACGGTAATGGCCGTCACGGCGTCCGTCACGAGGAACGTCGGCTGCGGGCTGGCGTCCTTGGGGGTGTCGGCCAGCTTCACGCGCTCGGCTTCGGGGAAGACCTGCCGCTTGCGGTACGAGTCGAGCGGCCGCCGCAGGACGGCCAGCACGTCTTGGCCGACGTTGTAGGCGTGGTCTTCGTCGTTCACGCGCACGAACGCCGGCGCCAGGAACGGGTTGGCGCCGGGGGCCGTTTGCGGCTGGCCGAACGTGAGGCGGTCCGTCTTCGGCGAGCCGTCCGTCGATTGGCTGACGACTTCCACCACGACGGGCGGCGGGGCGCTGCTTTCGGCCAAGCCCAAGTTTTCCAAGGTGGACCGCTGGCCGATCACTTCCGGCTGGAAGCGGGATTTCAGGTCCGTCACCGCGCCGACCAACTCGGCGACTTCGTTGCGGCGCACGGGCCAATTGCCGGGGAGTTCCAAGGGTTGGCCGGGGCCGGCGGCCTTCAACGCCAACGGCGTGCTGCCCGCGACGCGCACCGTGACGGCCGTGATGCGGTCGGCGCGCAGGTTCCCCAACGCGGCCGGGGCTTCGGCGGTCGGCTCGGCAGTCGTCGTCTGGTTCGCCCGCTTGAAGACGGCGTCCCGCTTCCACACCAGCGCGGCCAAGCCCGCGCCCAAGACGAGGAGAAAGATGGTCGTGCGAAAATTCATGGCGGTCGTTCTTTATTGGGAGGGCATGGCGTCAGCGGACGCGCCGGATCATCAACACCATCACGCCGACGTAGAGGAAGACGGCCGGCAGGCCGACCAGCGGCCCCCACTGCCAGTAGAAGCGGCCGGACTCGGCCAAGTCTGTGCGCGGGTAACTCCACGCAGCGTCCGTCTTAGGCAGGCGGTCTTCGCGCTTCAAAAGCCAGTTGCAGGTGTGCAACAGCAATTGCTCGTGGGCCGGGCTGAGTTCCTCGCCGATGAAGACGCCGCCGCTGCCGATCACCGCGAGGCGGGCGGTCTTCGGCGACGACTGCGGGACCAAGTCCAGCGTGCGGCGGTCCTTTTCCAGCAGCGAAGAGGCAGTCACCAAACCGGCCGTCAGCCCGCCGTCGAGCGAAAGCACGGCGGCGGCGGCCGTCCGATGACTTGGCACTTGGTCGCGGCTGTCGGCCCACTCCGGCGGGATCGGCGCTTCCAACGCGACGCCGATGGGGAACGGCCCCCGGCGCTCCTCGTCGCGCGTCCCCTTCTTCGGGTCGTCGAACGGCGTCGCCTCAAACCGCGGCGGACTCATGACCACTTCCCGCGGGCCGACCTGCCGCATTTTGGGCAGCGGTGATTCTTCGTTCCACGCCGCGGCGGACGTTTGCAGGAAGTCCGGCGTCACGGGCAGCTTGCCCGCCACCTCCGGGTTGACGTAGATCGGCCGCGGGTGCCGCAGGCGAATTTCGAGGGACTGGCCGGCGCTGTCCGCGACGGCCTGCATCGCGCGGGCGATGGGGTTCGGCAGTTTACCGGCGGTCGTCGGCGCGAAGCCGACGGGGGGAATCTCCGTCGCGGCGCCGCCGAGCAGGCTGCCGGTTTGGCGGGCGGCGAAGCCCTTGCTCTCGGTGTCGAACAGCACGGTCTGCCGGCCGAGTTCCAAGCCCACGTCCGAGAGCAGGCGCTCGAAGTCGTCCAGCGGCTCCGGGCTGCCCGGGCCTTGCGGGTCCACGTTCGGCCCGAGGCACGCCAACACAGGCTTGCCGGCCGCCATGAATTCCTTCACGACGGCGACTTGGTCTTTGTTCAGCCGGTAAATCGACGAGTTGATGTACTGCCGCTCGGCGTTGTTGATGAGCGTGTGCCGCGGGATGACGAGCAAGTCGCAGTCGGCCACCAGTCGCGTCAACTTGGCCTTCACGTCCGTCACGCGGCGGTCTTCGAAGGCCCGCTCCTTGCGGGTCAGGGCTTGGACTTTGGCCTCGGTCTCTCGGCGGTCCTTTTCAAGTTCGGCCGTGCGTTCGGCGATCCGCTTCAGCGCCTCGTCCACGACGCGCACTTGCCGTGCCCGGAATTCTTCCGTCACGTCCTGCCGCAGCCGGGACCGGAATCGCTTGTTCAACTCCTCCAAGGGGAGCGTCTTGAACATTTGCCGGAATGCAGTCGCCTGTTCTTCTTCTTCGCGGTACGTCCGCAAGTCGTCTTCGAGGTTGTCGAGTTCGGTCGCCAGCCGGTCGTACTCGGTCTCTTCCAGGTTGTACGCGGCCGGGGTCGGCTCCTCTCGCGGCGGCCAGCGCATCAGAAGCACGTCCACGACATCGAAGCCGTGCCGTTCGAGTGATGAGCGGACGCCGTGGGCCGAGAACTGTTCCCCGCCGGCCTCGCGGTGTCGTGTCGAGAGCAGTTCGTGAATCGTCATCAACGCGACCTTGGGCTTCTTCTCCTGAATGGCGATCACCCGCTTGGCGAACGCCTCAATACCCTGCGGCCGCAACACGAGGTTGCCGTGGTCCTTGCCGCCCGACTCTTTGGAGGCGGTTTTGTCGAGCTGATAGAACTCGTTGAAACTCATCCGTGGGATATTGCCTTCGAACGTTAGGACGTTGCCCGGTGAAGGATTGGTCCTCAATTCGCCAGGGATGATCTGGCTCGCTTCACGCACCACATCCGGGTGTGGCAGTATGAAGAGTCTCCTGCCATCAGCGGTCCGACTGACGGCCTCACCCGCGTACATTGTTTCGACGCGGTCGTCCGGGTAGAAGAAGATGCTATTCTCCGGGGCGGCGGCGATGGCCTCTTTCAATCCCGGCCGCATGCTAGTTTCGGCGTCCAACAACTTGTCGTAGCCGATGGCTTCCACGTCCAGCGAGACGACGCGGAACTGCGGGCCGATCTCGCGGAACTGGTCGACCAAGTCGCGGACCTTTTCGACGACCTTGCGCTCGGCGGCGTAGTCGTAAATGTCCGGCTTCACCGAGAGTTGGCCGAAGGTCTTGTGCTGTTGCAGCACGACAATCGTGGTGCGGCCCTTGAGGTTCTTCAACTCGTCGGTGACGGCTTTCGAGAGCGTGAACTCGCCGGTGCGCGTCAAGTCCCAGCGCTTCGGGTATTGGAAGGCCAAGTAGTTGATGGCGACCAGAATGCCGACGGCCAACACGGTTTGCACGGCGGCGTTGAACCCCGTGGCCGAGCGGCGGCCGGAGCCGAACAGGCCGGCCAACAGCTCCGACGCGACCACCAACAGGGCGGCCGCCGCGCCGAGGAACAACAGGTACGCGCCGATCTGCGGCGTCTGGCCCATCGCCCCGTGGCTGGCGGCTTCGATTGTCGCCATCTTCCAGTCGGGCAGGCGCGGGCCGAGCAGCAGCGCGCCGACGCCGGCGGCGAACACGCCCGTCAGCCCGAGCAGGCGCGCCCCGAACCGCAGGCGGGTTCCCCAGGCCAAGTGTTGTCGTGCGTCAACGTTCATCGTCGGCTACCGTGGGGTTCAACAAGCGAAGCATCTCACTCGGGCCAAACTCAGCGCCAGCGGCGGCTTTCCACGCTGCGGACCGTCAGGAACAGAAACAAAATCGTGGCCGTCACGTACAGCATCATGTGGCGGGTGTCCAAGACACCGCGGGTGAAGTCGCGGGCGAAGTGCAGCGGGACCGTGAAGTACGAGATCGCCCGGTAGGCGTCCCCCGAGGCGTCGAGGAACGGGAACAACAGCACCCCGACGATGAACGGCAGGCCCAAGGCCAAAGACACGATGGCCGCCACCATCTGACTCTTCACCAAACTGCTCACGAACAGGCCCAGAGCCAGAAACATGCCCCCGGCCAACAATACGCCGACGTAGGAAGTCAACACCGGGTACGGGTCGATCCCCGCCGCGAAACTCGCCAAGTGGGCGGCGTCGTAGCGGTAATGCAAGTAGCCGCCGAGGACCGCGAGCAATGTGCCGGCGGCCAGCAGCAAGAACCCGCGGCCGAGCCAGCCGATGGGCAGGGCCGCCAAGCCCAAGACGATGAAGGCCAAGCCCAGCACGAACGGCACGCTGTACAGCGTCCACGCGGCGAGATCCCACGACACCGTCAGGTCCATCACGATGGGCAGGTACGCGAGCGTCGGCAGCCACATGAACAGGTAGAAGCCGTAGCAGGCGACGTACTTGGCGAACACCAGTTGCCAGTCGCGCACGGGACTCGTCATCAGCATTTCCAGCGTGCCGGTGCCACGTTCCTCGGCGAAGAGCCGCATGGTCAGCAGCGGCGGGATGAACAGGAACACCAGCCAGAAGCGGTCTTCGCCGAGCATCAGCGACATCGGGTACTCGACGCCGCGCGGGCCGTCGCCGGTGAGCAGGCCGACGGTCAGGTAAAACAGGCTGCCGGTCACCAATAGGAAGACGGTCAGCACCACATACGCAATGGGCGAGAGGAAGTACGCGGTGAACTCGCGCTTGACGAGGCTAATGGTCGGTCGCATGGCGGCGGGGTCTCAGAAGAGGTTGATCTTGTCGTCCGGCGGCGCCGCGGCGTGGTGGGCGAGGTCTTCGGTCAGTCCCGTGATTTTCAGGAAGACTTCTTCGAGCGTGTCGGCCCGGTGGACGGCCCGCACGCCTTCCAAAGTCCCCTGGGCGGCGACTTGCCCCTGATAGATGATGATGACCGAGTCGCAGGTCATCTCCACTTCGGGCAGGATGTGCGTGGAGAGCAAGACGGTGTGGTCGGCGCCGAGTTCCTTGATGAGCCGGCGCGTCTCGCGGATTTGCGTCGGGTCGAGGCCCACGGTCGGCTCGTCCAGAATCAGGACGGCCGGGTTGGCGAGCAGGGCGTCCGCGAGGCCGACCCGTTGTCGGTAGCCCTTGGAGAGCGTGCCGATCAGTTGCCGGCGCACGTCCCGCAGCCAACAGCGGTCCATCACGAAGCCGGTGCGTCGTAACGTGTCCTTGCGGGTCATCCCCTTGAGGCCGCCGCGGAAGTGCAGGTATTCTTCGACCCGCATTTCGGAGTAAAGCGGGCAACTTTCCGGCAGGTAGCCGACGCGGCGGCGGGCGGCGATGGGGTCCCAGAACACATCTTTGCCGTCAATGGACGCCCGGCCGGACGTGGGGGTGATGTAACCCGTGAGCATGCGCATCGTCGTGGACTTGCCGGCCCCGTTCGGGCCGAGGAAGCCGACCACTTGGCCGCGGGCCACGTCGAACGACACGTCGCGGACCGCCGCGTAATCGCCGTAGAATTTGGTCAGGTGTTCGACGTGGATCATGTCGGCGCGTCTCGTCTGGGTGCGAAGGTTTCAATAGACGATAACCCCTCTCGCGGCAAGCACCTTCCGGCCGATCAGTGGCCGTTGTTACGCCGGCCGCGCACCGAATGGGGGAACAATTGCTCCTGATTCAGCGTCCCCGCCGCGTCGAACGGCATCGGGACGGCGGCCGGCGAAATCGCCAAATCCGCGTGCTTCCGGGCCGCTTCCAAGAGGGCCGGGGACACCCACAGGTCAACCACTTCCAGCGTGTTGGGGATCACGACCATTTTCAGCTTCTCGGGGATCGGCTGCCAGCAGGTCTGGATCGCCATCTGGATCGTTTCCAGGTCCGTCTCGAAGGCGAAGGGGATTTGCGACCGCCGCAGGAAGCAGGCCGTCAAGTTGTTCATGCGGAACGGGACCGGGTCGATGGCTTTGACGAGGCGATTCGTCGTCAGGTCCGCGATGCCGCAGCCGGTGGCGTTGCCGTGGCTTTCGGGGGACACGTCCAAGACGACCATCCGCGTCACCTTGGGCTTGTTGGTCTCCAACTCCGGGGCGGCCTCAATCAGCAGGCGGCCGACGACGTTCGGGTCGATGCCGGCCCCCGAGTAGTTCTTGCCAAGTTCGCCGATGATGAGCACGTCGATTTCCTCGAAGGGCAACTTGCCCATCATGGCGCGGGCCCGCTCCAGCAGGCCCGGCTCGACGGCCATTAACTCGTCGCGGTCCACGACTTGAAGGTGGGCCGTCTCCTCGTTGGCGTTCTCCAGGATGCCGAGGCCGCCGAGGAAGTTGGTCTTCTCGATGATGACCTTCATCGACTCGGGGAGCATTTGCTGCAAGCCCTTCCAGCCCCAGCGGTGGTGCTGGTTGGCGCCGTCGCGCTTGCCGAGGCCGATGACGCACATCTTGGCGATGCCGGACTCGAACGGCCCGCGGTAGTCCGTGTGCGGCTTGATGCGCGAGACCGTCACCACCCCGTCGGCCGCCACCGCGTTTCGATCCCACCACACCGGGTCGCCCCAAGAGTTCACGCCGATTTGCTGCGTGTCCATCTCCGTCTTCACCGGCACACCGAGGTAGTCTTCGTGGATGCCGTAACCGGCGAGCAATTCCCGCTGGCCTTCGGGCGTTGCCCCGCCGTGTGACCCCATCGCCGCGACGATGAACGGCTTCGTGCCGAGTTCCAGGAACGCCTCCACGGTCGCCTTGGCGATCTTGTCGATGTGCCGGATGCCGCGCGACCCGCAGCCGATTGCGATGCGGTCCCCCTTCTTTACCCGCTTGGCGGCCTTCGACGCCAGCCACTGTTTGCGGACTTCGCCCGGCACGTCCGTGATCGTCGGTTGCGGGGCGGTCTGCCGGACGTGATGAAGGACGGGGAGTGTCATGGCTTGATCCAAGTGGTGAGCGAAGTCTTGCCGGCGTCAGTCATACGCCCTCTCTAGGTTTTACTGACCACTGCCCACTGTCCACGGACCACTTGGAAAAGTCCCCTTTTCGTTTTCGTAAGGCGGCGGTATACGCCCTCTTGTTGTCGCCGAGGACATCGGCCGACAACGATTGAAACAACGAATCTTGGGCATCGCGGGGCCGCTCTCTCAGGGGCCTCGCGGTGCCCAATGTGTCTCGGGAAGGGTTGGGGGGAACTGCCGTCGGGCGCGCGAAAGCCGCCCGGCGGTTGTTTTGTTTACACCTCCACGAACAACTCCTGCCCTACCACCTTCACCGCAAACGTCCGCAGGTCACACGTCGCCGGCGGATTTCGGTGCATCCCTGTCCGCAAGTCAAATCGCGCCCCGTGCAGGGGGCAGACAACCTCCCCATTGATGACGGCGCCATCATTCAATGGCACATCCCGGTGCGTGCAGCGATTTTCCACGGCACACCAGCCCGTTTGTTCCACGTAGAACACCCCAATTGCCAAACCGTTCAAAGTTACGCCATTGCCCCGGTCGCGGCTCAACGTGTCCAAATCACCGATTTTCAACAGGGCCATTTCTGCACTCTCGGCGTCCGCCGTCCGCAATTGTTACATTTACACCGGGCACAATTTACAAACCCAATCGCCCGAAAAATCGTGATCGGCGGAGGGCTAAATCGCAACTGCCATCGCACGGGCATCTTGCGAACAATCCTTTGCGTCGGGCCGTTGCTTTGGCACGGCCCGTGCATTATGGGTTATTCGTTCTCAAACCTTCCCCCAAGGAATGGGAATGGCCGACCGCGAGTCTCCCCCGACAAGCGATCTGGCCGACGGAATGCGGCCCATTTCGGCACGGCTCCCCCGCCACGCCGGACAACCTCCCCCGGTTGCGGGCCGTGAAACCCTTCAAAACCCCTTTCCAAACTCCCCTGTCGAACGGCCGTCGATCTCCCCAGATCGGCGGCCTCTTTTTTTCTTCCCGATAATTCCAACCGCCCGGCGAATACCCCCGCGTGCCGTCTTCCAACCCGTGTTATAATCCCGGGAGAAGTCCGCACCCCTTGGATGTCACTCGCGTGAACCGACCCCTTGGCCATTCCAAGTCTCTTTTGCTCGGCGTGTTCGTGCTTGGCACCTTGGCCCTCGCGGTCTGGGGCCTTTTCCGCGTCGCGGAACGCTCGAACCGCTTCCGCGACGGCGAAACCCTCAGCGTCGTCGTGGCCGACGCCGCCGACGTGGAGCTGGGGACGCCCGTGCGCATCCGCGGCGTCGAGGCCGGCCGCGTGACCGCCGTGAACTACGCGGACAACGGCGTGCAACTCGACCTGCAAATCGACGCGAAGTACCGGCCGTTCCTCTATGCCGACGCGACCGCGATGGTGAAATCCAAAGGCTTGTTTGGGTCGAGCGTCGTGGACGTGGCCCCCGGCAAGCCGTCGGCCGGCCCGCTGGCCACGCCCGTCCTCGCCGCCCGCGAGACGCCGGACTTGGCCGAAGTGACCCTGAAGTTGAACTCCATCGCCGGCCGGGTGGACGGCCTGCTGGCCGACATCGACCAAGGGAAGGGCACGCTGCCGAAGCTTTTGAAAGACGACGCGGTGTACAACGACCTGAAAGCCATCTCCGCCGACACGCGGAAACTGGTGAAGAACCTGGACGAGTCCGTGACCGCCATGCGGGCGGACGCCCAGACGACGATGGCCAAGATCGACAAGAGCGTGGACGCGGTGAACGGCGAAGTCGCCGGGCTAAAAACCTTTGTTCGGTCCGGCCAGGAGGCGGTCACGTCCATCAAGCAGGACGCGGACGCCATCAAGTCGATGCCCATCGTCCGCAGTTACGTGGAAGACCCGGTCTCCATCCTCCTGCGGCCCGACTGCGACCGCGACCGCGTGGTCTACCCGACCGCCGCGCTGTTCGAGCCGGGGACGTCCACGCTGACGCCCGAGGGGAGATCGAAACTGGACGAGGCCGCCGGCTGGCTCCGGGGCCAGAAGCCGAAGAACTCCGAGATCGTCGTCGCGGTGTTCGAGGACGAAAAATCCAAGGACGTCACCCCCGCCGGGGCGAAAGAACTGACGAAAAAGCAGGCCGAGACGGTCGTCGAACACCTGCGCAACGGCAACGTCCATAAGATGGGTACATTCTCCAGCCGCAAGGTCACGGCCATCGGGCAGGGCTTCGCCCCGTCCCCCGTCGTGGAAAAGATCAACTTGGTCCCCGCCCGCGTGGAAGTGATCCTGTTTGTGCCCCGCTCGTGACGGCTGAGGCCAATGGTCGAGATGATGGCAGATCAACCCGCCCCGCCGCCGGCCCGCGTCCTTGTTCTGTACCATTATTGCCGGATGCAACTCCCGGCCGTCGTCCTCACGCTGCCGCGCTTCCAATACCATCTCGACCGCTGCCATCGGCTCTTCGCCGCCAAGAGCGAAACACCGGTGACATGGGCCGCCTACCTCGACACACTGTACGCCGTGGACTGGTACATGTGCTGCGGATGTCTGGAGAATGACGGCAAAGCGTGGGAGAGCCTGTTCGCCACCCGCACCGGCCGCAGTGACAACTTGCTGATCGACGCCCTTCGGGCACGGGCGATGCGGCTCTACCCGCGGGACGAAGAAAAGCAGGAAGGCGCCGTCACCGAGTTCTGGTCGCACCTGATTGTCACGGACCACCCCGGCTCGATTCCCATCATGGCGCGCTACGACGGCCAACGCCCGCTGGCCCCGTGGATGGTCCGCGTCTTCCAGAATTGGCACGTCTCCAAGTTGCGCTCCCGCTCCGGCGTGCAAACCCTGCCCGAAGACGACATCGCCCTGCCGCTGCCCGAGAAGACGGACACGCGCTGGCACGACTCTTTCTGCGCCGCCGCCCGCGACTGGCTGGGAACCCTCTCGGACGAAGAAGTGCTTCTCCTCGGCCTGCGCTGGCGGTACCGCCTGAGCCAGCGCGAGATTTCCCACCTGTTCAAGAAGCACGAGGGGACCATCTCCCGCCAGCAGGACAAACTCCGCGACCGCTGCCTCGGCGTCATCGGCGACCGCCTGACGTCAGAAGGCTGGACCGGCGACGATTTGGAAAGTTTCATCCTCACCGAACTCGGCTCCCTGCTCGTGGACGAGCCGCGGCTGTCGGCCGACCAACTCACCGTCTTGTTGGCGAAACGCGGAATGAGCGTCGGGGCGGGGTAACCTGGCGGGTTTTCCCATCATCAGATCGCCCGGCGAGAATGCCCGATATTCGAGGGGAGCGGAAACGGTAACTTCGTGAGTTGTTAGGAGCGACAAAAGAGACCCACGTCACGATGGCTTGTATGCCCATCGCACATTTGCCAAGGCTTCGACGGTCGCCCATCCGACATAGTGACAATGGGCCACGTGATTCCGCAACTCTCGCAAGGCGGCCCGGTCCTTGAAAATATGGCCGTATGCTTTGAACTTCTCGTGAATCTCGCCCAAAGAAGCGAACGCCCACGGGCCGTCCGGCACGGCCGGGCACTCTGCCGGGTGCATGTTGTAACACAGGGTTCTAGCGTCTTGGAACCCGGTCCACTGGTGGCGCGCCTGTTCGATGTCGCAGGGCTTGGCCGGGTCGATCAAGCGCCCACGGTCCCGCGTCTCGAGTTGAATGCACACGGTGAAGACATCCTTGGCCAACGGCGCGCACACGACCGCCCCGCGGAGGTGTTCGCGGGCGGCAGGCGCCGGCCCCCGTCGGAGGAGCGCGCGGGCTACCCACGGGGCGGGCAGGGCTTCGTCTAGCTCGCGAGGGGCCCAGTACAACCCGGCGTCGGTCAGCGATTGAATCGCCGCGCTGTCGCGTGACGCTTCCAATGCCTTGGACTTGGTTGCGCCAGCCGCCAACAGGGCAATGTCGTCGGACGCCAGTTTGGCGAATGCAGCGTCCGCGTAAGTGTTCAGACTCCGCTCAAGCGCGTCATCATCGCTTTTGGCGAGGCGCGGGAGGATGTCGGCGGCCATGTCCAAGGCTCTGGCCGGGTCACCGGCCGCCTCCCATGCCAGCCGGACGTGCAAATACGCCCCCCACCTTTGCTCGCGCGGGAGAGACAACCAGTCGGGCCCGAAGGCGGGCGCCCCTGCGGTCAAATCGAACGCCGGACCGGTCAGCGGCTTGGCCTGCGTGTCGGCAAAGAACACGCATATGCGGGCGGACAAGTTTAATTTTCCGATCAAATCGGCTGACTCGACGGCTTCCGGGACTGCATTTTGACAGTCGTCCCCCAGCGGGCCGACCAAACACAAGGCCGGTTCTCCGGCGAGGCGCTGGTGGAGAGTATAGCGGTCGGCCGCGGGGGCGACGCCCAAGCAGTCGGCGAGCGCGGCGGCGAACCCGCGGGCGGCGACTTTGGCGGGGTCCACGTCGTGACATTGGAGGCCGGCCGCCCCACAATCGGCGCCGACGGCGCCCCGCCGGACAGCGTTATACACCGCGTCGGCCGTCCTCGCGTCCGAAACCCGGATGACCTCCACCGTCGACCGCTCCGTCCACGGCCGCGCGTCGATCCAGTCGGCCAGTCGGCCGCTGTCTGGGAACCGCCAAGTGTGTGTGTGCCCGCCGAGGCGGACAGGAATTCGCATCGGCGGCGTTACCCCAAGCGGGACCAAATGGCGACGACCGGGTCGCCGGCGAGAAACGGGGCGATCCGGCCGGCGGCGTCCATGCCGTCCTTCGAGCGGAGGAGGCCGAGCATCAGCAAGAGTTCAACGGCGGCCGCGTCGCCCTCGCATTCTTCGTACCGCGCGGGGAACGGGCGGCCGGGGTAAATTTCCGCCCACCGGCCGCCGATTTCGGCTTCGACCCAGAAACCGCGGAGCAAGACGCCGAAGTCGGTGTTGGCGGCCTCGTCGGGGAATTCCGCGGTCAATGTGTGGACCATGCGGACCAATTCCCGCTCCCGGCTCGCCAACCGGGATTCCGGCGGGCCGTCGTCGCCCAAGCCGTGCGTCGCCCCGTTCAATTTCTTGAGGAACGCCGCCCGGAACACGGCTTCTTCCTCCGCGTTCGTGGTGAGGCCGTCGGCCGGCGGGTCGCCGGGAATGAGCAAGCGATCGTAAAGGCCGACGAGCAGCGGCACGCCGTGAGTCAGGTCGAAGACGTCGGCGTACACCTTTTCCGAGGAGAACTCGACGCCGCGGACGCGCTGGAACCACCACCGCACCCGCCCGTCGGTCAGGCGGTACGGGCCGACGGGCTCGACCGCCCCGGGCCGCGCGCGGCTCTCGTGGTGGGCCGCGCGCAACAGGTCGGCCCCGCCGGTGAGGACGACGGGCGGCCGGGCGGGCCGCGGGCCGGACAGGACTTGTCCGAGGTGCGACGGAGTCGCCCCCCGCCACAGGCGGCGCGTCTCCCAATCGGCGGCCGGGCCGGCGTCACCCGTGTCGGCCGCGTCCAGCCCCAGTCGCTCGGCCAACCCGCCGATGTCGGCGTTCAGCCCGGCCGGCCACAGGGTTCCGGCGGCCACCGCGGCCGGCGTGGCGTCCCCGCCGCCGCCGTCGAGGAGTTCCCGGACGTCGATCATGTGCTTGCGGCGGAGCGGGCCGCGGAATTCGCCGCCGCGCCCGGTTCCGGGAGCGGCGGCGTCTTGCTGTCGCCACGCCCCCAAGTTGGCCTTGAGTTCGGTGGCCACGTTGAGTTCCGCGAACAGCGTCGGCAGGTGGTGCGGAAACTTGAGCCGGTAACCGCCGTCGGCCGGCAGGCGGTCCAGCAGGCCGCGCTCGACCATGTCCTTGAATTGGGTGGCGATCAAGTCCATTCCGGGGGGGTCGCCGGCGGACACAGTTCGGGGGGCAGTGCCCCAATAGTTCTGAAAGTCGTTGGCAACGGCCCCCACCGCGTCCCGGAGTCCGTGCCCTTGCGGCAGACGGGCCAAGCGGTCCAAGACGACGGCGAACACGGCTTGACCGAGTGGGTTGCCTTGGAAATTCGCGCGGACGACCCGGCGAATCTCCTCCCGGACGGCGTCGTCTTCGGCGACTTCGATCACGTCCTCGGGGGTTACGGCCGCCCCCTCCGAAAAGCCCTTGTCGGCGAGGCGCTTCACCAACCTGGCCCCGAATTTGAGCAGGACGGCCGGCTGGTACCCGCACCGGAACGCGATGTCATCGGCGGCCTCTGCGGCGTCGATGCCCATCCGGGCGAGCGGCCGGCCGACCAGCCCGGCGGCCTCGTCCGGGGTGAGCGGGGACAATTTCAGCACGTTCCCGGCATTCACCCACGCCCCGCCGTCCGTGTTGGTCGTCCGGTAGCCGGTGTAGACGCACCGGACGCGCGTCTCGTCCGGGTACCCGTACTTTTCGGACCGCAGGCGGAAACTCAGCACCGCCTCCTTCTTGGCGCCCGAATAGTCGTCGATTTGGGCTTGGACAAACTCGTCGGCCTCGTCCAGCACGATTAACAGATTCACCGACTCCGCCGCCAGGAACTTCCGCAAGGCGTCAATGAACAAGTCGGGCGTGTGCCGCAGAATCGCCGGGATCACGCCGGGGAATTCGACCCGGAGTTCTTCCAACACTTTACGGATGAACGTCTCTTCGTTCCGCACGCCGGCGACGCCGACATACACAACGCGCAGGACGCGCCCGTTGCCGAGCGTCCGGTTGTTCATGGTGCGGCGGACGAAGTGGAGCAGCGCGGTCTTGCCGAGCTTCCGGCCGGAGAAGACGCGGGTGAAGTCGCCGCTCGTGGCCAGTTTCTCCGCCTCGGCCCGGCGGCCGACGTACATTTCCAGCCGCATGTCCCCCCCCTCGGCCAAGGAGAACGGGCCGCGGAGGGCCCACGGCTGCTGCTCGAGGGCGATTTCCAGCAAGCCCAACACGCGGTTCGGCCGGCCGGCCCCGGCCGGGTCTGCCAACCGGCACAAGTCCAAGTCGTCCACGGCGGCCGCGAACGCCCCGCGGTCGTGCAATTTCCGCCGCAGTGCCTCCCGCACCGGGCCTTTCAGCCCCGGGCACAAGAGAATGGTGACGGCGTTTTCCCCGTGCAGGCGGACAGCCTCGATCGCCCGCGCGACAAAATCGGTGTCGGTCGGTTTTTCAACGGCGACGACGGTCAACCACATGATGTCGTGCAATTGCGGCGTGAACGTCGGTTGTTGGTCGGCCAAGTACTCTCGCAAGACGTCCGTGCGCACCCGGAGGAATGACGACTCCTTCTTCTCGGCTTTGCCCTCCACTTTTGGGCTGAACACCCACTTGCCGAACCGGCTGCGGAGGCCGGACGCCCAATTCGCCCGCTGCTTGTCCACCGGCTCAATCAGCCACTGTTCGAGCAGGTCCGCCAAGGGCTTCTCCACCGGCAACTCGTGGAGGACTTGCCGCGGCTTCGGGTACGCCGCCGCCGACTCTTTCCGCCACGCCGTCTCCCGCCAACTTCGCTTGTCGGTCTCCAAGGCGTCCCGGCGGGCCGCGGCCCCGTACCGCCCGCCGTCTAATACACATACCCGGTGATGCTGTCTCAATTCTTCTGTTTCTTGGGCCGGCCGTTGATGAGCGTCAGGAGTCGCCTCTTGACGGTCTGAAAGTAGCGGAG
>JAYTTY010000447.1:0-18313 GCA_043744795.1 Zavarzinella sp. | reverse complement strand
CCCTTCCCTAAGAAGGAAGGGGGAGCAAGAGCGGGGACATCGCCGCCCGGAAGGTCGGCCCTTGTTGTGCGGAAGATTCAAACCCGCTTTCTCCCCCTTCCTTCTTAGGGAAGGGGGCCGGGGGGTTAGGTTGCCTTTGCGGCAAGCCCGTCACTCCCGCTTGATCCCTAGAAACTCCCGGCCGGCACACTATATTAAACCCGGCGGCCACCCTCACCGGCGGCCGGACCCGGAGGCGTAGCTCAGTGGTAGAGCATCGGACTTTTAATCCGTGGGTCGTGGGTTCAACCCCCACCGCCTTCATCCAAAACCCCCGGGCGACCGGGGGTTTTTTGCGTCCCCGGCCCGGTGACGCGGGAGATTTTCGAAATTCCCGGCCGGAGATTCGCCAAACCCGTGTGGCCGGACTCGCGGGCGGGATAGAATCCCAAGGCACGGTGATCGAACCGGCTCTCCCGTCTGTCGGACCTACTGGCCCCTGTGGAACCCGTCCATGGCCCAAGCCATCGTTGACCCCGGCGAACTCCGCCGCTTCGCCCACAACCTCAAGGTCTTCAACGGCGACCTGCGGGCCGACCTGTCTTCCTTGCACTCCCAACTGCTGGCCCTGTCCGACACGTGGCGGGACCAGGAGCACGACCGCTTCGTGCAGGAGTACGAGCAGACGATGGCCGTGCTGGAAAAGTTCTTGGACATCTCCGAGGAGCACGTCCCGTTCCTCACCCGCAAGGCGGAGCGGATCGAAGAGTACCTCCAGCAACGGTGACGCATGGACCCCGGCGCGGACGTTCGGGCGGTCTACGCCCTGCAAGACTGGCACGGCCAACTCTCCCGCTTCCGGCAGGAGGCGCTGGAAGCCCTGTCCATGACCCGCATGGAAATCCGGCGGGCCTTCGACTGGATCGACGACACCGGCCGCGGCTGGAAGGTGGAAATCCGCGACGCCGAGGAAGAAGTCACCCAGCGCAAAGTCGAGTTGAACGCCCGCGAGATGCCGAACTTCGACGGCCGCATCCCGGACACCAGCGTCCAGGAAAAGAACCTCGCCCGCGCCAAGGCCCGCCTGGAATTCGCCCGCGGCCACGTCGAGGCGTGCCGGAAGTGGGCCGCCAAACTGCCCAAGATTATCAGCGAAGAGTACGAGGCCACCGCCCGGCAGTTCGGCAACATGATGGAGACGGAAGTGCCCACCGCCCTCGCCCGCCTGACCGACCAGCTCGCCGCGCTGGAGCGGTACATGGACCTGCGGCCGGCGGCCCCCAAGGAGTGACGCCATGCAAGTGGATGCCGGCCGCGGGAAACTGTACGACGCCTTTGAGGTGGCCCGCGCCCAGTGGCGGGCCGTGGGGGACTTGTGGTCGGACCAGACCCACGCCGACTTCCGCGAGCGCACCTGGGAGCCGCTGGAACAACTCGCGGGCGACACCCTGCGGTGCATCGACCGCCTGCGGACGATCCTCAACGAGTGCCGCCGCCAGTGCGAGGGCGGCGCCTCGGGGTCCATCTGGCACGAGTGAGGCGTTGGCGGTTTCGGCCGTTTTGTCTTCGTTGGAGTCCCGGCTTCAGCCGGTCTTGGACGGACGATCACAAGTGGTTGGCATTAGCATTTGCTGGTAATCGTCTGGAAGACCGGCTGAAGCCGGGACTCCAACGAAGGCGGAACTTTGCCTTATGGGCATGACCATCAGACTCGGAAATCTGTCGCGGGACTTACACGTCCGCTGACCGGGAAAATCGCCGATGACAACCGCCGCGCCGTCGCCCTTGGCCAACCCGCAACGCTTGAACCTGTTCGAGTTGGAGCGGGCCGCCCTGCGGGAGTTGCTCACGCTGCTGGCCGGGCGGGCCGCGCGCGAGACGGCCACCGTGGCGGAAAAGGATCAGGCGCTCGCGGCGGCCGAGCGGGAGTACGGGCGGGCCGTTAAGACGAACACGGCCCAGCGCGACCGCGAACGCGCTCACATCGAGGCCCTCTACCACAAGGCGACGGAAGAAGTCACCCAGCGGAGCAAGCAGGAACTCGAAGAGGCCGAGCACGAGTTCGCCAAGAAAAAGAAGGAGATCACGACGCGGCTTGATGAGGAGGAGCAGAACGCGCGCGTGCTGTTGCAGGACTCGCGGTGGACGGCCGAGTCGATGTACGAGGCCGCCGAGAAGCAGGCGAACGACGACTTCGAGCTCGACAAGCGCAAGGCGGCCCACACGCTGGTCAACACCGAGCGGCTCTGGGCGCAGGCCGAGCCAGTGCTGGACCGCTTGCAACAGGACCGGGCCGACGTGGAACAGCCGCCGCCAACTGGCGAGGTGATCGTCGACCCGTACCCGCTGATCGAGCAAAACTTCAAGCAGGTGGAAGCGATTCTGAAGAGTCTGGAGGCGTCGAAGACCCTCAAATACTCCGGCGGCATCGGCTTCTTTATTCTGCTGGTCCCGTTCGCCCTCGTCGGGGCCGTCCCCTCTTTGTTCATCGACCCGCATTGGCTCTGGCTGGCCATCCTCGGCGGGTCGGCCGTCGCGGCCGGGTTCGCGTTCGTCACGCACGCCCTGCTGCGGAAGGCGGCCCTCACCCACGTCCGGCAGCAAGTGGCCACGTTCGCCACCCTGCTCGCCCAGAACGGCCAAGCACGGGTGACGCTGCTGCGGCGAGCCGAGCAGGAGCACGAGTACCGCATGAGCAACGCCCGCGTCGCCCGCGAATCGGCCCGGTCCCACGCGATGGCCGAGTACGAGACGACGACTGCAACCGTCAATGAGGGGCGGCGCGGCGAACTCGGGACCGTCGTGGACAAGTTCTCGCGGACGCGGGACAAGGTCAAGACGTGGCGGGACGACTCCCTCGAAAAGGCCGAGGCCCACTTCGGCCAAGACCGCACGGAGGCCGAGGAGAAATTCGCCAAGCTCGCCGCGGAGGTCGAGAGGGGTTTGCGCGAGAAAAAACAGGCCGCCACCGCGGCCTTCGCCAAGCACGAACACGAATCGTCCATGGAGTGGCGCGACGGCCAAGAGCGCATCGGCCGGGCCATCACCAAACTGAGGGCCAACGGGCTGGAACACTTCCCCGACTGGACCAGCCCCTTCTGGTACAGTCCGCCGGCCGCGATCAAAGTCCCGGCCGGCGTGCGCTTCGGGGACTTTAACATCGACCTCACGACTCTGCCGGGCGGCATCCCGGAAGACGAAGAGGAAGGCCCGACGCTGCCCATCCGGCTAAAACTGCCGGCCTTTTTGCCGTTCCCCGACAGGTGCTCCCTGCTGCTGAAGGCCAAGGACCAAGGCCGGGCGCGCGGCGTGCAGGCCATCCAGGCCATCATGCTCCGTTTGCTGACGGCAATCCCGCCGGGCAAACTGCGATTCACCATCATCGACCCCGTCGGCCTCGGGGAGAACTTCGCCGCCTTCATGAACTTGGCCGACTTCGACGAGCAACTCGTCGGCGCCCGCATTTGGACGGAGACGGCCCAGATCGAAAAGCGGCTGGCCGACATCACCGCCCACATGGAAACGGTGATCCAAAAGTACCTCCGCAACCAGTACAAGACCATCGAGGAGTACAACGCGATGGCCGGCGAGGTGGCCGAGCCGTTCCGCGTGCTGGTGGTCGCCAACTTCCCGGCGAACTTCTCCTTGGAGTCGTGCCGCCGGCTGGTCAGCATCGTCAACAGCGGCCCGTCCTGCGGCGTGTACACGCTCGTCACCCACGACCCCAAGCAGCCGGCGCCGCAAGGGTTCAACATGGCCGACTTGGAGCATGCCTCGATCAATTTGGTGTGGAAGGACGGCGCCTTCGTCTGGAAAGACCCGGACTTCTCGTCTTTCCCGCTGGAACTCGAAACGCCGCCGTCCTTGGAAGAAATGACGCGGCTGGTGCGCATGGTCGGCGAACGCAGCAAGAACGCCAACCGCGTGGAAGTGAACTTCGACTACGTCGCCCCGCGGCCGGCCGAGGTGTGGGCGTCCGACTCCCGGCACGGCATCTCCGTCGCCATCGGCCGGGCCGGGGCGACCAAGCGGCAAATGATGGACCTGGGCCGCGGCACCGCCCAGCACGCCCTGATCGCCGGGAAGACCGGGTCCGGAAAGTCCACGCTGCTGCACGCCCTCATCACCAACCTCGCCCTCAACTATTCGCCGAGCGAGGTGGAACTGTACCTGATCGACTTCAAGAAGGGGGTCGAGTTCAAAGCCTACGCCAGCAATCGGCTGCCGCACGCCAAGGCCGTCGCCATCGAGAGCGAGCGCGAGTTCGGCATCAGCGTTCTGCAACGGCTCGACAGCATCTTAAAAGAACGCGGCGAGGCGTACCGCATGGCCGGCGTGAACTCCCTCAGTGAGTACCGCGACTGGCAGGACACGCAGAAAAAGAATCACGGGGCCGTCTCGCCGCCGATGCCGCGCATCATGCTCATCGTGGACGAATTTCAAGAGTTCTTCGTCGAGGACGACCGCCTCAGCCAAGAGGCGGCCCTGCTTCTGGACCGCTTGGTCCGGCAAGGCCGGGCGTTCGGGCTGCACGTCGTCCTCGGGTCGCAGACGCTCGGCGGGGCGTACTCGCTGGCCCGCAGCACCATCGACCAGATGGCCGTGCGCGTCGCCCTGCAATGCTCCGAGGCCGACGCCCAGTTGATCCTGAACAAGGACAACGTCGGCGCACGGCTGCTCACGCGGCCGGGGGAGGCGATTTACAACGACGCCAACGGCCTCGCCGAGGGGAACGACCTGTTCCAAGTGGTGTGGCTGTCGGACGACAAGCGCGAGAAGACCCTGTCGGACCTGCGCATCAAGGCCGACAATTTGGGGCTGGAGGCCGTCGCCCCGCTGGTGTTCGAGGGCAACTCGGCCGCCGACGTACTCAAGAACACGCGCCTGCGGGAACTCCTCGATTTGCCAACTTACCCGCCCGAGCCGAAGTCCGTCTCCCTGTGGCTCGGGGACGCCATCGCCATCAAAGACCCGACGGCCGCGACGTTCCGGCCGCTGAATGGCCAGAACCTATTGCTGATCGGCCAGGACGAGGCGATGGCGGTGCAATTGATGTCGATGGGCCTCTTGAGCCTCGGGCAGCAACTGGCTCCTGCCGCAGTGAAATTCTTCGTCTTCGACGGCACCCCGGACGACGCGGCCACGGCCGGCACGCTGGGCCGCATCGCCAACGCCCTGCCGCACGACACCCAGATGATCGACCGCAACAACCTCCCCTCGGCGTTGGCTGCCCTGGGCACGGAGGTGACGGCCCGGCAAAAAGGGGAGAGCGCGGACCGGACGCCGTGCTTCCTGTTCGTCAACGGCATCCAGTGGTTCCGCGAACTGCGGAAGGAAGAAGACTTCGGCTTCGGCCGCCGCGGCGCCGAGCGCACGGTAAGCGCCGCCGAGAACCTGCTGACGATCCTGCGGGACGGCCCGCTCGTCCACGTCCACACGGTCCTGTGGGCCGACACGCCGGCCAACCTCGGCCGCAGCATCGACCGCGGCGGCCAGCGCGAGTTCGGCCAGCGCGTCCTCTTCCAGATGAGCGCCAACGACTCCAGCACCCTGATCGACTCCCCCGCCGCCGCCCGCCTCGGCAAGAACCGCGCCTTGTACACCACCGAAGAAATGCCCTACCCCGAAAAGTTCCGACCGTACGGCCTTCCGTCGCGGGACTGGCTGCAAGTGGTGCGGAACATTTTGGCGAAGCGGACGTGACGTGAGATTGCCTGGTCAGAAACCAAGCGAGCGGGGGATGTTAATCCCCCGCTTCTTTTTGGCCTTTGAAAAGACCGGGGTCAGACTCTGGGGATTGACATCCCCCGCTCGCCAAGAAATCTCCATGCGAGAATCACCTTATTGGCAGCACTCTCTTCAATCCTTTTCCCACATCTTCTGAAACTCGGCCCGACGGCGACGTTCTTCTTCGAATTCCAGCGGCGTCAGAAATACAAAGCTCGGAAACAGTTCGTCTTTGGGAATTGGGTCCATTACAGAGAACGGTCCTTCCGTCTTCAACTGCTCGCGGTGGGAGACGATGAAGCGTCGCCAAGCGGCATGGCAGGATTGACGGACTTTTGGCACGTCGAGCGACTGGCCGGGATACGCACCGCTGGTGTCGTGGAAAATCTTCATCAGGGCTTCCAAGCCTGACTTTGCAGTCTCTCGGTCTAAAATTCTCTCAACATACAACTCAGTCAACTCGAACGACGTGCAGTATTTCTTGGCCGCCGCGTTCGCCTCCCAAAAAGCCTGTTCTGTTCGCGCGCCGCTCAGTGCGGCGACGACGGCCGGTTTCCACGCCGGGACCGGGACTTGTTCGGCCAATTTTAAGGCAGCCTGCCGCACGAGAGGGTCAATGTCGTTCAACAAGTCAGGGACGACGGCCGCGACCCGGTCTGGCGGCGCCTTCGGGATGCAGGCGACGCCGGCCTGACGGACGTAGTCAAGACGGTCGCGGAGCAGGTCGGCAAACGTCGCGTCCCAGTCTCGCGGGCGAAAGTCCGGCCGCCGAGTGATCGCTTCGGCAAACAGGATTTTTTCGGCGCCCGTTTTTGGCGCGGCTGGAATCGGGGCGCCACGTCGAATCATCATTTGGACCGCCTGGTGCATCTCCGGGCATGCGATTCGCCGCTCAAACCCGTTTCTGCCTTCGGGGGATTGGCTTTGGAACTGATTCAGTGCGATGTCGAAACCAGTCAGCAAGGCGGGCAAGTCGTCGGCCGTGCCGACACAGGACAGAAAAAACGCGCCCCGGTACAAATTCGGGTCGTCGCCAATGGCCAAACAGCGTTTGGCGTGCGCGCGGACGGGGGCCGCGAATTCCGACCGCCACGCCGCATCCCGCAGGTATTTCCGCGGCTCGATGAAGTCGTCTCGAAAAATGTTCCCCGGCCTAACCCGGCCGTCCAAGTCAGGGTCGGGCAGGCGCATGTACAATTGTTCCTCAACCACTTCCACGAACGCCGGGTACGGGTGTTCAAGCAAGGCGATCAGTGCTTTCGTCGCTTCCGGGTCGGGCATGCCTCCCAAGGCCTCTAACACATGGATGTTGCCGGCCTTCGCCCGCGCCACGAGCAGTTCGCGGTACGCCGGATGCGTCATCGTGGCATACCCGTCGGACGGCACGGCATTCTGATGTTCGCGGCGAGTCTTCTCGAAGCGGTCGTCCATTTCTTCGACAAGTCTTTTGGCCTCTTCTCGAGTGGGGTTGCGGATGTCGATGCTTGTCTCGGCGACGGGGCCGCGGCAGGAAACCCGCACGCGGTACCGGCCGGGCTTATCGAGTCGGCGGTAATCGAGCAGCGGCACGACCGTTTTCCAAGATCCGCCGGGCAGTAACTTTTCTTCATGCATAATGCCGCCCATGCACGTTTGTTGGGGGTGGGGATCGACGGCCGCGCTACCGTCTTCGTGAATCGCGTCAACGGAATAACTGATGTGCCGAGTCGCCCCGCGATAGTCGCCGCCGACTTCAAAGCGGTGCGGCCGGCGGCCGGTGTTACGCAGTTCAAATATCAACGCGATCGGCTCGCCGAACACGTACTTCATCTTGTCAGCATTGACGGACGATCTGAGTCGCGTGGAGACGCTCGTTGCTCGGGGCCGTTTGAGACTGCTCTCTTGGTCTGCGGCTTCCCGGGCCTCTGTTTCAGTCGCATGGGCGGGCCGATCCGAGCCGCCAGTCTCCCAAAGCAAGATAGAGCCGTCGTCGTTTCCGGTGGCGAGACCGTTGCCGTGCGGGGTGAATGCCAAACTAGTCGGCCGGGTTTCGGGACTTTCAAGCGAGGGCGCGAATTTGCCGTCCGCGAGACTGAGAAGACAAACGCGCCTGCCCCATTGTTCGATGTAGGCAACAGTTTGACAGTCCGGGGAAAAACGGCACTCGTCAACGGATGATGTGACTGGGACTGGCAGCGGTGTGCCGTCCGGGACGGTAAAGAGTTTTAACCGTTCCCCTCCCATCGTGGCGACGGTCTTCCCGTCCGGTGAGATTCGGACGGCGGCGTTGTTAGACATTTTCGCCGGCAAGACGACGCATTCCCCCGTGCGGCCGTCAAACAGGACAGGCAATTCGCCCCACGACGAAACTGCGTATGCCCAAGTTAACGGCGAAAAGTCCATATGCGCCGGGTTGATGAAAAAGTCCTTCGGCGGCGTCCCCTTTATCGGGAGCAATCGAATATCCCCGGATTCAAGATCAAGAAGAGAGACCGCGTGCTGCGGCAGTGACCGGGCCGCGCCGGTCAGAATGCCCCGTCCGTCGGCGGAAAAACTCATGTACTCCCATGCGCCAGCAATGCCATAATCGGCGAGTCGTCGACCCGTGGCCGCCTGCCGGAGCGTAAGCGTCACAGGCGAGTTGTGGCGCGGCTGTTCCGACTGCGTTGACGCTTCCACGGCGGTCGCCAACGTCTGGCTATCCGGTGAAAAGGCAAATTGTTGTCCGGCCGCGTCGGGGATTTCGTACAGCAGCTTGCGGCGGGCGACGGACCAGACACGAATGCTTTTGTCTTTCATCGCGGCCGCAAGGTGTTTGCCGTCCGGCGAGAACAAAACCCTGGCGACCGGCCCGACATACGGGTCCGCATCCAGGCGGGCGAACACTCCTTCTGGCAGCGGACGATTGTCAATGACTTCTCGACCAATTGGAAGCGCTTCAAGCCGTTCTCGAGGACCGCAGAGGCGCCAACCCACGAGCGTGGCGACCGTCAGAAGAACCAGTCGAACCGCGGGTCGGGACATGGTCACTTCTCCTCTTTAAAGATGCGCAATTGTCGCGGTGGCCAACCGTCCGCAACGGTTCCGAAGGCTTGCCCGGCGAATCATTTTAAAGCGTGCGGAAACAATGAGCCTGGCGCGACCATTGTCGCTTTTCGCTCCGCGAAACGTCCAACTTCCTTCCCGCAAAGCCGGTCGCCCACGGGCGGGGGGACAGACTTTTCGCGGAGCGAAAAGCGACAATGCTTCGCCGTGACCGCCATCCTGTCTGTTTCATTGAATCTGATCGCTCTGAAAACGGGTGCGTTCAGCTTGGTGTGAGAGGCGCAAATACCAAGGAGTAATCTTACAAGACCTAACCGCTACGGGATGTTGGCCAATATATCCAGATTTCGCCAAATGGGTCGCGCGCAATGGCAGACGATTTGGCAGACCTTCACAATTGGCTAATCCAACCGCATTAACTTCCACGCCAAGGCCAGGCAGCCGGCGCCGAACAAAACCAAGACGATGCAAGCCCGGCCGACGATCAGGATGTTTGGTTCCGGGTTAATCAGCAGTTGCTGGTAGGCGTCCAAGGCCCAGGCGTGCGGGGTGACGTGGCTGACCATCCGCATCGTCTCGGGCATCAGTTCGCGCGGCATCATCGAGCCGCCGATGCCGGCTAGCACCAAGACGGTCAGTGTGCCGTAGACGGCCACTTGCGTTTCCGTCTTGGCCAGGCTAGCGATCAGCAGAGACAGGCCGGTGGCGGCGACGGCCGTGGCGGCGATCACGGCCAGCATTAACGCGGGCTTCGATCCCCAACTCATGCCGAAGATGAGCCAGCCGGCCGACATCAGGAAGAGGCCTTGGAACAACGCAATGACGAGGGCTGGGATGCACTTGCCGGCAAGGAGTTCGGCCCGCGTCACCGGGGCGGCCCGGAGTCGCACCAGCGTCCCCTGCCGGCGTTCGGCGACGAACTGCCAGCCGACCGTCAGCACGAGGAAGAACGCGAACGTTACCGCGTATCCCGGAACCAGCACCTGGAAGCGGATGTCCCCGCGGTTCGGGATGGCGCTCTCCGGCTGGTACGCGGACACGTTGTCGGCCGATTCGCTTTTCGCCTGACTCTTCGTCAGCCCGGCCCACGTCTTCGCCCGAAAACTGTAGTTGCTGAAAATGTCCTCAATCTGGTCCTGCACCTTCGGCCCAACTTCCTTGCGGATCGTCGGCGTCATCATGTCCCCGAGGGACACATCACTTCCCATGCGGCCCAGAAAAGCCTCGTCCTGGAACACCTTCTTCAGGATCGCCTGAAACTTCGGCGTCAGCGGCTTGAAGGTCAGCGCCGCGAAGGAACCGAGGTCTTTTTCCAGCATCTTTTGGAACTGGGGGTCGGCGAACATTTTCGCCAGCATCTTGTTCATCACCGGGTCGAGTTCTTTCAAGGCGGGCGTCGGGACCGGCTTCACCTTGTTCAGGTGGCCGGTCAGCGACTCCATGAACGCCTCGTCGCCGACGCGCTCGAACGCCTTGCCGATCATCCACGGGATCACGACGCGGAAGAGCGTCACCTGCGCCACCTGCTCGATGATGGACGCGGCGGCCGTCTGCGTCGGGTCCTTCAGCACGCGCAGGCCGACTTCCTCGGGGTTGATGCCGTCGCGGTACAGCGGGTTGAGCGGCTCGGGCGTGGACCGGGTGAGGAAGGAGCAGCGGTCCATCTTCTCGCTGAAGTCCTCCCCGAAGACGAGGACGGCCGAGCGGTCGCTGTTGCGGATGAGGGTTTCCGCCTCCTCCAGCGTCGGGATGAGTTCGATGCGGATGTCGGCCGCCCCGGCGAGGTCGTTGAGGACGACTTCGCTCCACGGCCTGCCGGGGAAGTCGCGGGCCACGCCCGTCTTGCCGCTGTCGAGGTTGACCACGGAAATGCGCAGCCGGTCGTCCGGCTTCTGACCGAAGCCGCGGCCGACGGCGAGGCTAAGGACGGCCACGAACACGATGGGCATGGCCAACAGGATGACCGCCGAGCGGTAGTCCCGTTGCAGTTGCCGGAGGTCTTTTCGGGCCAGCGTCCAGACGGCCATCGGCGCCCCGGTCAGGTGGATTGGGATTCGCCGGGATTCTCCGGCACGAGGACGGCCCGCAGCTTCCGCAGCGCCCGCAGGTACCGCATCGACGCGGCGGCTTCCGTGAGGCCGAGACTGGAAGCAACGTCTTGGTTGGACAGTTGCTCGTGGTGCCGCATCAGGATAATGTCGCGGTCGTCATCGCCGAGTTCACCGAGCGCGCCGTTCAGCCGGCGTTGCAGTTCCGCGTGCAGGGCGGCCGAGGCCGGCGTGTGTTCGCCGTCGATGAGTTGGGCGGCCAATTGCACGGACGACTCGTCCGACCACGCCGGCTTGTGGATGGCCTGCTCGCGGTCGATGCTGCGCCGCTGGGCCTGCCGGTGCCGGCGGTGCGTGTCGATGATGCGGTCTTGCGCGAGGTGCCGTAGCCACAAGTGGAAGGGCATGACGGGCGACTTCAAGTATTCAATGAGCCGCTGGTTCGCTTCCAGCAACACGTCCTGAACAATGTCACTAGCGTCCACGCGGCGGGCCAACACCGGGTCGAGCCGCAGGCCGACGACTTGCCGCAGCGGCTCCCGGAACTCGCCGAGGAGTTGGTCCACCGCCTGCGGCGTTCCGGCCCGCGCGTCGTCGAGGAGTTTTTTCGTCTGGTCGTTGGTCGGCCACATGAAGGAAGTATAGGGAGGGGCCGCCCGGCGTCACGAAACGGGAATCAGCGCCGGCCGCGGGAATTCGTACCCGAGGATGCTGCCGTGCCGCCGGCACAGTTGCAGGAAGGTGAAGTTCAGGAACGCCAGTTTCGTCACGTCGGCCCCGCCCTTCAAATAGTTCTTGGCCAAGACGGCCATGTGGGCGTCGTAGTTCTTCTTGCTGCCGGAATGCGCCTCGCACCGCCCGCCGAGCCGGCGGAAGTCGCCGTCGAAGGCCGGGGAGATGTGGAACAACTCGTGGAAGATTGTCACCAGCTTGTCGCCGTAGGGGCGGTCTAAAAATCGCGGGAGGCAGAACGACATCAGGTACAGCAGGTCGCGGGAGTCGTGGCGAAACTGTTGCACTTGGTAAAGTCGCCCGCGCTTCCGGGAAACGAACTTTCCCCCCTCGAACCGCAGCGGCGTCACGCGGGCGATCAGGCCGGTGCGTTCGCTGGTGCGCGCCCGCACGATGCCGATCATCATCCGGTTCAGGTCGATATGAGAAAAGTCCGGGCAACACTGCTTGATGTCAAGAACCACGGCTTCGAGCGCCGCGGACAGATTAAACGGCTCGCCGGGCAGGCCGGTCTCCACGTCCGGCGGGATGTCGGGAACGACCTGGCGAAGCATCGCCGGCGACGGCCGTAACGCGAGCCGCGGCGGCGAGGCGGCCGGCCCCCACTGGATCAGCGTCGGGATCGGGCGCGGCTTACTCACGGCGATTTCGGGGCCGGCGTCTTCCCGACCGCTTCGGCCACGACGTCGGCGATTTGCCGCCGCAGGGCCGTCACCTGCGCCTTCTCAGAAATTTGAAGCCGACTCGTGAGGATGACGATGGCCGTCTTGCTCGGGCGGTCAATCCAAAGCGATGTGCCGGTAAATCCGGTGTGGCCGAAGCCGTCCCGCTTGCCGAAGAGGTTGCCGCGCGGCGCGCTGTACGCCGTGTCCACGTCCCACCCGCGCGACCGCGCTCCGCCGGGGACGGACAGCGGTTCGGTCATCGCCGTCACGCTTTTCTCACTCAGGAATGGCTTGCCGGCGTGCTTCCCGCCGTTCAACAGCATCTTGGCATAAATGGCCATGTCGTCGGCCGTCGAGAACAACCCGGCGTGGCCGGCGCCGCCGCCCAACGCCGACGCCCGCGGATCGTGGACGCGGCCTTGCAACCACTCGTCCCCGACCTTGGCCGTGGGGACGGCCATTGCCTGCAATTCCTTGGACGGGAGAAATCCGGAGTCTTTCATGCCGAGCGGCTCGAAAATATTCTTGCGAGTGAACACGTCCAGCAATTCGCCGGTGATCTTCTCGACCACGACGCCAAGCGTAATGAAGCCCACGTCGCTGTATTTGAACTTCTCGCCGGGCGGTTGTTCCAGTTTCAACGCGGCGATGCGTTTCAATGCCTCAGCCTTCCCCATGCGGTAATCGGCCACGGCATTGTCGGCCAGCAAGCCGCTGGTGTGCGTGAGGAGGTGTTCGACCGTCACCGTCTCTTTGCCGTTGGCGGCAAACTCCGGCCAGTGCTTGCCGACGGTGTCAGTGAAGGCGATTTTGCCGCGCTCGTGCAGCAGGATGATTGCCGTGGCCGTGGCGACGGGCTTGGTGAGCGAGGCCATGTCGAAGACGCCATCAACGGCCATCGGCAAAGGTTCCGGCGAGAGACGGCCGTTGCCGAAGGCTTTGCGGTAGACGACCGCGTCCCCGTGCAGCACCAGTACGACGGCCCCCGGACAGTCGCCTCGCTTGATGGCGGCCTGCGCGGCGTCCGCGATGCGGTCCAACTTCTCTGGGTCAAACTTTTCCGCGGCGGTCGCCGGTGAGGCGAGCACGAGCACGGTAAGAATCAGCGCTCGCGTGGTCATGTGCCCCCTCCGGCCGACAGCCATTGAAACAGGACGATATGCTGCCCGTCCGAGTCCGTGAACACGACCCGGCGGTATCCCTCACGACTAATCTTCTCCGGTTCGGCCGGCAGAATCCCGGCCGCCGCGAGGCGGGCCAGCGTGGGCTCAAGGGCTTGGATTTTCAAAACCAGCGTCGTCGATCCCGGCACGCAACCGCCCCCCTTGACGCTGATCCGCGCCGGCGGGGCGTCAAACAGGGCGAATTCATTCGGCTCATCGACCATCATTGGTGGGTGGCCGAGAAAAGCCTCGTACCATCCGCGGGAAACCTGCCAGTCCCGCACTCGGATTTCGACCATGTGAAGAGTCACGTCCGCTGCTCGGCCAACTTTTTCTCTTCTTCCAGTTGCGGGATGACAACTTTCGTGGCGACGACGCCGAAGCCGATCATTCCGATGAGCACCATGACGGCTAAGACGACTTTCCCCTTGAAAGAGTACATGTTGAACAGGCTCAACATGATTTGCAAGGCGAGGCCCACGCCGACGAACGCCCCCGTGCCGGCGATGGCGATGGCGAAATACGGGCCGACCCCCTCCAGGCGGGCCAGCCACCAGCACGAGATATCGGCCACCTGGGCGATCAGTACAATCGGCGCCAGGATGCACTTCACGGTCTTCGGGTAGCTGGAAAAGGCGAAGATCAGCCCAGTGAGCGTCCACAGCGCGGCGAAGGACAACAAGTGGGCGTGGGTGGATTGCGTGAGCGAGTCGATCGGCAATTGCCGAGCCTTGGCCTGCTTAAACGGGTCCACGCTTTTGGGGACGGGCTTGTCCGCGTTCTTCGGCAGTTGCGGGGCAAGCGTGCGGTATTTCTCCGTGACGATCTTCCCCACGGCCGCCTCCGGCAAGGGGAAGGCATCGTCGTTGTACGTCGCCTCCGGGGCACCGGCGTCGATCCACGCGATCACCGCCTTTAATTCGGCTTCCCGCTCTTTCTCGATGCGCGCCCGGTCGGCCGGCTTCAATTCTTTCCAACCCTCTGACTTCTCGAAAAACGCATCGACCATGTTGGACTTGTTGAATTTCCCCCGGTTGCCGCTCAACACAAAGTGCATTTGCCCCTTCGGGTAAGGGACTGTCTTCTCGAAATATTTTTGAATGCCGGCGTACGAGTCCAGAGCCTTGTCGTCTTTCTCGCCGTCCGGGCCGTGACAAACGACGCATCGGTCATTGATGATCGACTTGATCTTAATCCCCGCCACTTTCGGGGCGTCCGGGTTAAACGGGGGCCGGGACTCCGGCGTGACGGCGATGCTTTCGTCCCGCTCGATGCGCGGCCACGGCTGGCCCGAGAAGCGGTTGACCAAGGCCGTCACGCCCGGCAGCGGGTCGCCGCCGGAGGAGTGCTTGAAGTGGATCTGGGCCATGCCCCAAAAATACCCGAGGCCGACGGTAATGAGGAACGTCGTCAGGACGAGCTTGACCGGCAGGGGCAGATTCCGCAGGGTAACGCCGGTGGAAGTGAGTTGAGACATGGAGAGGGTCTCCAAAGGGGTGGGAGGGTCGGGCGGTCAACGGGTCGGCGGGAGGGTGTCGGCGGCCGCCTTCAAAACGGCCTCGCGGGCTTGAACCAACGGCATGGCCATAGTCGCCCCGGCGGCCAGCTTGTGCCCGCCCCCGCCGAACCGCTCGGCGAGCTTGGACACGTCGTGCGGCTCCTTGCCGCGGAAGCTGACCTTCGTGCCGCCGTCGGCCTGTTCGATGAAAATCATCGCCATCTCGGCCCCGGTGATGCTCCGGGCGTAAGAGATCAGGTCTTCCGTATCGGCCGGGACGGCCCCGGTCGCGGGGTAGTCGGCGGTGCGGATTTCGGACCAGACGATTTTGCCGCCGGCCGTTTCGGTCATCCGCTCAAGGGCCAGGCCAGTGAGCTTCATCCGGGGGAGCGAAATCTGCTCGTAGATCGCCTCGTAGATTTCTTGCGGCCGGGCGCCGGCGGCCATCAGCGTTTCGGCGAGAGCGTATGTCTTCGGCGTCGTGTTCGCGTGGCGGAACCAGCCGGTGTCGGTGGCCAGAGCCATGAACAGCGGGTGGGCCATCTCGGCGTCTAACTTCACATCCAGAGCGGTGATCGCTTCATAAATCAGCCGGCCGGCGGCCTCGGCCGTGATGTCGAGGAATCGCATGCCGCCGAGGTCGTCCTGCGTGCGGTGGTGGTCGATCACGGCCTTGCCAACCGGCCGACTCCGCATGTAGACGCCGAAGTCCCCGAGTTGGCTCCACGTCCCGGTGTCCACGACAATGATGGCGTCGCAGTCGTCGAACTCCGTCCCCGGCGAGTTGAAGCGCTCGACGGCCGTGCCGCCGGGGTTCAAGAACTCGTACCGCGGTCCCAGATTGCTGGCGACCACGACGCGGGCGGCCTTCCCCTTTTTCCGCAGGGCCGCCGCCAAGGCCAGTTCGGACCCGAGGGCGTCCCCGTCCGGCCGGACGTGCGTCATGATGAGGAAGCGGGAATGCCGTGCGACGAAGGCGACGAACGGCGACCAGTCAATAGGCATGTTGGCGATAGCTCGCGGTGGGGTCGTCAGTGGGCATTATACTTCGATTTGCCCGCCGCTGGCGAAGAACGGCTTCAGGCTTTGAGCATGCCGACCTTCTTGGCGTACTCGAAGAGGCCGCCGGCCTCGATGATCGGGGCCACTTCCCCGAGGTCTTGCAGCTCCCACGTGTCCTTCGTGGTGTGGTTCGTGAGCGTGAGTGTCTCGAAGTCGATGGTCAATTCGTCCCCGGTGGCGATGTCGTCTATCAATCGCTTTTTGCACTCGACGGGGACCAAGTAGCTGCCGTTCACCGAATTGCGGTAAAAGATGCGGGCGTAAAACTCGCAGACGACGGCCGTGATCCCGGCGGCGGCCAAAGCGATGGGGGCGTGTTCGCGGGAGGAGCCGCACCCGAAGTTTTTGCCGGCGATGATGATCTTGTACGGGGAGACGTACTCGTCGTCCGTGTGGAACGGCTGGTGCCCCTTCGGCAGCCCCATTTGGGCGACCGGCACCCCGACGAGGGCGAACTTGCCGAACATCTTGTACTCGGCCGCGATCGACGGGTTGTACGTCAGGTACTGGGCCGGGATGATTTGGTCCGTATCGACGTTGTCGCCCAGCACGAACGCCTTGCCGGTGATGGTCTTGTCCATTGCCTCGTCTCGGGTGGGAATCCGCGAAAAGCGTATGTTACGGCGGGGCCGGCGGGTTGTCGAGTTGCAGCGGCGCCCGGCCGAACTTGGCCCGCAGTTTCCCGATGCCCAACCGGACGCCGGGCCGGCGCAACACCCACCGCTCGAATGACCGCTTGCCGGGGAAGTCCAAGAGCATGATGCCCACCAAAATCGTTAGGAATCCTTGTCCGGGGACGCCGGGCAGGGCCATGATCGCGCCCAAGACGATCAGGGTCACGCCAACGACGTGCTGGAGAATCGTCATCGGCCACCGGACCATCGGGTGGGACTCCCGCCACCGGCTGGCGGCCCGGTCGCTGACGAAGTAATCGGCCGGCAACCGGATCACGAACCACGTCACCATCGCCAAACTGGCGACCGCCGTGACGGCAGTGAAAGCGGCCGTGGCGAGGAAAAAATCCTTCGCACTCCATCCCTTCGGCACGAACTGGTGCAGCCACTCGGGCATGAGAATGTCCCCCTCTCTGTCAAGGGACATCGTTCAGGTGTTGGATCGCTTTGAGCATGACCTCGTGAATTTGCCGCAAGGAATCATCCGACGTGCACAGCGGCGGCATGGCGTACATCACATTCCCGAGCGGCCGGAGCATGACGCCATTTTCGACGGCGAATTGTTTCACCTGCGAACCGACCTCGGCGAGATACCCGCCGGGGGCATCGTACTCGACGGCGAAGATCGTCCCTCGGTGTCGGACATCCTTCACGCCCGGTAATTCTCGAAACAGGGCGCCGTTGGCGGCCCAGAAGTCGGTGATTCGCCGGACACTCACGAGCCAATCACCGTCTTCCATCATGCTCAAATTAGCGGCGGCGACGGCACAAGCCAACGGGTTGGCGGTGAACGAATGGCCGTGGAAAAACGTCTTGGTGCGGTCGTCCGTGTCAAAGGCTTCCACGATTTTCGGCGACGCCAGTGTGACGGCCAACGGCAACATACCCCCCGCGAGCGTTTTCGCGGAACAGATCAAATCCGGTTCAATCTTCGCTTGCGTGTGCGCCCACCAGGAGCCGGTGCGGCCGCCCGTCATCACCTCATCCACGATGAAAAGGACTCCGTGTTTGCGGGCGACGGCGTACAGCTCCGCGAGCGTTTCCGGGGAATGCATTCGCATCCCCCCGGCCCCCTGCACCAGCGGCTCAATAATCACGGCCGCGATTCGATCTCCTTCGCGGGTCAGCGTTTCGTCCAAAGCGGCCGCGGAGACGGGAATTTGCACGGCCCGGAACAGCAACGGCTCGAACGTGCCGAAGAACAGCGGGTCGCGGCCGACGGCCATCGCCCCGAACGTGTCGCCGTGATAGCCGTTCTCGAAGCCGACAAAGAGCGTGCGTTGCGGTTCGCCGCGGTGGACCCACCACTGGTAGGCCATCTTTAACGCGACTTCGACGGCCGTGCTGCCGTTGTCGGAGAAGAAGACGCGGCCCCCCGGTGTCCACGGGACGGTTCTCAACAAGGCTTCGGCGACGGCCACGGCATTCGGGTGCGTGGCGCCGCCGAAGATGACGTGGTCAAGTTGTTCGGCCCCGCTGTGCAACGCATCGACCAACGGTTTTGGCCGATGCCCATGCAAAATCGTCCACCACGAGGAGATGGCGTCGATGATTTGCCGGCCGTCTTCCAAGAAGAGAAATTCATCCTTCGCGGCGACAACGGGCAAGGGGTCGCGCGGGTCACGGAGCGACGTGTACGGGTGCCAGACGGATAAGCGGTCGCGGGCGATCAACGAATGACTGGGCGAGCGGGGGGCGTCAGCCCCCTGTCTTGCTTGTTGATCCGAAGACAGGGGGCTGA
>JAYTTY010000446.1:0-4679 GCA_043744795.1 Zavarzinella sp. | reverse complement strand
GCCGGATCAACGAGTGTTGATTTGTTCACCAAGCCAAAAAACTGGCTCCGGCAACGGGGACAATGCGCCCTGAAAAGTGCGAAAGACTAGTCAGACCGCTTAAAAGCGGGACTCCAACACGACCGCCTGCCGGCGGCAATCAAGTTTCACCCCACTGCCGCCCGCAACGGGCAATCGGCGACCACCTCCCCGCGGCGGTAGCGGTCCAACATGGCTTTCGACTGTTGCGCCAGTGACCGCCGAACTTCCCGCCGTGTCCCGCGCGCCCGGCCAATGTCCATCACGTCGTAATCGGTCGTCTGGTGCCGCAGCCACGCGATGACGGCCGCCGCCGCCCGCTCTTCCACGGGGATGCGCTTCGTGCGGGCCACCGTGCCGCTGCCGACGGGCGTGGCGTGGGCGGTGACGGCCTTCGCCACCAGGTCGGCCAGTTCCGCGTGCGTGGGGTGGAAGTTCAAATAGGCCAGCACGGCCGCGTGGAAGTCTTCGGTGTATTCGGCCTGAGCTTTGTCCCGCCGCTTGGCCGCCGACCGCTGCTTGGCCGCGTAACCCTCGGTGGACCGTTCCGCTTCCAAATCGCTTTTCGCTTGGTCGATGTGCTCCCGCGGCGCCCACACGCCGAGCGAGAAGACTCGGCGGCCCTTCTTGTCCTTCACCGTCCACGACGGCCCGGCCGCTTTGACGCGCCGCGTCAGACCCGCGTCGCCGGGCGGGAGCAAGGCCCACCCGGCGGGGACTTCGAGGACTTTGCCTTCAAGGGTGACAGTGCCGGGCCGGGGGCCGGGCCAAACGTCCAAGGTTTGGATGAGGTCAGACATGAAGGTATTGATCGGTTTTGGCGAGCCGTCAGCGTAAGAAAACCGCCCTCGACGAGGAAGACGATCAACGTCAAACGACGGCCAGGTTTTCGCCTTCGTTGGAGTCCCGGCTTCAGCCGGTCTTCAGGACAGCATAAGCCAACGGTTGTAACTTTCCGCTGGCCGAAAATCCGAAGACCGGCTGAAGCCGGGACTCCAACGATGAAAAGCGGCTGCCGTCACCGAATAATGTCCTTGTTCACCACGCCCTCCACGTCGGTCAGGCGGAAGTCGCGGCCGCTGTAGCGGTACGTCAGCTTTTCGTGGTCGAGGCCCATCAGGTGCAGCATGGTGGCGTGCAGGTCGTGGACGTGCATCTTGTTCTCGGCGGCGGCGAAGCCGAACTCGTCGCTCTTGCCGTAGGCCATGCCGCCCTTGACGCCGCCGCCGGCGAGCCACACGGAGAAGCCGGCGCTGTTGTGGTCGCGGCCCTTGGCGCCCTCGCTCGTCGGCGTGCGGCCGAACTCGCCGCCCCACAAGACGAGCGTGTCTTCCAGCAGGCCGCGTTGCTTCAAGTCTTTGAGCAGGCCGGCGATGGGCTGATCGACTTGCTTGGCCTTGGCCGCGTGGTCCTTGATGTCGCCGTGGTCGTCCCACGGCTGGCCGGCCCCGGTGTAGATTTGCACCATGCGGACGCCGCGCTCCACCAAGCGGCGGGCGACGAGGCAGGAGTCCGCGAACTGGCCTTTGCCGTACAAGTCGCGCGTCGTCTGCGTCTCTTTCGTCAAGTCGAAGACGTCGGCCGCCTCGAACTGCATGCGGAAGGCCATTTCCATGCTCTGGATGCGGGCTTCCAGCGCGGCGTCCCCCGGCCGTTTGGCCAAGTGGGCTTGGTTGATGGTCTTCAGCAAGTCCATCTGTTCGCGCTGGGCGTCGGTCGTCAGGGTCGTGTTGCTCAGGTGCGGGATGACGGTCTTCGGGTCGATCTTCCCGTTGTTGATGTGCGTGCCTTGGTAGATGCCCGGCAGGAAGCTGTTGCTCCACAGTTGCGGGCCGACGACCGGCTTGCCGGGGCACATCACCACGAAGCCGGGCAGGTTCTGGTTCTCGCTGCCGAGGCCGTACAGCAGCCATGACCCCATGCTCGGCCGCACGGGCTGCTGGTCCCCGCACGTCATCATCAGCAGGGACGGCTCATGGTTCGGGACGTTGGTGTACATCGACCGGATGACGCAAATGTCGTCGATGCACCCGCCGACGTGCGGGAACAGTTCCGACACTTCCAGCCCCGACTGCCCGTACTTCTTGAAGGCGAACGGGGACTGCATCAGGTTGCCGGTCTTGCGCTCCGACTTGATGTCGGCGGCCGACGGCTTCTGGCCGTTATACTTCACGAGCGCCGGCTTCGGGTCGAAGGTGTCCACCTGCGACGGCCCGCCGTTCATGAACACATGGATAATGCGCTTGGCCCGCGGCTTAAAATGCGGAGCCTTCGGGGCCAACGGCGACACGGCCGCCGGGGCGGCCCGCAACTGCTCCTCGTTGAGCATCGCGGCCAGCCCGAGGCTGCCCAACCCCGTGCCCATGCGGGCCAACACCTGACGGCGGGAAAGCGACCAATTCATGTGACACGATCCCTGTAGGGATGGCAATGGCGGGAGAAGGTTAGTGTAACTGATCGGGGCAGGGGGGGCCAACGCCAAAATGACCAATCACTGATCGAACGGGACTGGCACGAGAGGCGGAGGATCGACCACGGTCGGCGTTCCAGCCTTCGGGAGTCGGGTAGCCGTCGGGGAGTCGCGGCCGGCGGGGTGGTCTTCAGACGTTCGTGTGGCGGAATGGTTCCGGGAAGGGAAGTGGGCTATCCATACTGAGCGCCGCCGGGAGGCGGTCGTGTTGGAGTCCCGCTTTTAAGCGGTCTTGGAACTGACACCATCAAGGCCCAAGAGGACCGAGTCTTCGAGGGGCCGACCCCGTGGGCAAAAGTCGTTTGCCCACGGGGTCGGACCCTCGAAGACTCGGTCCTCCTGCCTACCGAGTCGCGGAGGTCACAGACCGCTTAAAAGCGGGACTCCAACACGACCGCTTTGCGGCGGTGGTTGACAGTCGCGGATAATGAAGTCGCGCAACCGTGGACATGGCGCCCGGGCGCTGCCCACGAAGGAGACGCACTTCGCTCCGGCATCCGCCTCCGCTCCGACGGTCCCCACGCCCCGCCACGCCTCTTTCCCTTCCTTGACCTGACCCCGACCAACGGAACTACGGAACTAAGGCGAGACGGAAGCCGATGATTAGGCTCCGGTCCGTCGGGACGTACCAGTAACGGAACGCCGACCGGCAGCCCCAGGCGATGTAGTCCCAGCTCCCGCCCCTAATCACCCGGGCCGAGTCTCCGATAGTGTGCAAATTTTCACACCACTCCCAGACGTTCCCACTCATGTCACACAGTCCCCACGGGTGAGGAGCCTTGTCTTTGTATGTCCCCACCGGCGTCGTCTTATCTTTGTACTCCCCCTCCGTCGCCGTCCCGTACGGTAAGTTCCCATCATGGTTCGCCTTGTCCCCGTTCAGCACGTCACCCCAGTAAAACGCCTGCCGGTTCCCCTTCCCCCCGCGGCACGCATACTCCCACTCGTCCTCGTGCGGCAACTTCACCTTCAGACCCGTCACCCCGCACTTCCCGATGAACTTCTGGCAGTCCTCCCAACTCACTTTCTCCACCGGCAGCGTCGCCCCCTTGAACTCGCTCGGGTTCTCCCCCATCACCCCCGACCACTCCGACTGCTGCACCTCGTACTTCCCAAGCCAGAAGCCCTTAGTCTTGTACTTCCCCCGCGCCGCCTCCGTCTCGCCATCCATCCACTCCGGGCGTTTGCCATCCGGGAACGTTTTTACAACATTATCCTGTTCTGCCTTCGGCGACCCGAGTTGCGCCTCCCCAGCCGGCACCCAGCAGAACGTCATCCGCACCCCCTTCGCGATCTCGAACACCTTCTCATCGCCACCCTTCAGATCGCCCGTCGCCGTCATCGGCGCCGGCCGCGGCTCAACTTTCGGCCGGGCGCCGCTACGACTCACCAGCCACTCCCCCTGGTACTCCCGCCGCACTTCCGGCACTTGCGCCTCGGCGTACTCCCGCCGGACGGCGGCGCTCGTCTTCGTCTTCACTTGATCGAAAATGGCTTCCAAACTGACTTTCTCCTCGCCGGGGTGGTACTCCCCCTGCCACGCCCGCACCAAGTGATCGTAGAAGAAGCTCCGGTCCTTCTGCGCCTCGAAGTACGACTTCTGCCCCGCCTTGCACGAGTACAGGGCCACGATCCCCTCCGGCACCTCGTCCGGGTCCAGCAAGTCCAAGTCCACTTGCTCCGCCGCCAGCGTCACCTCCTTCGGGTCATTCCGGCACGCCCCCACGACCAGCAACTTCCGCTTCGCCTTGCACGTCTTTAACAGCGGGAACAGGCCGCCGACCCCGTCCATCGGGATCATCGTCGCCTTGTCGCTCACCTTGGCGTCCAGCGGGCAAAAGTAGCTCGTCTTGTCCCCCTTGAAGTGCAGGCCGTGCCCGCTCAGGGCGACGACCAGCGTGTCCTTGGCCTCCACGGACGCGAGCAGGAGCTTCAACTCCTTCAGAATCTTGGCCTTCTCCGGCATGAACCGCAGCGGGTTGTCCGTCCCGTCGTGCAGGAACACGATGTTGTCGTCCTCGAAGCCGGTCGCCAGAAGTGCCTTGCGGTAGTCGTCCACGTCCCGGAACGACTTCGGCAACGGGTGCAACTGGGCAGGGCCAGCGCACGAAGAATTGCCGTGTTTTCTAGGTGATTTTGGAGTTTTAGTTGTGATAACACCTCTATTTTGACAGGTTCTCTCTATCACAAG
>JAYTTY010000445.1:0-4681 GCA_043744795.1 Zavarzinella sp. | reverse complement strand
GGCTGCGACGGATGCCAACAGCGACCCCCGCCTAAATTTCCCTCTGCCCCGGCCGGAAACCTACCCTTGTAAGGGGCCGGGGGGTGAGGTGGCCTTTGCGGCGAACGCGATCATGCGCACGGGTGCCATGCCCACGGCACTGCGTGGGCATGTGGCTTCCAGTCCCCGACATGTCCACGCAAAGCCGTGGGCATGGCACCCGTGCGTTCCGAATACGTCTGTCAGGAGTCAAACATATGGCTACAGTCTCTCCGCCGGCCGTCGTGGACGGCGTCGTGTACGGCCGGTCGCTCGCGAAGACCGCCGGGCTGATCGCCCTGTGCGTCCTCGGCGGCCTCTTCGGCCTGCTTCTGGTCTTCGGGTATTTCAATGAGCGCGAGCCGGGCCGGACGTACATAACTTGGTGGGGCCTGGCGATCGGCCTCCTGCTCGTGTTCACCATGCCGATCATGTCGCTCCTACTGGCCCGGGCGCTGTTGGTGCGCCGCCGGTTGGTGGTCGGCGTTGACCGGTTGCAGATGGTCGAGCGGCTGCGTGGGGAAGACGTCGTCGTGCTACAAATCCCCTTCGCCAACATCGCCGAGATGAAGTACGAGGCCGTGGACGACCTGACATGGCGGCTCGGCATCGACTTGGAAAAACACGACGACCCGGACTCGCATATCCGGTTCAACACGTTCACCGGCAACAAGGCGTCCGACGGGCGACATTTTTCCGTCACGGGCGGCTATGCCGCCAGCACGAAGGCCATCACTAAAGAACTGAAGCAGGCATACGACGCTTGGATGGGTGACCGGGCGGAGTGACTGGACAGCCGGCATGCCCACGGCGAGGGGCGAGAGGGAAGAATAACCCGTGAAGCCGCGACGCGGAGGTTTTGCGCAGAGGAGCGCGTTCAGAGAGCGCCACCCACGGCTTCGGTCGTCAGACTTCGGTGACGGTTTCTGAACGCGCTCCTCTCCGCAAAGCCTTCGCGTCGCGGCTTACCCCGCACAGGGGAAGCCGATGACTTGGCTGAAAATTATGAGAGGCGTCAGATGCCAACGTCATGGTCCACCCCGCGCGAGGGAACATACAACGGGGCCGAATGCATCGTGTTGTCGTGGCAAGTCGGACGGTGCGACGTTGTCGCGTATGTGATGCGGGACGAGCCGCGCGTCGTCATTCCAAACTTTGATTTCGGTAGCGCGCGAGACCGGGATGCGGACGCAGTAGAGGTTGAGGCGCTGGCCGAGCGGTTCAACTCAGCCGAACTGAGAGAAGCGGCCACCCGCATGCGGGCCTCCGGGCACTAGAGCATTTTCAGTTTCGGTGTTGCGGTGGGACCGGCGTCCCGCCGGTCGGTGAGACTCCAACCACCGGCGGGACGCCGGTCCCACCAATGACTGGCCGCTACAACATCCTGAACGCCGCTCTACGGGGTGAGGTTGCCTTTGCGGCCAGCGCGCCGCGTCATGCCCATCGAAAGGAGATATTTCCCATGTCCCCCGAATCCACCCTCGTCGAAGACGCCTACCGGGCGGCGATGATGCTCCGGCCGGCCGAGCGGGCCGTACTCGTCCAACGACTGCTGAAGACGCTGCCCGCCGCCTTGGCGCCGCCGTCGGACCCGAACCGCGCGCCGTGGCGGCCGAGGCCCTATGACGGCGGCGAAGAAATCCCGTTCTGACGGCCGTGATTTCACCCAATCTCCACACGGCGGGCGTGTCCCTTGCGCCCGCGGTTCCGCATAATGGCCCCCACAGCCCGCCCGCGGAACCCTCCCCATGCGCTCCCAATCGGTGACGGCCCTGGCCGTCTGCGTCGTCGGCACCCTAGTGCTGTTCGCCGGCATTGACCGGAAGCCGACGGCCGACGAGCCGCCGCCGCCGGCGCCCAAGAAGGCCGACGCCCCGGCCCCGCGCGTCCTTCCCGGCCTGTTGGCCGACGGCACCGTGCAACTCCCCAACCAGTGGAAGTTGCGGCCGGCCGGCAAGCAGATCGAGGTCGGCAACTTCCCGGTGAACCAGGCGATCCACCCGAGCGGGCAGTACATGGCCGTGCTGCACGCGGGGATGCAGGAACACGAGGTCGTGATCCTCGACCTGAACAAGACCAAGCAGCGAATCGTCAGCCGCGTGACGGTGGACCAGACCTTTTACGGCCTCTGCTTCTCCCCGGACGGCCGCCGGCTGTACGCCAGCGGCGGCGAGTTTGAAGTCGTCCACGAGTTCGAGTTCTCGCGCGGCTTGTTGAGCAACCCCAAGACCATCAGTCTCGCCGGGGGCGGCGACCGGCTCGTCGTCGGCGGCCTGACGATGGACGCCGCCGGCCGCGAGTTGTTCGCCTGCTGCACGTGGGGCGACGTCGTCGTCCGCGTGCCGGCCGAGAACCCGGAAAACAAGGTCGTGATCCCCGTCGGCAAGACGCCGCCGCCCAAGAAGGACGCCAAGCCGAAGGGCGACCCGCCCAGCCCGCCGGACGGCCGCAAAGACCCGGACGCCCCCAAGGCCAAGACGCCGGCGAAGAACGATGACGACGGCCCGCAGGCCCACCCGTATGCCGCCGTCGTCCACCCCGAGGGGAAGCTGCTGTTCGTCAGCCTGTGGGCCGAGGCCGCCGTCGCGGTCGTGGACTTGGAGAAGAACGAAGTCGTCAAGCGCCTGCCGACCGCCCCGCACCCGACGGAGATGGCCGCCGACCCGACGGGCCGCGCCCTGTACGTGGCGTGCGCCAACTCGACGCAGGTGAGCGTGCTGCACCTCGACACGTTCGAGCCGCTGCAAACCATCAACTGCGCCCTGCACCCGGCCGCCCCGAACGGCAACACGCCCAACAGCCTGACGCTGACGCCGGACGGCCTGCTGCTCGTCGCCAACGCGGACGCCAACAACCTGAGCGTCTTCAACGCCGCCGACCCGAAGGCGGCGGCCCCGCTGGGCTTCATCCCCACGGGCTGGTACCCCACGTCCGTCCGCTACAACGCGGCCGACAAGAAGATCTACGTCGCCAACGGCAAGGGGCTGGCCTCCAAGGCCAACCGCGGCGGGCCGAACCCGACGATGCCGACCAAGAACCTGTTCGAGTACATCGGCAACATCCTCAAAGGGTGCGTCAGCGTCATCGACCTGCCGACGCCGAAGGAAATGGCCGCGTACAGCAAGTCGGCCTACGCCTGCACGCCGTTGGCCAAAGACGGCGCCCCGGACGTCACGGGCGTCGCGGCCGACAACCCGATCCCCAAGAAGGTCGGCGACCCGTCCCCGATCAAGCACGTCATCTACATCATCAAGGAGAACCGCACCTACGACCAAGTCTTCGGCGACTTGCCGCAGGGCAACGGCGAGCCGGCCTTGTGCCTGTTCCCGGCGGCGGTCACGCCGAACCACCACAAGATCGTCTCGGAGTTCGTGCTGCTCGACAACCTGTACGTGGACGGCGAAGTGTCGGCCGACGGGCACGAGTGGTCGATGGGGGCCTACGCCACGGACTTCGTGGAGAAGGCGTGGCCGATGAGCTACCGCGGCTCGCCCAGGCAGCGGTTCACCTACCCGGCCGAGGGGGCGTTCGATTACGTCGCCCGGCCCGCCGGCGGCTACATTTGGGACCGGGCCGCCGAGGCGAACGTCACCTACCGCAGCTACGGCGAGTGGATCGGCAACGGCAAGAAGAACGCCGACGGCACGTTTGAAGACAGCCACGCGAAAGTGAAGGCCCTCGAAGGCCACTTCGACCCGAAGTTCCGCGGCTACGACCTCGACTACCGCGACGTGGATCGGGCCGCCCGCTTCATCGACGAGTTGAAGCGGTTCGAGAAGGCGGGCGCGTTCCCGCAACTCACGATCCTGCGGCTGCCGAATGACCACACGATCGGCACGCGGGTCGGCAAGCCGACGCCGATGGCCATGGTCGCGGACAACGACCTGGCCCTCGGCCAAGTCGTGGAAGCCGTCAGCAAAAGCGCGTTCTGGAAGGACACGGCCATCTTCGTGATCGAGGACGACGCCCAGAACGGCCCGGACCACGTGGACGCCCACCGCGTCGTCTCGCTGGTGGTCTCGCCGTACACGAAGCGGAAGCACGTCGATTCGACGATGTACTCGACTTCCAGCCTCCTGCGGACCATGGAACTGATTCTGGGCTTGAAGCCCATGAGCCAATTCGACGCCGCCGCCCGGCCGATGTACCAGTCGTTCCAGGCCACGCCGGACCTGACGCCGTACACGCACGAAACGCCGAAGACCGATTTGAAAGCCGTCAACGTGGCCGGGGCGTGGGGGGCCGACTGGTCCGAGAAGGCGAACTTGGCGAAGGAAGACCAGGCGGACGACTTGCTGTTCAACGAGGTGATATGGAAGTCGGTCAAGGGGGCCGCGTCGCGAGTCCCCCCGCCCGTGCGCGCGGCGTTCTTCCTGCCGCGGACAAAGGCGGGGAAGGACGACGACGACGATGACGATTGACCCCCCCGCTCTTACGCGGCGGCCGGGCCGAACGTCCAGGACAGGACGTCCTGGACGGCGGCGTTCGCGGCCCCGGTGGCCCCGGTGAAGCCGACGTATGCGGTGGTCCCTCCGACGACGGCGGCGAGGTTCACTGCATAGGCCTGGGCGGCGGACCGGCCCGTCGCCGTGTCCGTGATGGTGACGGTGAGGGTCGTGCCGTCGTAGGTCATGACGACGCGGGTGACGTTCCCGGCGCCCAG
>JAYTTY010000444.1:0-18372 GCA_043744795.1 Zavarzinella sp. | reverse complement strand
AATCCGCTTCGACGAAGAACTCCCCGCCTGGAACTATCGTGCCATCCCGCACGATTCCGACCAAATGGGACAGTTAATAAATTCGTGATCCTTACCTGCTCGGCCGCGACCGCCGGCTACTGTGCGTAAACCTCAAGACCGGCAAGGAACAGTGGCGCACCGAAGAACGGTTCGGGGAGTACATGAGCCTCGTCGCCCGCAAGGACAAGATTCTGGCCCTCGACAGCCGGGGCAAGTTGTTTCTCTTCCGGGCGACGCCGCAAAAGTTCGACCTGCTCGACCAGCGCGAGGTGTCCAAAGCTGAGACGTGGGCCCACTTGGCCGTCGCCGGCGACGAGGTGTTCATCCGCGACTTGACGGGGCTGACGGCTTATCGGTGGAAGTGACGGCAAATCAGACCCCCTCCAGCTCCCCCTTGCCAAGGGGGAGAGCAAAACAAGTGACGGTGAAGCGGTTCGTGGTCTTCCTCTCCCCCTTGGCAAGGGGGAGTTGGAGGGGGTCTCTTCAGGTCTCACAACCGTTCTGCTTCCCATTGACGCCGTTCGTGAAGGCCGGGTACCATGACGTGGCCTCCAAGGAGGGCCGCGACCCGTGGGCCGGTTTCTCACCATCGTGCTCTCGTTCCGCGGAAGCCGCCCCGCTGAAAGTGACCGTGGCCGCGTGACGCGCTTCATCACCCCCCAAGTCGTAATCGCGTGGTGGCTCGGCGTGGTCGTCGCCGTCGCGGCCGTCGTGTCGTCGCCCGGCAAGGCCGGCAAACTCTACCCGACGTTTGCCACCGCCGGCGAGCAATTCCTGCATGCCGAACCCGTCTACGGCGACATTCCCGAGCACCTCGACCAGTTCCGCTACAGCCCGACCGTGGCCGCCCTGATGGCCCCGTGGAGCCTGTTGCCGTGGTCCATCGGCGGCGTGCTGTGGCGCGCGATGCAAGCCGGCCTGTTGCTGCTCGCCATGCGTAGGGCCGTCCGCACGCTCTGGCCGGACATCCCATGGCCGCTGCTCACCCTCGGGTGCCTGCCGCTGGTCGCCGGCAACATCCACAACGGCCAGTTCAACCCGCTGGTGCTGACCCTGCTTCTGATCGCCGCGAGTTGGTTCGCCGAAGGCCGGCTCACGTTGGCCGCCATCGCGGTCGCCGGGGCCGCGCTCATCAAGGTCTACCCGCTGGCCTTCGGCCTGCTGCTCGCCCTGAGCGCGTGGCGGTCGTTCTCGCCGCGCCTTTTCTTCGCCTTGGTCGCCGGGCTGGCCGTGCCGTACCTGTTCCATTCCGCGGACTACGTCGATCAACAGTACGCCGACTGGCTCACCCGCCTCGCCACGGACGACCGCTCCGACCGGGCGATGGGCGCCGGCTACTTCGACTTCCAAAAACTGCTGCGCCGCTGGGGCATGCCCGTCACGCTGGAGGCGTACCGCGTGATCGAAGTGATGGCCGGCGGCCTGATGGCCGCATTTCTGATTGTGGTTCAGCGGGGAATGTCTCGGGGAGAGACGGTTCGACTCTCGTTATTGCTGGCGCTCGCGTGGTGCTGCCTGTTCGGCCCGAGTTCCGAGACGGCCACGTACTTGCTGCTCGCCCCGGCGGCGGTGATCGCCCTGTGCGAATCGCGGGGACGGCGACTCGTCCCCGGCATCGTCTACGGGTTGCTGGTGTCCGTCACCGTGGCCATGTGGCTTCCGAAGCCGATCCGCATGGAGTGGATGGCCTTGGCCCCGCAGGCGCACGCGGCTTTGTTGCTGTTGGGGTGGATCGTCTGGCGGAATTGGCCGGTCAGTTGGAAACATTCGGCATCGACCGCCGGTGCACGGCCCGCCGTGTACCTCACCCCCTAACCCCTCTCCGAAACGGAGACGGGGAACCCGACACGGGCCGTCGGGCGAACGTCTCGCGTGCCCGGGATATTCGGGCTAAGGAGACGCTCGGTAACCCAATGGTGTTCCAACTGTTCGCGGCCCGCCGAGTGTTAAAACGCACCCGTTCCGAAAAACTCAGTCGTTCTTCGGGTGCTTCTGGAAGAATTCCAGCCACCCCAGGAGCAAGGCGTCGCCGATGGCCTTGGACTTCTTCAACTCCTCCGGCGGCGTCCCCCAGTAGAAGCCGACCCAGCCGGCGGCGTGCTCCTTGGAGTCGGCCATGAACTGGGCGAAGTCTTCCATCGAACACTTCAGCGGGAACGTCTCCTCGATGACAACCGGCTTGCCGACGTTGAAGCCCGCCAACGTCTTCATCGCCTCGTCACGCTTCCCCTTCTCCGGGTACAGGTGGACGGCCACGAAGTCGAGGTCGGCGGCGATTTTCGACGGCACGAACCCGGAGGTGAGGCCGGGGCGGTCGAGGCTCCAGTCCACGAGGCCGACGGTAATTAGGTGCGACTTGTCCGCGGCCCGCACGGCGGCGGCGAGTTGCTTGATCCACGCGGCGGCGACGGCCGGGCGCGGGCGGCCGGCCTGGTCGAGCGTGATGACTTGCACGTAGTGCTTGCCGCCGAACGCCGGGCCGAGCCAGTCGCCGTCCTTGCGCCGGCCGCCGGGGACGACCGGCTCGTTCATCAAGTCGTAACAGAATACGGCCGGGCTGGCCGCGCCGCGCTTGGCGGCGGCCGCCCAGAATTGGGCTTGGGCTTCCCACCGCTCTTTTTCAGAAAGCGCGTCGTACCACGCGGGCACGTCCTTCTTGTGGTAACAGCCCAGGCCCGTGAGGTCGAGATACAGCCCCTCGGCCTCGGCCAGCGAGAGGAGTTTCGTCAGCCGGTCCAGATTTTTTTCGTTGGGCTTGGCCGGGCCGTCCATGAACTTGCCGACCTGCAAGTGGACGCGGACGACGGTGGCCTTCATCTTGGCCATCGCCCGGAAATCCCGCTCGACCTTCGGCCACTCGGCTTCCCAATAATCTTCAATCAGCCGCCCGGCCGCGTCGCGGTCGTAGTTGAACCCCCACGGCACGAACGCCGTCCCCGCGGGTTCCAATACGAAGCCTTTTTTGTCCTTGGAGACGGCAATGCGCGCCGGCTCCTTCGCGGGCGCCGCGGGGGCCGAAGCGAACACTGCGATCAACGCAAGGGGGAGAAGGAGTTTGCTCATGGGGCCATCATACACATCACGCAAGACCGTCACGATTGTCAGGCAGAGACGAAATCATTTCATCCGTCGCAAGAAATGCGTCCTGCCGCCCGCAGACTTTAAGCATGACAGTGTAAAAGTGGCATAGAACAACCATATTCCGACTTGCCCCCCCGAAGAATGCGCTTCTAGGGTTGGTGAATCCGTGCCGCGGCCGCCCGCCGCGGAGGATTCGGGCCTCTCTCCGGCCGCCTTCCCGCTCTAGCCGCTCCACGCGGGGCCGCGCGGCGTATCGAGGAATTGGACCGCCATGACCGCCCAGCAAGATGCCGGCCGCCCGCTTGTATTAATCATCGACGACAACCAGTCCGTCCGCCGGCTCTTGCGGTTCATCGTCGAGCGGGCCGGCCACGCCGTCCTGGAGGCAAGCGATGGCGAAGAGGGGTTGGCGTTCCTCGCGCAGCACAAGCCCGACTTGGTGCTGCTGGACTTGGACATGCCGCAGATGGGCGGCTTCGAGGTGTGCCGGCGGGCCAAGGCCAACCCGGCGACGCGGCTGACGCCCATTGTCATCGTCACCGGACGCGGCGTGGACGAGGCCCGCCTGCGGGCGTGGGAACTGGGGGCGGACGACTTCCTCACCAAGCCGTTCCAGACCGCCGACATCGCCGCCCGCTGCAACGCCCTGCTACGGGTCAAAGGACTGGTCGACCAACTCGACGACGCCCAAGCCGTCCTGTTCGCCATGGCCCGGGCCGTCGAGGCGAAAAGCCCGCACACGCAAGGGCACACGGAGCGCGTGTCCGAATACGCCCTCGCCTTGGCGGCGCGATTGGGACTGCCGGCCGCCGACGTGGACACCCTGCGCGTCGGGGCGGCCCTGCACGACCTCGGCAAGATCGGCATCCCGGACGACATCCTGAACAAGCCCGGCAAGTTGACGCCGGACGAGTACGCCGTCGTGAAGCAGCACCCGGTCGCCGGCGTGCGCATCGTCGAGCCGCTGCGGTCCGTGCGCGCCGCGTTGCCGTTGGTGCGCTGGCACCACGAACGCCTCGACGGCTCCGGCTACCCGGACGGCCTGTTCGGCGGGGCGATCCCACTGCTCGTCCGCGTCCTGTCCGTCGCCGACGTGTACGACGCCCTCTCCAGCACCCGCCCATACCGCCCGAGATTGCCAATCGGCGAGTGCCTCAACATCATGCGCGCCGACGCCGCCAAGGGGGGCTTGGACCCGGAGTTGGTCGAGCCGTTCGCGGAGATGGTGTCGCCGACGCGGGCGGAAGCCGCGGTGATTAGTTCGTCGCAGGTCTGACGGGCGGTCCATCGTCGCTTTTCGCTCCGCGAAAAGTCCGACTTCCCGCCCAAGAAGCTGATTACCCGCGGGGGGAAGGCCAATCTTTTCGCGGAGCGAAAAGCGACGATGCTCACGCCCGGCTGATTGCCCCCGCCCGCACCGGCATCCGGTTTAGCGAGCCCGGAAGGTGATGCGGCCGCGGGTGAGGTCGTAAGGGGAGAGTTCGACGGTCACGCGGTCGCCGGGGACGATCTTAATCCAGTGTTTGCGCATCTTTCCGCCGATGTGGGCGATGCACTCCCCGCCTACGTCCAAGGCCACGCGGAACGTGGTGTTAGCCAAGGCTTCTTGGACCCGCCCCTCGGCCGGGATGTTTTCTTCTTTTACCTTACTAGCCATACAGTTACGTCTCGAAGAGTGAGGGAAAGACAAAAATGCCCGCAGGTGGGTCAACCCCACGCCGCAGGCTTGCGGAGTATTCTATCAGATTGGGGAACAGTTCGGTATCGAAAGGATCGTCTCGGTCAGAGGCGGCAGCGTCAGCGACGCCCACGCTTCGACCATCAAATGACTGGAAACTACCGGCGGGTGGCAGGTTGGGCGTCGCTGACGCTGCCGCCTCTGACGGACAAGCCGGCCGGAACTCACTCCCCGTAAAACAACACCTGTTGGATTTTGCCGTCCGGCGTGCGGTACATCGACGCCCGGACCGTCGCCGTCTTGTACGTCAACTTCACGACGACCGCCTCCATGCCGCCGCGCTCGTGGGCCGGCTCCGCTTCCACTTTCGTCGGCTCGCCGAGGGCCTTGAGCCGCCCGCCGCCGGCCGTTACGCGCTCGGGCGTCAGGTAGACGCTGAACTCCTCGCCGAGTTGGGCGCGGTCCACTTTTCCTTCCATCATTTGCTTCACGAACGCCAGCACGGCTTCCTTCGGCCCCGGCCCGGTGATTTTGGGGACGGCCGGGGCGTCGGCGGCCTCGATGTCTTTCAGCAACAGTTGGAACAGGTCCGTCCGCAGCTTCGTCGGGGAGACGTGTTCGGTGTTCGAGAGGACCACCAGCCCCGCCTTCGCCCGCGGCAGGAACACGTTGCCGGACAAGAACCCGCTCACCCCGCCCGTGTGCCGGATCACCGGCTCGCCGTTGACCGTGCCGACGTTCAGGCCGCAGCCGTAATCGGAAACCTTCCCCGTGGTCAGCGTCCGCGGGGCCGTCATCGCCTTGTACGACTCGGGCTTCAACACCTTCCCCGACGTGAGGGCCAAGTCCCACTTCAACAAGTCCGACGCGCTGGCCCACACGCCGGCGGCGCCGTCCACCCAGCCGGCCGCTTCCGGCGTGGCCGGTTCCGGCGTGCCGAGGGCGAAGGCCGTGTAGCCGGTCGCGGCCAACGGCAGTTCCTTGGAAGACCCGTAGCGGGAGTTGGCCAGCTTCAACGGCTTCAAGATGCGGGCCGTCAGAAAGTCCCCGAACGGCTGGCCGCTGACTTTTTCCACGATGCCGGCGAGGACGTTGTACCCGGTGTTGCTGTACGAGAACCGGCTGCCCGGCTCGAAGTCGAGTTTGCCGCCGGCGTAGTCCTTGGCCATCGCCTCGAAGGAGATCGGCTTGAGCATCCGGCGGTCCAGGAAGTCGAGCGGGTAGTAGTCGGGGTAGCCGGCCGTGTGGTTCATCAGGTCGCGGACCGTGATGTCCTTCGCCCGCGTCAGGGCCGGGAAGTATTTGCTCACCGGGTCGTCAATGGTCAACTTCCCCTCCTCCGCGAGCAGGAACACACACGCGCAGGTGAACTGCTTGGTGATCGACCCAACGGAGAAACTCGTGTCCGTCTCGACCGGAAAGCCCTTCTCCACGTTCCGCTTCCCGTACCCCTTGGCGAACACAATCTTCCCGTCCCGCATGACGGCTACGGACAGACCCACGAAGCCCTTCTCCTTGACCTGGTTGGCGACGTAAGCATCGACGGCCGGAATGTCGAACGTGGCCGGAAGAGTGGCGGGTTCGGCATTGGCGAGGGCGGCGGAGACTGATACCAAGAAGGCGAGGGCAAGAACGTGGCGCATGACGGGACTCCTGGCGAAAAGACACTTCAAGAGCGTGCGGAAACAATGATCCGGGCGTGAGCATCGTCGCTTTTCGCTCCGCGAAAAGCCGGGCTTCCCCCCGCGAGCGGCCGTCCTCTCGGGCGGGACGCCGGACTATTCGCGGAGCGAAAAGCGACGATGCTCTTCCGCGGCCGCCCTGACGCCGCCATTTCTTCTGACTGCTCCAAGTCCGGGTAAGGATACGCAGGAAGTGTTAAGCCGCGCGGCTGTGACGGCCGTCGCCAAGCCTACGGCTTGCCGAACGCGAACAGTGTCTTCTCGGTGGCAATGTACAGCACCCCACCGGCGACAGACGGCGTGCCGCGGATGCATTGGTTGAGTTCGACGTGGGCCAGCAACAACTTTGCCTTCACCGTGTCCCGCGTCACCTTGATGGCGTCGTCGTTCGCGTCCCGGCCGGCCTTCCGGGCGTCGATTGCGTTTCGGCCGGACAGGCGAGATTTGAGAACGGCGGCCACCGCGGCAACGGACCCCTCGGCCACCTCGTCGATGACCGCCGGCCCCTTCTCGTGCTTGAAGACGTACAGGTCGCCGTCCTCATTCGTCACCAGCACCTTACCGTCCACATAGTACGGGGAACTCCAGATGGACGACTTCGTGTCATACTGCCAGAAGAATTTGCCGGTCTTCGCGTCCAGGCAGTGCAGGTAGCCGGCCAGCTCGGTGATGTACACAATGCCGCCGACGACGCAGGCCGAACTCATGGTCCGGCCGAAGACGTAGTCCCGCTTGGCGAACGGCCGCTTCTCCTCGCCGCCGTAGTGCCAGACCATGGCCGAGTTCGGGTTCGGCTTGATGGCCGGCGGGACCTTCTTCGCGTCGGTCACGAGGTCCGGGGACACGTCCCCACGCTTGTTGGTCAGGTCGATGCACCAGAAATGGCCGATACCCTCGAAGTGTTCGGGGTCTTGGCCGGTGCCGATGTACACCTTGCCGTCATAAATCACCGGCGCCCCGATGAAGTCGCTGCGGGTGCCCTTGCCGCCGAGTTCGTACTTGGAATCTTTCGGGTTGCAGTCGAACTTCCACAGCAACTTGCCGGTGGGCGGGTCGAAGGCCCGCAGCCAGCCGTCGCCGCCGGGGAAGATGACCTGCGGGACGGGGTCGGCCGTGTAGGCCGGGCTGGCCCACTGGCCGTGCATGATGTCATACCCCGGCGAGTCGTCCGCCCACACGAGCTTGCCGGTAAGGCGATTGAGGCAGAGGAAGCTCGGCGCGGTCGGGTTGGCCACATTCACGTGGTTCTCGTCCACGCCGTTGCTGGTCGGCACGAACAGCAGGTCGCCGACGATCAGCGGGCAGCCGGTGGACATGTTGTGCGGGAACACTTTGAGTTCCCTCATCATGTCGTACTCCCAGATAAAATCCGCGTCGGTCGCGCCCTTGTACTTCTCCGTCCGGACGCCTTGGTTGCCGTCGGCGAAGCCGTTCACGTCCAGGCACACGACGCGGCACTGGTTGCTGACGTAGTACACGCGGTCGCCGACGACGGTCGGGATCGCACACATGCCCTCGCGGGTGAAGTCGTTCACGATGCCGCTCTCCAGCTTGTCGTGGACGGCCTGCCAGAGGAACTTGCCGGTCGCGGCGTCGAAGCACATGAGGACGCCCTTGTCGATCGGCGGCCCGTCGGGGTCGTCCTCGGTCGGCTTGGCGCGGTCCCGCTTGTTGCGCGGGTTCTCGTTGTTGGTGCCGACGAACACCTTGCCGCCGGCGACCACCGGCTGCGAATAGCTCCGTGAGCCGAGGGTTGCTTTCCACCGGACATGTTCCGCCTCCCACTTCTTGACGGCCGCCGCGTCCTCCCAGTCCGGCGCCTTGGCCCACGATTGCGGCAATTTATCTCGCAAGTTCACCATGTTGCGGGCCGGCGTGCCGCCGTACATCATCCACTCGCCGGGCGTCGGGGCGAGTTTCGGCCGCGGGGGCGACTGTGAGTAAACCGCCGCGACAGGGACGAGCGCGGCCACCAGCGCCATGAGCGGGGCAAGGCGAGACATGACGACTCCAATGGAAACGGGCCGCACGGGCGTGCGACCCGTGGAGCGATTATTCCGCGCCGGCGGCCCCGACGCAAGGAGTCCGTCAGGAAAGCCCAACGTCGAGAGGCGAGAACTTAGGGCGTCCGGAAGAGCCGATGAGAGGGCATCAAGGCGGGTGTGGCGAAGCATCGTCGCTTTTCGCTCCGCGAAAAGTCGGGACTTCCCCCACGGGTGGCCGGCGATTCGGGCAGGAAGCCAGACTTTTCGCGGAGCGAAAAGCGACGATGCTGACGCCTGGTCTGTGATTCTTTCCGACGACACTCAGTCCCGCCGCTTCGCCAAGCGTTCCGCCTGGTCGACCAGTTCCACGAACTCGGCCCGGAGCCGCCGGCGGTCGGGGCCAACACTGGCCGTCGCCCACTCATGCACGTCGGCCCAGGTGGCGGTGCCCTTGTACTCCGACTCTCGCAAGAGCAGGCCGAAGGCGGCGACGGCCGAGGCGAAGCGGAAGTCCTTCGAGCCGACTTCGGAGAGGCCGTCCTTGCCCATCGCGAAGGCCATTTCGCTCGCCTCGTCGGTGTCGGGGTTCTTGTAGCGCACCCGCAGCGTCAGCCACTCGCCGGTCTTGGCGGCCGGCGTGTCGGCCGGCGCCGCCTGGTACTTCAACTGCCCGGCGTCGCGGACCGGGACGGGTACGCCGACGGGGACAATTTCGTACAGCGCCGTCACCGTGTGGCCGCTGCCCATGTCGCCGGCGTCCTTGCCGTCGTCGCGGAAGTCTTCGTTCTTCAGCAGGCGGTTCTCGTAGCCGATCAGGCGGTAGGCGCTCACGCGGCCGTGGTTGAACTCGACTTGCAACTTCACGTCCTTGGCGACGACGGCCAGCGAGCCGCCCTGGTCGGCGAACACCTTGCGGGCCTCGTCGAGCGTGTCGATGTAGGCGTAGTGGCCGTTGCCGTGGCGGGCGAGTTGCTCCAGCTTCGCGTCTTGCAGGTTGCCCATGCCGAAGCCGAGGACGGTGAGGTAGACGTTGGTCTTGCGCTTGGCCTCGATCATGCGGACGAGGTCGCCTTCGCTCGCCCCGCCGACGTTGAAGTCCCCGTCCGTGGCGATGACGACGCGGTTGACGCCCCCCTCAATGAACGACCGGGCGGCCTGCTCGTAGGCCATCGCGATGCCCCCGCCGCCGTTGGTGGACCCGGCCGTGCTGAGACTTTCAATCGCGGCCCGGATGCGGCCGTGCTGGTCCCCGGCGACGGGCGGCAGCCGCAGCGACGCCTCGCCGGCGTAGGTGACGATGCTCACGCGGTCGCGGTTCGTCAGTTGATTCACCAACAGCCCGAGCGACTTCTTCACCAACGGCAAGCGGTTCTCGCCGGACATCGACCCGGACGTGTCGATCAGGAACACCAAGTTGCGGGCCGGCATGTCGGCCGCGTCGTACTTCTTGGCGGCCAAGGCGACGCGGAGCAAGTGGTGCCGGGCGTTCCACGGGCACGGGGCGAGTTCCAACCGGGCGGCGACGGGTTCTTCCCCCGTCGGCCGCGGGTAGTCGTAGTCGAAGTAGTTCAGCATGTCCGCGACGCGGACGGCGTCCTTGGGCGGCAACTGCCCGCCGTTGATCTTGGCCCGCACGAGGCCGTAGGCGGCCGTGTCCACGCTGGCCGAGAACGTCGAGCGCGGCTCGCGGGCCGCCGAGACGTAGTCGTTCTCGACGAAGTGGCGGAAGTTCTCCGTGTTGGCCGGGGCCGCGTCGTTGACTTGGGCGGCCGGCGGTAACGCCTGGGCGCTGCGGGGGGCCATCTCGTGCCGGGCGCCCCCGAATTGGGCCGGCTTCTTGTCCTCGCAAGCCGTAAACGGGACGAGCAGAAACAGGGCGGCGACGAGGTGGCGCGCGGATCGGTAGCGCAGTGTCGGCATGGGACACTCCTTGCAAGAGGGGTTGGAAAGTCTGGGGCTTTAGACGAGTGACGTGTTGCAAGAATGAGATGCGCGCGGGCGGGATTTATTCCCGGGAAAATGGCGGCGTGCCCCTGCCTCGCTAGGATACGGCAGTCGGACCGCCGATCTTGAGGCATTCATCCCGACTTGCCAGAGGTGATGCATGTACTTGGGCAATGATTACACCGCCACGGCGGCAGGCTCGGTGATTAAGCTGGTGCGCTGCGAGCAGTGCAGCCATGAGTACGGTTACAAGATGTCGCGGAAAGTGAGCGGCAGGGCGTTCAGCGCCCTCGGCCTGAATAACCAGAATGCGTCCGACGCCGCCACAAATTTGGCGAACCGCCGTTTAAGAAGGGCTATTGCGAGAAGTTGCGACCCGGTCCCATGCCCATCGTGCGGTTGGTATCAGGAGGAAATGCTCGCCCGGCTGCGGCGCACCCGGTTCAAGTGGGTCGATACCCTCGCCATTCTGCTTTTTATGTTTCCCATTTTTGCGACCATGATCGAAGGCTGTTATTTCGTAAACAATGAAAACGCTCTATTGTGTTTCGGCGTCACTTTCGCCGTCGGGTGGAGCTTTATTCCGCTTGTTCTGTTCGGGCGGCGGTGGCTGAACGGCATCATCGACCCCAACGCGAGGGCGGCAGCGGCCCGGATCGACTTGGGGAGACAACTCGCATTGAGCCCGAAACGGTTTGCCCGGCTCATCGCAGACAGACGGGAAGATCATCAGCCTGAATAAATCCTGCCACTTGTCGGATGGTTCGGTGTTGCGGGTCATCTAAAGAGCTTGGCCAGCGGCATGGAGAACCCCGGCAGCACGTCGGGAAGGGTTAGGGTGCCGCCGGGTCCAACGGGTTCCGGTGGTTGGTCATTCCGCCAGATATGAGCCGATTCCGTCTTCACATCGACTGTCACAACGACTTCGGCGCCAGCCGCAAGGAATTCCGGGATCTTCGGGAGGATGTCGCCCCACCGTTCCGTTGACCCGACAACTTCAACAACAATGTTGGGAGCCGTCTCAAGAAGACCGTCCGGCATCGGCCCTTTCGGGAGGCGTCGGTAACTGTACGCCACAATGTCGGGTCCGCGAACCGTGTCCGGGTTGCGTTTCGTTAACACGAACGAAAAATTGATGGCGATCCGGCCATATTCATGCGCGTGAACGTAGTCGTACAACATGAACGAAAGCTCTGCGCAAACTGACCCGTGTTGGCAATCGCCGCCGAGCAGCGGGTGTACGACGCCTTCGATCAACTCGACGGAATCGCCGCCGTGCAGGCGAACCAAATCCTCAGCCGTCAACAGCGGCTCGTCAGCGATGACGGCCGTGTGTCCGTCTCCTCCGCTCATCGGCGTTCCTCAACTCAGTAGACTTTCACTCGCGACACGCTTTCTTCTACCCGGCCGGCGGCACGTCAGCCGAATAATCTGGCGACCGGCACGGCGAAGCCCGGCAGGACGTCGGGGATGGTCAGCGTGTCGGCACTATGAAAGGTTACTTGGTCCGCCGGCGGACGGTAGACGGACGCCGTCCGGCTGCTGTTGTCCAACACGACGACGGCCCGAACCCCGGCGCCGAGGTATTCTTGGACGTTGCCGAACACGTCGGTCCAGCGGTCCGACGGGGAAACGACTTCGACCACCAAGTCGGGTATCACGTCGAGCAGTCCGTCAGGGACAGGGCCTTTCGGCATTCTGTCGTAACGATACACCGCAACGTCCGGGCCGCGGACCACGTCCGGGTCACGGCGGAGTCGAATCCACGCGTCATTGCCAATCATCTGCCAAAAGTCGTGATCGCGGAAGAATAGTAACAATTCGGCGATCATCATGACGCAGATTTGGCCGTGCCGGGAATACGCCATCGGTAACTCCATGACGACGCCGTTGACGAGTTCGACCTGTTGGCCCTCGTACTGTTCCACGAACTCTTCGGCCGTCAGCAGGGGTGGGCCGGCAATCGAGACGGCGGCGTTGGCCGCAGGTGTCAGTACGCTCATCTTCTCACCTCCCGTGGTAGTCATCCTTCGGCCTTTATACCTAACTCGCCCGCGGCCCGGAAGCCCGCGCCCTCACTCGCAGCACGCCTTCTTCTTCGCGGACGGCGGCACGTCGTTGGCCGGGTTCATGGCGAAGAAGCCGGCGGGCTTTAACAGGAAGCCGATGTAGGCGGTCGGCATCACCGGGTAGTCTTCGGGGCGGGGGATGTGCGTGTGGCCGAAGGTGTACCAGAAGACCACGTCCGTGTTCTCCACGCTCCGGTTCTGGTCCGTGTACTTCAGCAGGCCGTCGCCGCCGGCGCTTTGGTTCGGGTAGTCGCCGGCGGCGAAGTTTTCCGCCTCGTCGTAGGGCGTCACCCAGACGTGGTAATCGACGAAGCGGGCCCGCTTGCGCCACCACGCATTCGGGCTGGCGAGCGGGAACGAATTGTCGCCGGGCAGGAACTTGTAGGCGACCGGCTCGCCGAGGTGGTTCGTCACATTCGGGTTCGTGATCTTCCACGTCCGGGCCGTCTCCAGCTTCAAGTGGTCGCGGGCGGCGGTCTCCGTCGTGAGCGGTTCACTTTTCGCATAGAAGGCGTTGCCGTACTCATTGGCCGTGCCCTCCGGTTCCGGGACCACGTCCACACGGTGGACGGTGTTGTTCATGCCGTCGAGGTCGAAGTCCAGCCGCACGTTGAAGAAGTGTTGGTGGTTTGGGGCGTAGAGTTGCGGGGCGATGAGGTTCCCGTACTTCGGCGTCTGGCCCTTCGGGTACGCGGCGAGCGAGAGGATGCCCGTGAGCTTGATCTCGAACTGGATGTTGCCGTCTTGGTACAGGTACCAGAAGAAGCCGTACTCGTAGTTCTCGACGGTGGACACGCTGGAGACGACCAGCCGCCGCGACCGCCGCACTTCTGGCGAATCCGGCAGGCGGCGGTCGGTGTGCTTCCAGAGGATGCCGTAGTCCTCCTCGTGCATGCAGACGGCGTTGGCGATGGTGAGCGGGTTGCCGCGGCTGTCGCACAGGTGGGCGTCGAAGTAGCGGATCAGGCCGAGGCAGTCGCACCCGAGTTGCAGGCTGTTGGCGCACATGCCCATGCCGTACTCGCCCACGTCGAAGGCGTTCTTGCGCCGCTGCGTCGGCGCCGGGTCGCCGTAGGGGACGACCATTTCCGTCAGCGAGGCCCGGTAGAGGATCGAGCGGTCTTTGCCGCCGTCGGCGTAGCGCAGGTGGTGCAGGGCCAAGCCTTCGCGGGCCGTGAAGCCGATCACGAACTTCCAGTTCTGCCACGTCACCTGATTACCTTCGACTTGAAAGCTCGGCCCGTCCGGCTGCTTGATGTCGAGCGGCTTGATGCCCGTGCGGAAGTTGGTCATGCGCGATGCGGCGTAGTTCGCGGTCACGTCGGGGATGTCCCAGCCGCCGTACTCCTCGACGCGGATGACCTTCATCTCGTTCAGGTCCACGACGGGGCGAATCCCCTCGATGGGCCGGACGTAGCCGTTGTCCGTCGGGTCGGCCCGCAGGAAGCACAGCGGCCGGGCGAGCCGCTTCGTGCGGTCTTCTTCGCTGCCGTAATTCCCCGCGCTCCAGATATCGACCATGACCAGCGACGTGTCGTCGATGCCGTGGCGCTTCTTCAAAGCGGCCTTGAACTCGGGCGACCGGATGACGGCTTGCTCGCACTCGACCTGCTCGTCGATGGTCATGCTCGGCTGCACGCCGGGGACGTGCTTCCACGCCAACACTTTCTGAGACGACAGGCAAACGACCGCCTCGTAACACGAGTTCGTCCCGTTGTCGAACAGCACGGCGAACGCCTGCCTGGCCAGCCCGGCCTCCCCGGCGTGGACGGCAGCCTTCTTGGGTTCTTTCAGGCTGACGGAGACGAACCGCGTGGTCGGCGTCACCTTCGCCGCGTCCTTCAACAGGCGGACGGCGTTGGCCACTTCGGCGGCCGTCAACGGCTCAAGCGGGTGCATCATTGGCATGTCGGGGTTGATGGCGGGGGAGGTGGGGTTATTCTAAATGGCCAATGGCCAATGACCAATGACCGAAAGGGAGAGGCGCCTGTTTAGCCGCGGCTTGGCGCCTCAAAACGTCCCCCACGTCACGCCTTCCACATGCTTGTCACTCTTGTGCGTCTCCGCCCAAGTGACCGCGTCCTTGGAAGTCAAAATCCTCCCCTTCCACGCGACGCCGACGAATATCCCGTCCCCGTATGCAGTCACCTGCGGAGCGTTCTTGTTCGGCTTGCGGTCCCACGTCTTGCCGTCCGCGGAGAAGTAGGTCGCCCCGGCGCCGACGGCCACGAAGCGGTCTTTGGCCCAGACGACGGAGTTGATGTGCTCCCCCTCCTCGCCCACTTGCTTATCAGTCCACGTCAGGCCGTCCTTGGTGGCCATGCGCAGGCCGTGCAGGCCGACGCCGACGAAGACGCCGTCGCCGAAGGCCACGTCGATCATCGTGTCGAGCGGCTTGCCGTCCGAGGCCTCCTTCCACTCCTTGCCATCCGGGGACGCCGCCCGCCGGCCGCGGTCGCCGACGGCCACGTAGACGCCGTTGCCGTAGGCCAACCGCCGCAGGATGTGCTTGCCGGGGATGCCGAGCGGCTCGGTCCACGTCTCGCCGGTCTTGGTGAACAGGACGAACGGGCTGGACGACCCGACGCTGCCGGGATCGCCGCCGAGGGCGACGAACTGGTCCTTGCCGAAGCCGAGGCCGCGGGCGTACTTCACGTACTTGGCGTCGACAAACTGCGTCTTCCACGTCTTGCCGTCGGCCGTCGCGGCGAAGATGTTCCCGCCCCCATACCCGCCGACGGCCACCGCCCGCCCGTTCCCGAAACTGACGGCCCGGTACGTCTCGCCGTCCTTGCCGGTGAAGCGGTCGGCCCACGTGACGCCGTCGGCCGACGCCATGCGAAGCCCGTCGTGCCCGACGGCGATGAAGAGTGAGGGCATCGGCTGGTCCTTTGAAGAAAAGAGTTTGAACCACAGAGGACACAGAGGACACAGAGAAGAGAATACCGAGAGAAGACATGACTTATAATGCCTTTCTCCGCCTCGTCTTTCCTCTGTGTTCTCTGTGTCCTCTGTGGTTCGAACTCTTCTTTCTAACCCTCGACCACTCTATCTCTTCCCCATGCGAATTGCGATTCTTTCCGGCGGGGACGGCTGGCACGTCCGCGACTTGATGCGGGCGGCGGCCCGATTGGGCCACGTCGCGGAAGCCGTCGATTTTCGGACGCTGTCGGCCGCCGTGCCGTCGGCCGACCCGTGCGGCGCCCTCGCGGGGTATGACGGCGTCATCGTGCGGACCATGCCGGCCGGCTCGTTGGAACAAGTCGTCTTCCGCATGGACATCTTGCAGGCGCTGGAGGCCCGCGGCGTCCCGGCGCTGAACCCGCCCAAGGCCCTCGAAGTGTGCGTGGACAAGTACCTCGCCCTCGAACGCCTCTCCCGGCACGGCCTGCCGGTGCCGGAGACGGTCGTGTGCCAACAAGCCGACGCGGCGATGTCGGCTTTTGAAACCCTCGGCCGCGACGTGGTGGTGAAGCCGATCTTCGGCTCCGAGGGGCGCGGCCTGGTGCGCGTCACCGACCCGGAGCTGGCGTGGCGGACGTTCCGGGCCATCGAGCGCACCGATGCTGTGCTGTACCTGCAAAAATTCATTCCCCATCCGGGGTGGGACTTGCGGGCATTCGTGCTGAACGGCCAAGTGATCGCCGCCATGAAACGTACCGCCAAAGGAGATTGGCGGACCAACGTGGCCCAAGGCGCGACGGCCGAGGCCGTCACGCTGACGCCCGAGCAAACGGCGTTGGCCCTCTCCGCCGCAAGGGCCGTTGGCACCATCGCTGCCGGCGTCGATCTTCTCCCCGGCCCGGCCGGCGAATGGTATGTCGTGGAGGTGAACGCCGTGCCGGGGTGGAAGAGTCTGGCGCCGACGACGGGCGTGGATGTCGCGGCGTTGATGGTCCAAGCGGTCGCGGGGTGTTCCAAGGTCCAAGTTCCAAGTTCCAAGTTGTTCGTGGCGTTGGCGTGTGCGTGGGAAGCGTCGGCCTTCAAAGCCGGCAACGTCCACCCGGGGGCACGATTTGAAGACTTGACGCATCTCGATTTTTTGTTGAGCGGGATGGCGATTGGCCCCGTGTTGGCAGACGCCGTCGGCCGGCCGTTGGGGGCGACGGTACTGGACGCCATCAAGGCGACGCGCCGTGTCGTGAACAGCAACACGAACTTGGGCATCGTGCTGCTGCTCGCCCCGCTGGCGGCCGTGCCGGACGGCGAAGACTTGCCGGCCGGCGTGCGGCGCGTGTTGGCCGCGACGACTGTTCAAGATTCCACGACCGTGTTCGAGGCGATCCGCTTGGCCGTCCCCGGCGGGTTGGGGGAAGCCAAGGATCAGGACGTGAGCGACGTGCCGACAATGCCGTTCCGCGACGTGATGGCGCTAGCCGCCGACCGCGACCAGATTGCCGCCGAGTACGCCAACGGCTTCGACACCATCTTCCGCTTCGGCGTCCCGACGCTGCTAGAAGGCTTGCGGAAGTACGGCCGGCTCGAACCCGCCATCCAACACCTGCAATTGTGTTGGCTGGCCGAGTACCCGGACACGCTGATCGCCCGCAAGCGTGGCGTCGCCGTCGCCCGCGAGGCGTCCGACCGGGCGCGAGCCGTGCTGGCCGCCGGCGGCCCCGGCAGTCCCGCCTTCCTCGACTTCGACCACTGGCTCCGTGCGGATGGCAACGCCCGCAACCCAGGGACGACGGCTGATCTCGTCACCGCGTGCCTGTACGTCGCCCTGCGCCAGCGTACACTGACGGCTCAGACCCCGTGGTAACGCCCGCGATTTACCTCCCCCCCTTGGCAAGGGGGGGCCGGGGGGGGTCAAAACGACTGCCCCTCAGAAGAGACACCTGCACGCTCATGGCCGAACGCTACACCGTCCGCGTGACCAAGGACTACCTGGTCTTCTGCTCCGGCCACTTCATCACCTACGAGGGGTCCGAGTGCGAGCGCCTGCACGGCCACAACTACCGCGTGGCCGTCAGCGTCGAAGGCCCCCTCGACGAGAACCACTACCTGTTCGACTTCGTCGCCCTCAAGAACCTGATGCGAAAGCTGACGGACGAACTCGACCACTTCATGCTCGTCCCCACCAAGAGCAAACTCATCCACGCCGACGTGGCCGACCACCGCGTGCGCCTCACGTTCAAAGACAAGGAGTGGATTTTTCCCCGCAGTGACTGTGTGTTGTTGCCCATCGAGAATACGACCGCCGAGCTGGTGGCGAAGTACCTGACGCACCGGATGCTGGACGAGTTGAAGATCAATCACCACTTCGTGCCCGAGGTGGCCCGGTTGGAGTTGGAAGAGACGTTCGGGCAGACGGCGGTGTACGAGTGGCGGGGAGTATAGAGTCGATCTGAGATGGCAAACCAACCGAGCAAGGAATCCAGATGTAATACGTTGCAACAAAACAATGCCCGATAAGATGGGCATGAGCCAGGGTTGACACCCAAATTTTCAGGGAATTTATGCGACTGACATGTTTTGTCTTCGGCATTTCAGCGGCAGGGCTCGCCGGATTGTTTGCATTAATTGCAGTCGGACAAGCCGCATTTTCGAGCGTGGGCTCCGAAACGAGAGATCGTTATGATCGCGAACGCGCGTTTTATCAATGGAGCACCTTGGCAAGTGGTTTCGCAACGCTGGGGGGCTTAAGCTTCGTTGCCACATCAATCATTCGACACGGAGACCAATCCAAGGGCACCCCATCATCAATCAGTCGAATGTCACAGTGAATTAGCAAGTGCCGGGTGCCATGCCCACGGCTCTGCGTGGGCATGATTGACCGAAATATGGAGTGACCCCACGGTGAGTTAGTCCTTCTCAGGCCCACCATGAGCCGTGGATACGGCACCCGAAAGATACCTCCCATTCTCCGTGGCAACGACCCGCGGTGTGAGCCGCGACGCGGAGGCTTTGCG
>JAYTTY010000443.1:0-18430 GCA_043744795.1 Zavarzinella sp. | reverse complement strand
TCCCGCCGGTCGGCAAAATCGACCGGCGGGACGCCGGTCCCACCACACGCTTTAATCGTTCTTGATGAGTGGCAGCCCGTGCCGACCTGTTTCGGCGTCCGCCGCGCCCGGCTTGCACCGGCCGCAGCCCGACCCGCACCCCTTCCCGGACCACGCGGAGCGAGCGACTTTAGCGAACTGCCAGAGCACGGCGGAGCCGGCGACGGCGATCAACGCGAGCGTGAGCGGGTATTGCCAATCCATCGCGTCCCCTTCGTGTCACCCAATCAATAACTTGCCAATTTGAAAGCTGATGAACGCCCCCACATAGGCGAGAGTCGTCATGTAGGCGAACGTGAAGGCCGGCCACGCCCACGACTTGGTCTCCCGCCGGATCACTGCCAGCGTGGAGGCACACTGACAGCAAAGGGCGAAAAACACCAACAGGCTGACGGCCACGGCGACCCGGTACTTGCCCGTCACCGGATTCCCGGACCAGTCGTCGTTGATCGCCTTCCCGAGCGGGGTTTCGCCGGCGTTCTTCGCCTTCTTGATGTCTTCGGGGTCCACGTCCCCTTGATTGTAAATGATCCCGAGCGTCCCCACCACGACTTCGCGGGCCGGGAAACTGGCGAGGGCGGCCATGCCGATCTTCCAGTCCCACCCGAGCGGGGCGAAGACGGGTTCCATCGCCAGCCCGGCTTTGCCGAGGTAGCTTTGGCGCTGCCAGGTCCCGGTGACGGCGTCGATTTCCGTCTGTTTGGCGTCACGGGCTTCTGTAACGGCCTTCGTTTCCTCGGTCTCTTCGGCGTCTTTCTCGACCTTCGGCATCGCTTCGAGTTCCGATTTCATCACGTCCAACACCACGTCGTAGGACCGGCCGTCGGGGGCCTTGTTCGGGAAGTACAGAAGCGCCCAGATGAGGATCATGGACGCCAAGATGATCGTGCCGGCCCGGTAGACGAACGCCCAGCCGGCCTCGATCATTCGCCGGATGACGGTGCTGAACTGCGGCATCTTGAAGGTCGGCATCTCCATCACGAACACCGGCGTCTCACCGCGGAGCAGCGTTCGCTTCAACAGGAGCGCGACCAGCGGAGCCGTCACGAAGCCGATGAGGTACATGCCGAAGAGGACGAGGCCGGGGAGCCACCACGGGTCGCTGAGGAATGTCCCGATCAACAGGAAGTACAGCGGCAGCCGCGCCGAGCAACTCATCAGCGGGGCGACCAGGATGGTGGCGAAGCGGTCCCGCCGGTTTTCGATGGTGCGCGTCGCCATGATGCCGGGGACGGCGCACGCGACCGAGGACAACAGCGGGATGAACGACTTCCCGTTCAGCCCGCACTTGGCCATGATCTTGTCCATCAGGAAGGCGGCGCGGGCCATATAGCCGCAGTCCTCCAAGACGGCGACGACCGCGAAGAGGATCAAAATCTGCGGCAGGAAAACGAGGACGCCCCCCACCCCCTTCAACACGCCGTCTTTGAGCAGACTGCGGAACGGCCCCGGCCCCAGCACGGTGTCGAGTTGGCCGGCCAGCCAATCGCGGCCCTCGGTAATCAAGTCCATTAACGGTTTCGCGCCCACGAAGATCGACTGGAACAGGGCGAACATCAGGACGAAGAAAATCAGCGTCCCCCAGACGCGGTGGATCAGCACGCTGTCCAAGCGATCACTCAAGGTGCGAACCCGGTGGGCCGGCCGCTTCACGGCCGGGCCGACGTGTTCGCGGATCCACGCATAGCGCGTGCGGGCCTCCACGCCCGGCACGCCCATTTTCAAGTCGGAGAGCCGTTCGCGGGCGGCGGCCACGTCCTGGGCGGCTTCGGGGGGAAAGCGGCCGGAGAGAATTTTTTCCGTGTGTCCGCCGACATCCAGCAGCCACCGGGCCAGCATGAACTCTTCGATCTGGTCGCCGGTCAGCCCACGCAAGCGGGCGAGTTCCTCGGCGAACGCGGCGGGGAAGGAGATCTTGGTAGGCGGCACGGCGCCGACGACTGCGGCCACGGCCTTCTTCAAGTCGTCGAGACCGTGGCGACGGTTCGCCTGCACCGGGACAATTGGCAGCCCCGTCGTTTGCCGCAGCTTGGCCACGTCCGTCAGGATGCCTTGGGTCTTTGCCACGTCCGTCATGTTGAGGGCCACGACGACAGGCCTGCCGAGTTCCATGAGTTGCGTGGTCAGGTAGAAATGACGCTCCAAGTTGCTCGCATCCACCACCGAGACGATCACGTCCGGCCGGGGGTCTTCGGCCAAGTGGCCGAGCAGCAGGTCCACCGACACCATTTCGTCGATGCTGCGCGGCGCGAGGCTATACGTCCCCGGCAAGTCGATGACTGTGTACGTGGTCCCGTCCGCGGCCGTCATGGCGCCGTGCTTCATCTCCACCGTGACGCCGGAGTAATTGCCGACGCGCTGGTTCATCCCGGTGAGGGCGTTGAACAGCGTCGATTTCCCGGTGTTCGGGTTGCCGACCAAGGCGACGGTGACAGTGCGGGCGCCCATGAGTATCTGGCTGGGTCGGGGGTGTTGAGAAAAAATCTCAGGCGGGCGGGAGCAGGCGGATCGACGCGGCCTCGGCCTTGCGGAGGCTCAGGCGGGTGCCGCCGATTTGAATCTCAATGGGGTCGCCGAGGGGAGCCTTGGCGAGGACTTCGACCGTCTCCCCCTCCAACACGCCGAATTCCATGAGCCGTTGCTGTAAGGCCGGCGGCCCGGCGACGGATTCCACGACCGCCGTTTCGCCGGGGGCAAGTTGGTCGAGCGTCCTCATGCCCGTCTCGGCACGGCGACGGGCTGGACCATGATTTGGGAGGAGGCGTCGCCGCGCAGGCAGAGCTTGCAGCCGCCCACTTGCAACAGACACGTGCTGCCCACTTGAAGCATCTGCACGCGGGAACCGGTCCGCAAGCCGAGTTCGGCCATTCGGCACACCCAAGTGTCTTCGCCGAAGACATCCACCACGTCGGCAGACTCGCCGGCTTGCAGGCAGTCGAGTGGGAGCAGCATGGCCATTCGGGCAATTCAGTTGATGAGATTGCGTCTCATCAAAGGTTACGCGACGGGCGGCGGCAGGTCAAGAAGAGCCGGTTGAATCTCATAATTTAAGTGGGGAAAGATAGCGGGCCAAGGCTTCTTCCCAATGTGGCATCTGTTGAGACGTAACGGCGGCATACCGTTCCGAGGCTAACACGCTGAACGCCGGCCGGCGGGCCGGGGCGTTGAACTCGGCCGACGTGATCGGTGTGACTTCGACCGCCATCCCCGAAAGCCGAAAAATCGCGGCGGCAAACTCGAACCATGTGCATCCGCCGCCGTTGGTCGCGTGGACGACCCCCGCGGCCTGCGTTTTGAGTAAATTCATGGTCGCGATGGCCAAGTCGGCGGTCGAAGTGGGCGCGCAGCGTTGATCGTTGACCACCCGCACCGCCCCGCGTTCCCGCCCGAGCCGCTTCATCGTTTCCACGAAGTTGCCCCCCTTCCCGCCGACGCCGTGCCGGCCGTACAGGCCGCAGGTGCGAATAACGAGCGCTTCGGGCAAGACCGCCCGCACGGCATGCTCGCCGGCCAGCTTGCTCAAGCCATAGTTGGAGACCGGGCCGGGGAGGTCGTCCTCCGTGTACGGTCGGTCCCGGCCGGCGTCGAAACCGAAGACGTAATCGGTGCTGAAATGAACGAATCGGGCGCCGATGTCCCGGCAAATCTTCGCCAGATTTCGCGCCGCCCATGTGTTGACGGCGACGGCGTCTTCGGGGGCCGATTCCGCCTTGTCCACCAAGTTGTACGCCGCACAGTTGATGACCGTCTGAGGGGCGAGGGCCGTGAGCTTTTCTCGCACGGCGGCGTGGTCCGTCAGGTCCGCGTCGGCCCGTGAAAAAGGGACGACCTCGCCCTGTAACGTGGAATGCAGGTCACGCCCCAATTGCCCGTTCGCCCCGATGATGACCGTTTTCATCGCCGTCCCCCATCACGAAAAAAGCCGCCAGTGAAATGAATCACTGGCGGCCGTCGGCTCACCCATTCGTCTTCGGGCCGCTTACTTCTTCGGCTCGGGCACGAACGTCTTGTCCTGGGTCTTCACGGTCGTCGTCTGCTCTTGTGTGAGGGTCACGTCCGTCACGGTGCCGGCGATGTCCAGCTTCAGGTTGCCGGTCATCTTCACCGTCACGTCGGAGCTGTCGATGCGGCCGGTCTTGGTGTTGAACATGATCGTCCCGCCGTTCTTGGCCTTCGGGTCCGTGTCCTGCACCAGCTTGCCTTCCTTGATCTTGAACGGCAGAGTCTCGCCGGCCGTGTCGGCCGGCGGGGCGGTGTAGACGAGGACCACGCCCACGGCGATCTCGGCCACGTCGCCGGTCGTCTTCTTCCACTCGAAGTTGTACGTGTTCTCGTAGCTGCCCAACGGCCCGAGGACGAGCTTCACCTTGCGGTCCCACTTGTCGCCGATCTTCTTCTTTTCCTTGGGGACGACGCCAAAGGTCGGGTCGGCCATCTGCTTCATGGCCTCTTCGCCGAGAATTTTGTTCAGCAGTTGTTCGAGTTGCTTGTTTGCGGCCACCAGCTTCTTCACGAACTCGTCGCGGCCGTCCACCTTCTCGACGGTGTAGTCCTTGGCGATCGTTAGCGTGAACTGCGACCCCTTGAGGGCCTTGAAGAACTCGGTGAGGGCGGTGTTCGTGCCGGGGGAAGCGACCTCGTTCGTGGAGTCGTAAGAGACCGGGTTGCCGGCGATGTCGATTTTCATCTTCACGCCTTCAATGGTCTGCTGGACGATCCACTTGTCGCCGGTCTGCGTCTGCGGCAAGAACTTGAAGTAGAAGGTTTGCTCTTGGTTCTGGCCGACGTCCAGCCCTTGAACCTTGATGTTCTGGATCGTCTTCGTAGTCATTTCTTGGAAGAACGGCACGTCCTTCACGAATTTCCACGCCAGTTCGTTGTCCCCGGCGGCGGGAACGGGGGCGACTTCCTTCTTCAGTTCTTCCTTCTTCGGCTCAACCTTGGGAGCGTCCTTCTTGGGTTCTTCCTTCTTCGGCTCTTCTTTCTTGGGCTCTTCCTTCTTCGGTTCAACCTTGGGAGCGTCCTTCTTCGGCTCCTCCTTGGGAGCGTCCTTCTTGACCTCCGTCTTGGGGGCCGGATCCTTCGGCGGGTCTTTCTTTTCTTGCGCGGCGGTCGTGGCGAACATTACCCCGGCCAAGCCGAAGACGGAGAGCAATCGCAGCATGGACACGTAACGTACCTCCCGGAATCGGGTGTCATCCCAAACGGAAATTTGATTGTTCGGTGAGTGTAGGGACCGCCGGCCCGAATGGTAGGGCTGTTCGTCACCTGTTACGCATGATACGCCGCGTTGAGATGCAGAGTTCAAGCCCCTCGCCCGGGGATAAAACTTCTAAGATGGTGTGCAACACAGCCCTTTTCGGCGTCGGACACTCATGGCCAACGGCAAGCACTGGATCGGCGTCGATCTCGGCGGGACCAAGATTCTCGCCGGCGTGTTCGACCAAGACGTGAAGTTAGTCGCCAAGAGCAAACTCGCCACGAACTACGAAGAGGGCGGGCCGGCCGTGTTCGGCCGCATCGTGCAGGCCGTGGACCAAGCCATCAAAGACGCGGGCGTCGCGGCCGAGGACATCGCGGGGTTGGGCTTGGCCGTGCCGGGGCAAATCGTACCGCAGTCCACAATCGTCCGTTACGCCCCCAATCTGCAATGGCGAGATTTTGACCTGACGCCGCTGTTCCCCGCCCACTGGAAGTGGCCGGTGATCGTGGACAACGACGTGCGCATGGGGACGTTCGGCGAGTGGTCGCGCGGCGCCGCGAAAGGGGCCAAGAACGTCTTCGGCATCTTCGCCGGGACGGGCGTGGGCGGCGGGCTGATCCTGAACAACAAACTGTTCCATGGGTTCAACGGGCACGCCGGGGAGATCGGCCACATCATCATCGGGTGGAAGCACGGCACCGAATTGGAAGCCATCGCCGGCCGCCGAAACCTGATGCTGCGGGCCAAGGAATTACTCGCCGACGCCCCCAAGAACATTCGCAAAGAGTGGAAGAACGCCGACCCGACCACATTCAAAAGCTCGATGATCGCCGAGTATGTGGAGAAGAAAGACCCGATCATGCTGCAAGTGATGGACGAGGCCGCCAAGGCCATCGGGGCCGGCGTGGGAACGGTGGTAAACTTGCTCTCCCCCGAAGTGGTCGTGATCGGCGGCGGCGTCACCAAGGCGCTCGGGGCGCAGTTCCCGGAGCGCATTTGGGAGTTCGCCCAACGGTACGCCCTGCCCCGCTCCACGGAAAATGTCCGCTGCGTGATGTCGGCCCTAGGCGACGACGCCGGCATCATTGGCGCCGCCGCCTACGCCCAACAACGCTTCGCGGCCGGCGACGCCGCGATGCCGGAGACCGCCGCCGTATGAACGACTGGACATCTCGCTACGAGGCGATGCAACGGCTCGCCCGCGAGGCCGGGAAGATCGCCTTGGCCTACTTCGACCGCGGCACGCCGGTCGAGACGAAAGCGGACGAAAGCCCGGTGACGGTCGCGGACCGCTCGGCCGAAAGACACCTGCGGGACGAACTGACAAAACTGTTCCCCGGCGACGGCTTCCGCGGCGAGGAGTATGGACACGAGCCGGGGACGACGGGCTACCGCTGGATCATCGACCCGATTGACGGCACCCGCTGTTTTGTCCGCAACATCCCGCACTGGGCCACGTTAGTCGCCTTGGAATATCAGGGCCAAGTGGTCGCCGGGGTGGCCTACGAGCCGGTCTTCGACCGCATGTACCAAGCGGCCAAGGGCGCCGGCGCCTTCCGCGACGGCAAGCCGATCCGCGTGTCCGGCATTCCGAAACTGGCCGACTCGCTGGCGTGCTACGCCGGTTTGCGCTACTTTCAAAAGGCCGGCAAGGAGAGCCAGTTTTTGGCCCTGCTCAACGCCGTGGACCGCGCCCGCGGGTTCGGGGACTATTACGGGTTCCTGCTGGTCGCCCAAGGGTCGTGTGAATTGATGGCCGACTACGGCGTCCATATTTGGGACATTGCCCCGCTGAAAATCATCGTCGAGGAGGCCGGCGGCATTTTCACCGACTGGTCCGGCGGCCACGACTTGGAACGGCCCGACTGTCTCGCCAGCAACGGCCACGTCCACCAAGAAGCGTTGGCGATTTTGCAAACTTAGGGCCTTCACCCCATTGAAAAATCGTCGCGGGCCGGTGAAAATGGAATGACCCCGCCTGACGCCCCGTTTCCAACACTCTCCCACTTTGGAGTTGGCTTTATGAAGCGTATTTTCGGCGCTGCCCTGTTGAGCGCCTTTGTCGCCGTGTTCGCCATTCAAGCGGAAGAACCCGCCAAAGCGGCCGGCGATTGGGTCACGGTGAAGGGAAAGATCGTTTGGGACGACGCCAAAGGCGCGGTCCCGAAGCGGACCCCGATCAAGGCCGACAAGGACGAAGACCTCGCGGCCAAAGACCCCGACTTTATGACGGAAGACTGGGTCGTGAACCCCAAGAACGGCGGCATCAAGAATGTCGTCGTCTGGCTGGCCCCGGAGCCGACGGCCGCCCAACTCGCCGACTTGAAAGCGAAGAAGCTTAAAGTGTTCCCCTCCTTCGCCAAGGCCGAGATTCACCCGGCGTTGGCCAAACCGGCCAAGGACAGCGTCGAAATCGACCAGCCGTGTTGCCGATTCATCCCGCACATGACGGTGGCCCAAGAAGGTCAAAAGTTGGTGATTAAAAACTCCTCCCCGGTCCCGCACAACGCCAAGTACGTCGGCAACGAGAACGGCGAAGGGAACCCGCTAATCCCCTCCGGCGGCGCCTTTACGTTGCCGAACCCGTTGGCCAAAGAGAAGTACCCCATCGAGTTGACGTGCAGCATTCACCGCTGGATGAAGTCTTACGTGCGTGTGTTCGACCACCCGTACTTCGCCGTGACGGACGCGGACGGCAACTTCGAGATCAAGAACGCCCCGGCCGGGGCCGGCAAGCTGCGGATGTTCGTGTGGCACGAGTCCGGCTTCAGCGGCGGAGCGGCCGGCAACCTCGGCTCGACGATGGTCGTGAAGCCCGGTGCGATGGATAAGGGCCTCATCAAGTTCGACGGCCCGAACTGAGTTGACGTGACGTCCGTTCCGGCCACATCCGGAACGGTTTTTTTTTCGACAAGCACTTTTCACGTCATGCCCTTTGCGGCGGGCAATCCGCGGACGTTACCAACCAACCCCTTGCTCGGACGGTCCACAAAGGTTAACCTTTCCCCGATGACTCGTCTGACTGACGATCTTCGGACTCACATACCGGAAGGGTGTCCCATGTCGAAAAAGTTTGCGTATTGCCTCGCCGTCGCGACGTTCCTCGGCGGCCTGCTGTTCGCCGAGCTGAGCCGCGACTACGTGTACGCCCAAGAGTCGAAGGGGCCGAAGTGGTCCCACGGGCTGATGCTCCGCGTCCGCAAGGCCGACCAGCCGGACTTCGACAAGACCACCCCCAAGGTGGGCGTGGAAGTGTTCGTGGACGAGAACAACGGCAATCTGATCTACATCACCGAGCAGGGCGGCATCTCCGTCGTCAAGAAGTAAATCGGTGTTCGTACCCGAGCGGCTCCAACGCCGTCCGGGTATCCCTGTCCACCAGCCAGAACCCGCTCTCCACGATTCGCCCGACGGCGTGGAACGTCGCCCCGTCGGGCGGTTCCATGCGCAACAACCGTTGCCCGTCTTCCGCGGCCACGGTGAAGGCCAATTCGAAGTCTTCCCCGTCCCCCAATGCGTGTTCTAACGCGCTTCGTCCGTCCTGAACGCACAATTGCCGGGCGGCCTCGGCGATGGGAATCGCCGCCGCGTGCAGTTCGGCCCCGACGCCGCTCGCCTCGGCAATGCGGTGCAAGTCTTTCGCCAAGCCGTCACTCACGTCGATCATGGCGTGCAAATCGACGCACTCGTGCAGCCACCGGGCGACGGCAACTCGCGGCGTGAAGTCCAAGTGGTGCCCGAGGATGCTACCGCCGAGCGGGCCGGTGACGAAAACCCAATCCCCGACCTTGGCCCCCGAGCGCAAAACCGGCCCGCGCGGGTGAACGTCTCCGAGCAGGGTAACTGATATGGTGAGCGGCCCGTCCCAAGTGTTGGTGTCCCCGCCGGCGATGGCGACTCCGAATTCCGCGGCCAAGGACTGAAGCCCGCGGTGGAGTTCCTTCACGTCTTCAAATGACATCGAGCGCGGCAACCCGAGGCTGACGAACGCGGTCTTGGGGGCGCCGGCCATCGCGGCAATGTCGCTAATGTTCACGGCCATCGCCTTCCGGCCGACGCGGTACGGGCCGGCCTCGGCGAGTCGGAAGCAACTCCCTTCCATCAGCATGTCGGTTGTCACCAGTGTGGCGATCGGTGAGGGCGGCAGTACGGCGCAGTCGTCCCCGATGCCGACCGACACCGCCGGCGTGGCGGCTTGCCCGCGTTTGACCCACTCAATGAATGCGAATTCGCTTGGAAATGAGGTAGCCATTTCGGTCCACGGCCGCTGGGGCGGTCATTTTTTCCCGGGGAAGCGGTGCCCGGCGACTTCCATCGGGACGGTGTAGACGGACGTCTTGGCGGTCACGTACAGCGTCTTGAAGTCTTTGCCGCCAAAGGTGACGTTCGCCGGCTGTTCGGGGATGGCGATCACGCCCAGCAGTTTGCCGGCGGGGTCGAACACTTGCAGGCCCAACTCCGACGTAATGTACAAGTTCCCTTTTTGATCCACGGTCAGCCCGTCCCCGCCGCTGTCTTTTTTGCCGTCCGCTTGTTTCAACTCGCAGAAGAGGCGACCTTCGCCAAGTTTCCCTGGACCCTCGACGGCGAAGGCGAGCATTTTGGCGGATTGAGACGGGATCACGTACAGCGTCTTCTCGTCCGGGGACAAGATGATGCCGTTGGGGTTTGGCAGGTCTTTCGCGGCCAGTCGCGTCACCTTGCCGTCAGCGGCAAGGTAGTAAAAGGAGCGGACGCCCTGCGGCAACGGCTTGGGGGCCGAGTAGTCGGGGTCCGTGAAGTAGTACCCCCCCGCGGAATCCGCGACGACATCGTTGGGGGCGTTGAACCGCTTGCCGTTAAACTTGTCGGCCAAAATCCGGCGAGACTTCCCGTCCGCGGAGTAGGCGGCCACTTGGCCGTCCATCTCGCAAGCGACCAGCTCGCCGGCCCCGTTGACCATCAAGCCGTTGGCGTGGTTCGACTTCTCGCGGACGGTCGTCAACTTGCCCTCCGTCCCGATGCGGTGAATCCGCTCGTTGGGGATGTCCGTGAAATAGACCACACCCGTGGCGTCAGCCGCCGGCCCTTCGGTAAACTGGAACCCGGTGTGCAACTTCGTGGGGGCCACGGTCGGTCCCAAACCCTTGATCGGCTCGGCCCGAAGTGACACGGTCAGGGAAGCGGTCGCGCAGACGGCGATGAGCGACCGGGACAGGGAGGTCATAAAAGGTTCCCAACAGCGGTGAGAGCGGATTTCGCAAGGCGGGTGTGGGCGGATTATTGAGACGGGGTTGCTGTTTTTGCCTCGCCGACGGCGGGTACTTTCTTGGCGTCGGGGACTGCTTCCGGCTTCGGTTGCTCGGCCTTCTTTTCTTTTTTGCCGAAGATCGCCTCGTACCCATCCCCGAAATCCTTGGTCTCGCCTAAGCCGATGCGAACGATGCTCATGGTTGGTCTCCGGTTGGTCAACGGGCAGTTTCGGAGATTATATCGCTGCCGACGCGGGGAGAAACGGGGAATTTGGCTTGGTCCGGCGGACTGTGCCGATTAACCAGAGTTGCCGGCGCCGCCCTCATAACTGGCTTGATCGTTTTAACCATTTCCCTCCCTTCCATAGGACTACATGCTATGGTGGAAGAAGAAACGGCGCTGTCCCCGAGCGGCTGGTCGCCTTTTCAGACTCACCCCCTGACGCCGGACGGACTCGGCTTTAATTGATCGCAGGAATATTGGCATGCCGGGCCTCGACTCCTCCGTACCCCCAAAGCCCGTCGTTTTGACGGTCATCGGCACGCGCCCGGAAGTCATCAAGTTGGCCCCCGTCGTCCGGCAATTGGATTTGCACCCCGGTGAACTGCAATCGGTCGTCGTCTCCACGGGCCAGCACCGCGACTTGATCCGGCCGATGGCGGACCTGTTCAAAATCCGCGTGGACCACCACCTCGAATGCATGACAGCCGGCCAACCGCTGAGCCGATTGCTCGCGCGGTGCTTGGAAAGTTTGGACACGGCCTTGGCCGAGATTCGGCCCGACTTGGTCCTCGTGCAAGGGGACACCACGTCCGCCCTCGCCGGCGCTCAAGCGGCGTTCCACCGCGGAATTCCCGTCGGCCACGTCGAGGCCGGGTTGCGCACGACTACTCCGCTGTCCCCCTTCCCCGAAGAGATGAACCGCCGTCTCGTCAGTCGCTTGGCGACTTGGCATTTCGCCGCCACCCGGCGCAACGTGGAAAACCTCTTGGACGAAGGGGTCGAACCGGCGGCGATTTTCCACACCGGCAACCCGGTCGTCGACGCCCTTCAATACATTGGCTTGGTCGGGACGCCGAGCGAATCACTTCGACAGGTGTTGGGGAAGACGCAAGGGTACCGCCGCATTGCCCTGACCACGCACCGCCGCGAAAGTTTTGGCGACGTGTTGGAGGGGAACCTCCGCGTGATCCGCGAATTTATCGACGCCAACCCGGCGTACTGCGTCGTGTTCCCGGTTCACCCGAACCCGGTCGTGCGGGCCGCCACGCAGGCCATTTTTGACAATCACCCGCGCCTCGTGTGTTGCGAGCCGATGGCCTACCCGGACTTCGTGGCCCTCATGGGCGAGTCGTGCTTGTTGGTCTCCGACTCCGGCGGCATCCAAGAAGAAGCGCCCACGCTGCGCAAGCCCGTAATCGTCATGCGGGAACAGACGGAGCGGCCGGAAGCCGTCGAGAGCGGGTACGCCACGCTGGCCCCCACGCCCGAGGATTTGAAGGCGGCGTTGGCCCGCTTCACCGCGGACGCCCCCCTGCCCCGCGGGGAGAATCCCTTCGGCCGCGGCGACGCCGGGCACCGAATCGTGACGGCCATCCGCGAACAGATTCTGCGCACGGCCGACGTGCCCGGGGAGGTGTTCGCGTGACGCCGGCCCGGCCCGCGAAGACGAACATCCTCACCGTCGCCTTGGAAGACTACTTCCAAGTCGGGGCGTTCAACCGCGTCATCCAACAGGGCCAGTGGTACCGCTTCGAGAACCGCCTCGAAAAAAACACGCGCCGCCTCTTAGACTTACTCGCGCGGAACAACTTGAAAGCAACGGTTTTCGTCCTCGGGTGGATCGCGGACCGCTTCCCGGAATTGATTAAGCTGGTCGTCTCGCACGGCCACGAAATTGCCAGCAAGGGCTACTACCACCGCGGCATCAAGGGATTGACGCCGATTGAGTTCAAAGAGGACTTGATCCGCTCCCGCGAGGCCCTCGAACGGGCCGGCGGCCGCAAAGTGGTCGGCTACCGGCTCGCGGACGGCTGGTTCACGCCCGAAGACATGTGGGCGATGGAGTCCTTGGCCGAGGTGGGCTACGAGTACGATTCCAGCATCGCCCCCATCGGCGACAACTTCACGGACGACCCGCTGCACGGCGTTGTTCACCGGCAGGAAGGTCAACACGGCGGCGTCTGGGAAGTGCCGATTTCGACCGGCCGCATCCTCGGCTTGCGCGTCCCCATCGCGGGGGGCAACTACCTGCGGCAAATTCCCAACTGGCTGGTGCGCCGGGCCGTGGGCCGCTGGATGACGCGGGCGGACGCCCCGCTGGTCGTCTACTTCCATGCGTGGGAACTCGACCCGGACCAGCCCAAAATTACCGCCACGTCGCGGCTCACCCGCCTGCGCCACTACCGCAACCTCCACAAGATGGAGGGGTATCTGGAGAATCTCTTCCAGCGGTACTCGTTCACCAGCGCGGCCGATTACTTGGGCCTCAGCACCGAGTTGACGGATTGCCGGTTCAGCCAGAAAGTCGTTACCCCGGCCGACACCTCGCCGGCCCCGGCCATCGCGTCCGGCGAGATTCCCAAACCGCCGGTCACGATCGTGGTGCCGTGCTTCAACGAAGAGTTGATCCTCCCGTACTTGGGCAACACGCTCAAGAGCGTCGAGGAGAAACTTGGCCGGAAGTACCGGATCGAGTTTGTCTTGGTGGACGACGGCAGTACGGACCGCACGTGGGAAGGATTGAACTCCACGTTCGCCACGACCCCGAATGTCTCCCTGTACCGCCACGAGCGGAACCGCGGGGTGACGGCCGCCATCATGACTGGCCTGTCCCACGCGAAGACGGAAATCGTTTGCTCCATCGACTGCGACTGCACTTACGACCCCCACCAACTTGAGGGGATGATCCCCATGCTGGCGCCGGGGGTCGATTTGGTGACGGCTTCCCCCTACCACCCAGAAGGCTTGGTGCGGAACGTCCCCGGCTGGCGGCTGCGGCTGTCCCGCGGGGCGTCGTGGTGCTACCGCCGCATTCTGCGGCAGAAATTGCACACGTACACCAGTTGCTTCCGTGTCTACCGCCGCTCGAAGACGATTGACATCCCGCTCACCTACGGCAGCTTCCTCGGCATCGCCGAACTGATCGGCCGCATGGACTTGGCCGGCTCGACCGTCGTGGAATATCCCGCCGTGCTCGAAGTGCGGATGCTTGGCCGCTCAAAAATGAAGACGGTCAGTACCATACTCGGACACCTGAAGCTGATGGCCAGCCTCGCCCGCCAACGCTTTTTCGGCCCCAAGCCGCCGGCCCCGACGGAACCGTCGGAAGTGGTCGCGGAGACGCCGATCCCCGAAACGCGCGAAATTCCCGCTTTACTGCTGCCCGTTGAACAGGAGTCTCGTTCTTGAACATGATCTTCAAACCAGTCCCCCCCATGACACTCCCATCCGATCAAGACGCCACCGGCCGCACGCTGGGGGCCGAAGAATTGGCCCTGCTCGCCGAAGTGATTAACTCCGGCACGCTGACCGTCACCAAGGGGACGGCCGGCAAGCGGTTCGAGACCGGCTTCGCCACGATGATCGGGGCGAAGAACGCCCACGCCTGTTCCTCCGGCTCGGCGGCCATTCACTGCGCCGTCGCGGCCGTGAACCCGGAGCCGGGCGACGAGATGATCACCACGTCCATCACGGACATGGGGGCGCTGACGCCCGTCGTGTATCAAGGGGCGATCCCCGTCTTCGCGGACGTGGACGCCCGCACCGGGAACGTGACGGCCGACACCGTCGCTGCCCGCCTGACCGACCGCACGAAGGCGATCATCGTCACGCACCTGTTCGGCAACCCGTGCGACATGACCGCGATCATGGAATTGGCCGCCGCGAAGAACATCCCGGTCATTGAAGACTGTGCCCAAGCGTTCTTGGCGACCCACCGCGGAACGCCGGTCGGCCGCTTCGGCGCGGCCGGGTGCTTCAGCCTGCAACAGGGCAAGCACATCACCACGGGCGAAGGCGGCATCGTCGTCAGCGACGACGCGGCTGTGGCCCGCCAAGTGTTCCTGTTCATCAACAAGGCGTGGGGCTACGGGGACGCGAACCCGGACCATTACTCCATCGCCCTCAACTACCGCTGGAGCGAGTTGCAAGGGGCGTGCGCCCTGGCCCAACTCCCCAAGCTGCCGGACATCGTCAAGTCCCGCCGCGAAACCGCCAAGGTTCTCACCGCCGAACTTCAAGGTGTGGCGGGCGTCGAAGCGCCTGCCCAAGAAGAACATGATGACCCGGTGTTTTGGAAATACGCTTTGCTGGTCAATCCCGACATCATTCCCGGCGGGGCGGTCGCCCTCGGCAAGGCACTCAAGGAATGGGGCATCGCCTCCGCGCCGCGGTACATCCAAAAGCCGGCGTTCCGGTGTCAGGTGTTCCGCGACCAAAAGACGTTCGGCAACAGCCGCTGGCCGTTCACGTTGGCCCGGCCCGAAGCCGTCGATTACTCGGCCGAGCGATTCCCCGGCACGTTCCAATATCTGGACCGCGTCCTCGTGTTGCCGTGGAACGAGAAGTATACCGCTGAACATGTCGAGTACATTGCCAAGGCGATTCACCAGTGTTGCACCGCCCTGCGAGAGGGGGCCGGCCGATGAGCGACCCCGTGAAATTCGCCCTGATCGGCGCGGGCGGCATTGCCCAGAGCTACGTTCAGGCGTTCGAGAACCACCCGGACGCCCGCGTGGTCGCCGTCGTGGACTCGCGGGCCGAGGCGGCCCAAGCCCTTTCCGAGCGATTGGGCTGCCGGGCCTTCGCCGGCCATAACGAGCTGTTAAAGGCTGACATTCCCCTGGACGCGGCAATTGTCTGCACGCCGCCCAACAGCCACGAGAAAATCGTCCTCGACCTCGTGGCCGCGAAGAAGCATGTGCTGTGCGAAAAACCGTTCACCATCTCGTCCCGCGTGGCGGCCACGATGCTGGACACGGCCGCCCAGAACCGCGTCCTGCTCACGATGTCCTCCAAGTTCCGCTATGTGGACGACGTGATCCGCCTCAAGAGCTTGATCGCCTCCGGCGTCCTCGGGCAAATCGTCCTGCTGGAAAACGCCTTCACGGCCCGCGTGGACATGACCAACCGCTGGAACTCGGACCCGGCCGTCAGCGGCGGCGGCGTGCTGATTGACAACGGGACGCACAGCATCGACATCGTCCGCTACCTGCTCGGCCCGCTGGCCGCCGTGCGGGCGTTCCAGTTCCCCAACGGCCAGAAGATCGGCGTCGAAGACACGGTGCAGCTCTTCGTGAAGTCCAACTCGGGCGTCCCGGCCACCATCGACTTGTCGTGGTCCATCAACAAGGAACTGGAGCACTACCTGAGAATCCACGGCACGCACGGGATGGCGGTCGTCGGCTGGAAGGAGTCGCGCTACCGCCAGCACTCGGCCCGTGACTGGGTCAACTTCGGCAACGGGTACGATAAGGTGCAGGCGTTCCGGGACGTGATCGGAAATTTCGCCAAGGCGACGCTTGGCTTGGAGCCGCTACTCATTAAGAGCGAAGACGCCCTCGCCTCCGTGCAAGGGATCGAGGCCGCGTACCGTTCGCTGACCGAACCGCACTGGACGCCCATCGAGTAGCTTTGCCATGCCCCCCCGAATCCACGCCACGGCCATCATCGAAGACAATGTCCGGATCGGGGAAGGAACCTCGGTCTGGGACAGCGTCCACATCCGCCACGACACGACCGTCGGCGAGCAGTGCATCGTCGGGGAGAAGACCTATGTGGCCTACGACGTGCGGATCGGCGACCGCTGCAAAATCAACGCGATGGTCTACATTTGCACGGGCGTGACCATCGAGGACGGCGTGATGATTAGCGCCGGGACGATCTTTACCAACGACCGCTTCCCACGCGCCACGACTCCGGACTTGAAAAGCTTGCGCCCCAGCGAACCCGACGACGAGACGATGACCACCGTGGTCGGGGCCGGGGCCACCATCGGGGCCGGGTGCGTGATCGGCAGCGACTTGAAGATTGGCCGATTCGCGATGGTCGGCATGGGGTCCGTCGTCACGAAGTCGGTCCCGGATTTCGCGCTCGTCCTCGGCAACCCGGCCCGCGTCGTCGGGGCGGTGTGCCGGTGCGGGCACGTCACCGCCAAATTTCCCGGCGGGGTTTCGACGGAATCGGCGGACGCCCCTTGTCCGGCTTGCGGTCGGGTGTACCGCATCGAAAACGGCGAGGCGGTCGAGATCGCGTGACAAGCGCCCCCCTTCACTACGGCGTCGTCGGCGGCGGCATGGTCGGCCTCGGCCTCGCCAGGCGGTTGGCCAAGCTCGGCCACCGTGTCACGGTTCTGGAAGCCGGCGATTCCATCGGCGGGTTGGCCGGGACGTGGGCCATCGGCGACGTGATTTGGGACAAGCACTACCACGTCATCCTGATGTCCGATTTTCTGGTTCGGGAACTCGTCGCCGAGATCGGCTTGGAGCAAGACTTCCGCTGGGTGGAGACCAAGACCGGGTTCTACACGGACGGGCAACTTTACTCCATGTCGAACTCGATGGAGTTCTTGAAGTTCCCCCCGCTCGGCCTGCTGGACAAGATGCGCCTGGCGATGACGATCACCGTCGCCTCGCGCATCCGCGATTGGCGATACCTGGAGCGCATCCCCGTCGCCACTTGGCTAAAACGCTGGTCCGGCGGCCGGACGCTGGAAAAGATTTGGCTCCCCCTGCTGAAGGCCAAACTCGGCGACGCCTACCGGGAGTCGATGGCGACGTTCATCTGGGCGACCATCGCCCGCATGTACGCCGCCCGCCGCAGCGGCCTGAAGAAAGAAATGTTCGGCTACGTCCGCGGCGGGTATCACCGCATTTTGGCCGCCCTGTCCGCTCATTTGGAAAAAGCCGGCGTGACCGTCCTTACGGGAGCCAAAGTGCAATGCCTATCGGCCGATGATTCCGGCGTGCGGTGTACGGCGTCCGGGTCCGAAATGACGTTTGACCGGATGGTCCTGACGACCAACCCGCACGTGACGGCCCGCCTACTTCCCGACTTGCCGCGCGAAGAATTGGAGCGACTGACGGACCTGCGGTATCAAGGCATCGTCTGCGCCTCGGTTTTGTTGAAGAAGCCGCTGGACCGTTTTTATGTGACGAACATCACCGACCCGTGGGTGCCGTTCACGGCCGTGATTGAGATGAGCGCCCTCGTGGACCGGGCCGAGTTCAACGGCCAATCGCTGGTGTACCTTCCCAAGTACGTCGCCCCGGACGACCCGCTCTTCGCCGAGTCGGACGATTCCATCAAAAGCCGGTTTTTGGCCGCGCTGGCGAGCATGTACCCGGCGTTCTCCGAAGAGGACGTAATCGCCTTCAAAGTTTCCCGCGTGCGTGAGGTCTTCGCCATCTCCGCACGGGATTACTCAAAGCGTGTGTCGCCGTTTCAGAGTTCGCTGCCGAACGTGTGGCTGGCCAACTCTTCGCAGATCATCAACGGCACCCTGAACGTCAACGAGAGCCTCGCCTTGGCCGACCGGGCCGTGGCCGCCCTGCACCCCGGAGTGGCCCCCCGATGACCCGCCCCGCCAAATTGTCCGCCAGCCTCTCCCTCGACCTCGACAACAAGTGGTCTTACTTGAAGACGCATGGCGACGCGGGCTGGGAACAGTGGCCGAGTTATTTGCACATCGTCGTGCCACGCGTGTTGGAGTTTTTGAAACGACGGGACCTGACGATTACTTGGTTCGTGGTTGGGCAGGACGCCGTACTGCCGCAACATCGCGACGTGCTGAAATCGATTGCCGATGCGGGCCACGAAATCGGCAATCATTCGTTTCAACACGAACCGTGGCTGCACCTTTATCCCGAAGCGGACATCGAGGCGGAACTCGCGAAGACGGAAAACGCTCTCGAAGCGGCGACCGGCGTTCGGCCGCGAGGGTTCCGCGGGCCGGGC
>JAYTTY010000442.1:0-18440 GCA_043744795.1 Zavarzinella sp. | reverse complement strand
ATGTCTTCTCCGCCTCTGTCTTTCCTCTGTGTTCTCTGTGTCCTCTGTGGTGAAGTTCTTCTCTTCGCTTCTCTGGTTTTCGCCTTTATCCGTGTTTCATCCGTGTTCGATCCGTGGCTAAAATTGTCTTTTCTCTTCCTCGGTCTCCCCGTTCGGCAGCGGATTCCGCGCGAATGTCCACGCTTCCACCGGCCGGCCCTCGATCAGGTGTTGCTGGACGAACAGTGGGATGCGGTCGGCGGTCAGGTTGGCGTACCACGTCCCGTCCGGGTACACGACGGCCACCGGGCCTTGTTGGCACACCCGCAGGCAGTCGGCCTTGGTGCGGTAGCACGCATTCGGGCCGGCGCTGAGGGAGAGGTTTTTCTCCTTGAGTTCCGCCTTCAGCGCGGCCCACGCTTCTTGGCCGACCTCGTCGGAACAGCACTCGTCCCCGACGCACAGGAACACGTGGCGGTGGTAGCTCCCGATGCCGAGCTTCGCGGCCACGTCGGTCAGGTTGCCGGACTTGTCGAGCTTGGACATCACGTCTTTCCATCGGGCCAATCGGCACATTTTATGGACGGCCCGGCGGGCGGCGGGGTACACTGTCCCGACCTCCACTTTGACTGGGACGAACCGCCTTGAAAATGCTCCACTCCCTCGGGTGCTGCTGCGTGGCGTTGGCCGCGGCGGCCGCCGACACCAACAGCGTCGGCATGAAACTCGTCGCCGTCCCGGCCGGGGCGTTCGTGATGGGCGAGGGGGCCGAGCCACCCAAGTCGATGGCCGAGTACGCCAAGCGGGATTACGACGAGTCCCCCGCCCACCGCGTCGCCATCGCCAAGGCGTTCCTGATGGGCGCCCACGAAGTCACCAACGCCCAGTACGAGCAGTTCGACCCGGACCACAAGAAGTTGCGCGGCACAGACGGCGTGAGCAAGACGGACGACGAGCCGGTGACGTTCGTGACGTGGACTCAAGCCGTCGCCTACTGCGATTGGCTCACCAAGAAGGAGGGGAAGCCGTACCGCCTGCCGACGGAGGCCGAGTGGGAGTACGCCTGCCGGGCCGGGACCACGACGCCGTTCTCCACGGGGGAGAAGATCACGGCCGCCCAAGCGAACATCGGCGAGACGCCCGACGGCAAACCGCTGTTGACCACTCATGTCGGCAGCTACCCGGCGAACCCGTGGGGCCTGCACGACATGCACGGCAACGTGCTGGAATGGTGCCTCGACTGGCACGGGCCGTACGAGGCCGGCGAGCAAACCGACCCCGTGGGCCGGGAGAAGGGTTACGCGAGGATCGCCCGCGGCTGGTGCTTCCAAAAGACGGAGAAGACGCTCGGGTTCGCCACGAAGTATTGGCGCAGCTCCAACCGCTCCGGCTTCCTCCCCATCGACGCCAACCGTCTGACCGGCTTCCGTGTCGTGCAGGCCGAGATGCCGGCGACGAAGGCGTTACCCGAGGTGTTGCCGCTCAACCGCCAGAATGTGATGAAGTCGCCGCCGGTCGCCGGGATCGAAAAGCCGCCGTTCATCAACTACACTGCGGCCAAGACGAACGCCGCGATGGCGAAGGACGCCTTCGGCCCGGTGTTCGCCAATCACAACCACTTCGCGGCCGTCTGCGTCTGCCCGAACGGCGACGTGCTGGCGTGCTGGTACTCCACCGTCAGCGAACAGGGCCGCGAACTCGCCCAGGCCGCCACTCGGTTGCGGGCCGGGGCCGCTGAATGGGAACCCGTCTCCGCGTTCTTCGACGTGCCGGACGTGAACGACCACGCCCCCGTCCTGCTGCGGGACGGCGACCGCATCTGGCACTTCTGCACGCAATCGCTCCGTGGCTGGGACAACGCGACCAACATCGCCCGCTACTCGGACAACAGCGGCGCCACCTGGTGCCAGCCGCAAATTATCCTGAGCCGAGACGACCCGAAACACCTGAGCCAGCCGTGTTCCGCGTTCGTCACCAAGGCCGGTAAAATCGTGCTGGCCTGCGACGGCGACGACCACAAAGACGAGCGCCTGATCGTCAGCCCCGACCGCGGCAAGACATGGAAAGTCGCCGCCGGCGACATGCGGAAGACCGCCGGCAAGTACGCGATTCACCCCGCCATCGCCCCGACCGCCGACGGCGGCCTCGTCAACTTCCTGCGCGGCCCGAACCCGATGCCAGTGCAATTCTCCAAAGACGACGGCGATACGTGGACGCAAACGGACACGCCGTTCCCCGGCATCTCCTCTGGCCAAAAAGCCGTCGCCCTGCGGCTGAACAGCGGGAACCTGTTGCTCATCAGCATTGACAACTCCAAGAAGGTGGTCGAAGGCGGCGGCACCTTCGCCGCCCTGTCTCTGAACGACGGGGCGACGTGGCCGCACGTGCGCAAACTAGACGGCGTCACCGGTTACATGGCCGCCGCCCAGACGCCGCACGGGGACATTTTTGCCGTCGGCTCGCGGATGAGCGCGGTCAAGTTTAATGAGGAGTGGTTGAAAGAGGGGAAGGCTTTTCCGGCGGGGAAATGATCTCCCAGATGGCGGCCGGCGACGTCGGGGCCAGATTCATTGTTTCCCACGCCTCTAATATTCCTCGCCGTCATCGCCCAAGACGCGAGCGCGAAAGTGAGAGGCCACCTGCCTCATCTTGGCCAATATTTCTTTGTCCGGATTTTTGACGACGATTCGTCCGTCGTGCCAGTCAAACCACGCTTGGTTGCCCTTCGGGTCATGCCCGGAAAAGGCCACCCAAACGGCCAGCCCTTCGCTTTCGTAGGACACCACGGGCTCGCCGTTGACCGTTCCCATCGCGGCGGCGGCCAGTTCCATTTCAGGATCTTGCGCGACGAAGGCAGTCCAAGCTTTGAGGGTAATGGGTTGCTTGCCCGAATCGAGCCAATGGTTGGCCCGGGTGATGTGGACATCGTACCCCATGCTCGTCTCCGATCACGTTGACTGAGTGCAGGCGCAAATGCATGCTCACGCGCGGCTCACCCGCTTGCGGGCGACGCGGGCGCGGGCCACGGTCGCCTCCTCGGCGGGGACCACGCGGGCCAGGCGGTCGCGGCTTTGCTCGGCGTAGTTTTCGGAGAGTTCCACGCCGAGGTAGTCGCGGCCCCACTTCTTGGCGGCGTGCAGCGTCGTGCCGCTGCCGGAGAACGGGTCCAACACTAAGTCGCCCGGGTTGCTGGAGACGCGGATAATCCGCTCCAAGACGGCCAACGGCATCTGACACGGGTGGTCGCCGCGTTCCTTGAACGTGCCGCACACGCGGGAGATGGCCCACGTGTCGCCGTCGGCCGGGAAGGCCGTCGGCTCCTCGACCGGGCGCAGCACCCACGTGTCGTCCGGCAACTTACCCTGCGGGTTCGCCCGGCTGTCCGCGTAAGTGGTTTGCCGGGCCGAGGCGACCCGCACCGGGTCGGCGTTGAAGGTGAAAGTCTTCGGGTCGGCCACGTAGTAGAAGATGTGGGCGTGGCTGCGGTTGAACTTCCGCGTGCAGTTCACGCCGAAAGTGTAGTGCCAGACGATCCAGTTCCGCATCGTCCAACCCATCGCGTCGAGCCGAATCTTGATCTCGGCCGCGTACTCGTCCCCGATGGCGACGTACACGCTCCCCGTCGGCGTGAGCGCCCGGCCGACGGCCGCCATCCAGCGGTCGGTCCACGACAGGTAATCTTCCTTCGCCCGCGTGTCGTCGTAGCGGTCGTACTCGTACCCGATGTTGAACGGCGGGTCAGCGAAGGCCAGATCGACGGTCTGGGCCGGGAGGCGGGCCAGCACCGAGAGACAGTCGCCCGAGAGCACTTGATTGCGGGTCATCGTAATTCCGTTTCGACCGAATGTAACGCCGGGTCCGTATTGTGCATTCTTTCCAAGGAAAGCGCAAGTGCAGTTTTTACCGATTGGGCGCGGGGGCGCAAGTGCAGTTTTTACCGATTTTTCCGGGCGTCTTGGGCCAAGCGCGCGCGAAAAAAGAGGGCAGGCCGTCGCGAAACGGAGTCCCTCTTTTCGTGTGTTTTTGTAATCGCCTACTCAGTCAGCCGGTTCAGAGACGAACCGTCTCGTCGGCCCCGATGTGCGAGGCGGGCGGCAGTTCGCCCAAGAGCACGTCGTGGTGGGGGTCTTCAATTTGCCCGTTGATGGACAAGTTGCCGGCGATCCGCGGGGCGAACTCGGCGCGGCGGGCGAAAATTTCGGCCCGGTCCACGGACACGGACTCTGGGGCTTCGATGCCGACGCGGATACGGTCGCCCTTGATGGAGACGATTTTGACCCGGATATTGTCGCCGATGATGATTTCTTCGCCGACCCGGCGCGTGAGAACGAGCATGATTGACCCTCCTTGGTTGGTAAACTGCTCTAGATGATAAGACGGTCTCGACGCCAAATCATTAAGCAAAATCTACGCCAGCTTTCGGATTTTTGCAAACTCCGTAGGCAAAATCGTTACGATTGGCTTTCATTTGCTCGGCTTAAATTATCCAATTTACCCAAATTGTCCAATGTGTTGAGAGTGTTCAGTTTTATTGACCGTACTGTAATGCGAGACATTTAGGGCGATGGCAAGGGCTTGCCATTTTGGTACAGCAGGATTGAACAGTTCATGCCGGGAAAAGAAGTCGATGGTGGCGGACTAAGAAAGATGGGAAGTAAACTGCGCGATCTTGTGAACCGAACTTCCGATATTTCCTATTTTGCCACCTGCGCGAGGGGTTTGGAGCCTGTTTTAACTGAAGAATTGTACACCTTGAAGGCCGAAAAGGTGACTCCCGGCCGGGGCGGCGTCGCTTTTTCCGGGCCTCGGGATTTACTGTATCGCGCGAATCTTTGGCTGCGGACGGCCGTCCGCGTCCTTCAGCCGATCCTCGAAGCGGTCGTCGCGGACGCGGACGAGTTGTACCAAGCGGTGCAGACGATTGACTGGACTCAATACCTGACGCCCACCCACACGTTGGCCGTCGATTGCAATGTCCGCGACTCGGGAATCACTCACTCGCTCTTCGCGGCCCGGCGGGTGAAGGACGCCATCTGCGACCAGTTCATCAGCAAGACGGGCAAGCGGCCGAGCGTGGACACCGACCGGCCGATGCTTGGCCTCAACCTGCACATTCACCGGGACAAGGCGATCCTGAGCCTCGATTCCTCGTGGGATTCGCTGCACAAGCGCGGCTACCGCCCGGCCCTGACCGTCGCCCCGCTGAATGAAGCGTTGGCCGCCGGGTTGCTTTGGCACACGGGCTGGCGTGGGGACGTGCCGCTCGTCGACCCGATGTGCGGGTCCGGCGTCTTCTCCATCGAAGGGGCGTGGCTGGCCGTGAACCGCCCGCCGGGGTTGACCCGCAAGCACTTCGGCTTCATGGGCTGGATGGACTACGACGTGCGCCTGTGGGCCGACCTGCGGGACGAGGCGCGGGCCGGCGTGAAGAAGTTACTCCCCGCCCCGATCATCGGCCAAGACATCCGCGGGGACGTGAAAGACTTCGCGGCCGTCAACGCCAAGACGGCCGGCGTCGGCCACCTGGTCCGCTTCGAGAAGGCCGACGTGCGCAAATTCCAACCGCCGCCCGGCCCGCCCGGGGTGATCGTCATCAACCCGCCGTACGGCGAACGCATCGGCGAAGAGCGCGAAGTGAAACTGCTCTACCGCGACATCGGCAAGGCGTTCGCCGCGACGGCCGCCGGCTGGCAGGTGTTCGTCTTCACGTCGCGGGAATCCCCGTGGCGGGAGTTCGGCCTCAAACTGGAAAAGGCAACGCCGTTCTTCAACGGCAAGATCGAGTGCCAGTTGCTGAAGTTCGTGCCGTGAGGTGAGGCGGTCCCGTTGGAGTCCCGCTTTTAAGCGGTCTTGGAACTCCCGCCCACATGGCCCAAGAGGACCGAGTCTTCGAAGGTCCGACCCCTTGGGCAAACAGTCGTCACCCACGAAGGCGAACCCTCGAAGACTCGGTTCGCTGGCCTATTGCGGCGGGAAGGTCACAGACCGCTTAAAAGCGGGACTCCAACGCGACCGCCTCAAGGTGAGTTCACAACATCGTGAACGTCCAGCTCACCGGCTTGCCGTCGGCGTAAGGCATGACGCCGTGGAACGGCCGCCCAACCGGGTCGAACACCAGCGGCAGAAAATGCCGGTCACCGGGCCAGAGGTTCAACTCCGGCACGCGCGCGACATCGACCCACTCCAATGTCCCTTCCGGGTTCTCGGTGAACGGCGTGCCGGAAAAGGCCGTGACGCGGAAGAGGAAGCCGAACCAGTCTTGGCCGTCCTTGCCGAAGCCGGGCCAACTGACGGTGCCGCGGAGCTCGAGGGCGTCGCACTCAATGCCGGCCTCCTCGCGGATCTCCCGCCGCATGCCGCTGACCACGTCTTCGCCCGCGTCCAACTTGCCGCCGAGGCCGTTGTACTTGCCGAAGTGATGGTCGTCCGGCCGCTTGTCGCGGCGGACAAGCAGGACGCGCGCGCCGTCCGGGGAGAAGACGTAGCCGAGCGTGGCGAGGACGGGCGTGTACGGCATGGGGTCAGACGGTCGGGATGTCTTTGAACTTGGCGAGGATGGCCCGCACCTTCTTCACCTCGTCGAGTTCGATGCCCTCGCGGCGGGGCAGCCGGCGCTCGATGGAGTCCAGCAGCGTCTCCCACATGTCGCGGGACGGGTTCTTCCACGCCTCCCACACGCCGCGGCGCTCCCGCCGGCAGGCGAACTGCCACTTCCCGGCGAAGTGTTCGGCCTTGACGAACCGCTTCAGGCCGGTGTTCGGGTCGGTGTCGGTCCACTTGATGTCCATACGCAAAGTCTAGCGGCCGGGCGGCCAATTCGGAAGGACGGCCGGCCCGAAGTTGGCCGGGGAACGCTTGTCACCCGCCGGGCGGGCCGTTATAGTATCCCTCTCACGGTGGATGTAGCTCAGTTGGTTAGAGCACTGGATTGTGAATCCAGACGTCGCGGGTTCAAGTCCCGTCATTCACCCTTCCCCTTTCTTTCCTCTCGCCGTCACTCTGGGCGTTCCCCGCGCCCTGAATAACATTTCGCACACTTGCCCCGCGCCGGCCGCCCCAGGCCGACTCCCCCGCACAGGGCCGCCGATGTCGCCCACCGTCTTGTCGCCCCCATTCCTTCTGACGGCCCCGAACGTCGGGGCGGCGCTGGCGTTGGCCGCCGCCGCCGTCGCGGCCACCTACTGGGTGCAAAGGCGGGCGGCGGCCGCCGCCCGCGTCGAGCGCGAGTGGCTGGCGGTGACGCTGCGCAGCATCGGCGACGCGGTGATCGCCACGGACGCCGCGGGCGTGATCCGCTTCCTCAACCCGGCGGCCGAGGCGCTGGCCGGGTGGCGCGCGGAAGCGGTGACCGGCCAGCCGGTCGCCGGCGTCTTCCGCCTCGTCACCGAAAACACGGGGGCGGCGCTCGAAAACCCGGTGGCAGCCGTCTTAACGGGCGGGGGCGCGGGCGTGCCGGCGGCGCGGGCCGTGCTGCTGGGCAACGACGGCCAAACCCGGGTCATCGAGACGACCGCCGCCCCCATCCGCGGGCCGGACGGCCGGCTTCTGGGCGCCGTGCTGGTCTTCCGCGACGCCACGGCGAAGCGGGAGGCCGAGCGCGCCCTGGAGGCGAACGAGGGGCTGTTTCGCAGCGCCTTCGACCACACGAACGTGGCGATGGTCGTCACGGACATGGCCCACCGCTTCGTCCGCGTCAACGCCGCCTTCGCCCGCCTGTTCGGCCGCCGGCCGGGCGACATGCTGGGCGTCTCCATGCAGGACGTCACCCACCCGGACGACGTCGCGGAGAGCCTGGCCCGGCGGCGGGACTTGCTCGCCGCCGGCGGCAGTCACTTCGACATGGAGAAGCGGTACGCCGGCCCCGGCGGGAAGGAACTCTGGGGGCTGACGAACGTCTCCCTCGTCCGCGGGGCGGACGGCGCGCCGCTGCGCTACGTCGACCAAGTGCAAGACATCACCGATCGCAAGCGGGCCGAGGAGGCGCTCCGGCTGCTGAACGCCGAATTGGAAGAGCGGGTCGAGAAGCGGACCGCGGAGTTGTCGGCCGCGAACGAGGAACTGGAGGCGTTCTCGTACTCCGTCTCCCACGACTTGCGGGCGCCGCTGCGGGCCATCGACGGCTTCGCCCGCATCGTCCTGGAAGACTTCGTGGCCGGCCTGCCGCCCGACGCCGTCGAGTACTTGACGGACATCCGCGCCGCCAGCCTGCGCATGGGCCGGCTGGTGGACGACCTGCTCGCGTTCTCGCGCCTCGGCCGGCAAGTCGTCAAGAAATACGCCGTGGCGACGGGGCCGCTCGTCCGCCAATGCCTGGACGAACTCGCCGACCCGCGGCCCCCGGAGAACTTGGCCGTGCGCGTCGCCGAACTGCCCCCGTGCGTCGCCGACGCCGCGCTGCTGAAGCAAGTGTGGCTGAACTTGTTGGGGAACGCCCTGAAATACACCGGCAAAAAGGACAGCGCCGTCGTCGAAGTCGGCTGCCGGATCGGCCCCGGCGCGCCGGCCTACTTCGTGCGGGACAACGGCGTGGGGTTCGACATGAAGTACGCCCACAAACTGTTCGGCGTGTTCCACCGCATGCACCGGGAAGAGGACTACACCGGCACCGGCGTCGGCCTGGCCATCGTCAGCCGGGTCGTGCATCGGCACGGCGGCCGCGTCTGGGCCGAGGCCGCGCCGGACAAGGGGGCAACGTTCTTCTTCACTTTGGAGCCCGACCAGGCGGCAGAGATTGTGTGAGTGTCGGCCATTGTGGGCGGTACTGCAAAACAGTAACCCGCGGAAGCAATTCGCCGGGCGGCGGAGAGTGTACTCCGCACTCTCCGAGTGCGGAATCAGCCCCCTCCCCGAGTGGGCTGTCCCCCGTTGGGTAAAGCCGGCCCGCACTCGGAGAGTACGGAGCACACTGGCCAAGAGCAGAGTTCTTTTTGGCATCGCGGTGGGACCGGCGTCGCGGTGGGACCGGCGTCCCGGTGGGACCGGCGTCCCGCCGGTCGGTTGGACTCCACTGACCGGCGGTCCCACCAATGACTGGCCGCGACACCTGCCTGAACTCCTCCCTAACTCCCGTGATAGACCGGGTAGGCGAGCGAGCCGGCGGGGCCGGCGGTGACGGCGGCGGGTAGGGCCGTCCCGTTCCAGCGGCCGGCGTCCGCGTCGGCCACCTTTTCGGCGGACAGCGCCGGGGCCGTACTCACGGTGACGCCGCCCAAGTCGTTGACGACCGTGACGCGGTCGCGGGCGTCGCCGTTGGTGTTCACGCGAACTTCCTGCAGGCCGCCCCCGGAGACGCGGCGGACTTTGCCATTTACGCGAATCTCGATCACGCCGCCGTCGAGTTGTTCAATCTCGACGCGGTCGGCAGCCCCGGCGGTGGTGATGGCCATCACGCCTGCTGCGCTCGTGTCCACGGTAAAGGTCGGGGCCGCGAACGCGCTGACGAGGCCGAACGCCTTCGCCATCGACGCGAAACTGTTCTGCGAGTCGTTGTTCGTGCCGGGCGTGGGGCCGTGGTTCGAGTACTCGTTGTACGTCACGTCATTGAACGACGTGTTGGCCAGCCACAAGTTTTGGTCGCTGGTGCTGTACCGCAGCCCCATGCTCTCTTTCTCCAGCCCGTTCGCCGTCTGGGTGTTGACGTGCCACAGGCCGAACGTGTGGCCGGACTCGTGCAGGGCCACGTCGGACAGGGCGAGCGCCGTGTCGGCCGCGTTCCCCCAATCCTCATTGCCGACAAAGGCGATGTCCGTCTTGTTGTTGTTGCCGATGTCGATGTCGCAGGCGATGTGGTAGCCGTTCTCCAAGTCGGACTTCCCGAGGAACACCGTGGTGGCGAACTGGTTCTCGACCGGCGCCCCGACGTGCCGGACCACGTTGATGCCGAACTTGCGGAGGTCTTCCTGCAGGTACTGCATCATGAGGCTGATGATCTGCTCCCGCTCCCCGACGCGGGGGGAGGGGGGCGTATCGACCAAGAACTTCTTGACGTGGATGCCGTCGCGGGCGGAGTCGAAATAATCCGGCGCGCCCGGGAACAAGGCCCAGTCCGGCGCGTACTTGTCCAAAGCCTTGCGGGAGATCGTCCCGCCGTCGAAGTTCAGGTACAGCGTCCGGCTGCCGCGGGGGATGGGCGTCGCGTTGACGTCGATCGACAGATTGTAGCTCGGGTTCGTCGCCCCGCCGAAGCCATACGCGTTGACGTAGTACGTCCCCCCGACCAGCGTCTCGAGGGAGACCGTCTCCGCGTCGCCGCTCGACGTGGACGCGCGGACCAAGTTGCCTTGGGCGTCGAACAGTTTCAGGTCGATGTCGCCTTGGGAATTGGTGAACGTGATCTGCACTTGGCTGCCGACCCCGGCCAAGCCCGTATAGCTGAACTTGAACCAGTCGGCTTGGTCCCGCATCGCCAGCCCGGTGACGTCCTTAACGACCTTCACCAGCCCGAGGTTCTTGGCTGTCGCGGACGTGTCGTTGCTCTCGAACGTGTCGTCCGCCCCGGCGGTGGTGATCTTCCACACGTACTTGCCGAGCAGCGTGCCCGTGTCGTTCGTCACGCCGAGGAAATACTTCTGCCCGGCGACGACCGCCGTCGCGAACTCGCTGTCCGTTTCCACGCCGGAAACGTCGTCGTTGAAGGCCAGGCGGTTGCCCGCCGAATCGAACAGGGCCGCGACGGGGTTCAGGTTCCCGGTCGGGGTGGTGATGTCGAACTGGTACGAGCCGGAGGTCGGGGCCGTGAAGGCGAAGTAATCGACTTCCCCATTGGTGATGGCGCCCTTGCCGGTGGCGGACAACTGCTTGTCCGTCAGGGCCACATTGACACGGGCGCCCGGGGCGACCGAGACCGGCGGGATGCCCGCCCACGACATCAGGGCGCGCTCTTCCAGCGGTTGGACGGACAGGCGAAGAGACTTCATCATCGGTGCCTCATGGGTGCGAGTGCGGAATATCTCCCCTACCGGCGGCGTCCGGGTCTGTGACAACAATTCCGACAAATGTGGACCGCGAGTTCATTCCGAGGGGAACTGGAATCATGCTAACACCCCGGCAAACAAATGTCAACGGTTTGACGGCCGTTTGGCCGCCGGCGGCGGTCCGGCAGTCGCGGCGCCATCCCACCCGGCCGGCGAAGGACGCGGCGTCACAGGCGCGGGTTGTTGGACGTGGGAAGTGATTGTCCGGGCGGCCGTCTCTGTTCAAGAGGGAGGGGCGCGCCCGGTACGGGCCGTGTGACGTTAGTTCTTCCGGCGAGCGCTCGGCGCCGGCGTGTCGTCTTCCTCGGCGGCCTCCATGTTCAGGCCGGACTCGGCGATGCCGGTCAGTTTTTGGTCGGCGGCCTTTTCTTGGTCCAAGGTTTCTTGCAACAGTTCGGCCACTTCCGTCAGGCCCAAGACCTTGGCGAAGGTGACGCAGGTGCCGTACCCGGCGATCTCGTAGTGTTCCACCTTCTGGGCGGCCTCAATCAATGCGGCGTCCTTGGCGGCCGGGGTGCCGTCCTCCTCGATCACTTCGCTCCCTTCTTCCACGAGGCCCTTCATCGCCTTGCAAACCTTCCCTTTGGCCTTCACGCCGAGCATTTCGCACACCCGTTCGAGGCGTTCCGCCTGTTGGCGGGTCTCTTCCAAGTGGGCGGTGAAGGCGGCCTTCAACTCGGGGTGGGCGGCCGCCTTGGCCATCTTCGGCAGGGCTTTGATCAACTGCGTCTCCGCGCTGTACAAGTCGCGGACGGACTCGCCGAGGACCGTTTCCAGGGAATCAAGCTTCATGAGTGTTGCTCATTTCGAGTGAATGTTTATCGGACCGCCCCTCCCCGACGTGTGGGGTGGGAACGGCGGCCGGACCACGCGAAAAAGCAATCGGTGTGCCGACGTGGCAGCGCGGTCCCCAACGCGGGGGAATCCTGACGCATTGGGAAGCAATGGGCTGACCGCGAATCCAACCGAACCCCCCGGCCCCCTTCCCTAAAAGGGTTCATCCGGCAAGTGCGTACCCAAGGGGTTGACGGAAAAGAGGGGCATGCCGTTTCATGACGGGTCACCACACCTTGTTCCGGAAGGAGGCATTTGCTCAACGCCCGTGGGCGTCAATGATGGCTTCACTTGACTTCCCATCGAGTCACGCCGCGGCGCCAAGCCTCCGCGGCGCGGCGAAACGGGTCTCCTCATGGCGTCCTCGCCACATTCGTCGTATCCTACCAGCACATCACGACTTACACGCTGAAAGCCAATCCCATGCGTCAACCGCTTTCGTGGCTGACTTTGCTCCTCACGGCCGCCGTCGCCCAAGCCCAAGACGAGGCCCGGCTGTTGCGGTTCCCGACGATCTCGGACCAGGCGGTCGTCTTCGGGTACGCCGGGAACTTGTACACCGTGCCGCAAGCCGGCGGTGTCGCCCGGCGGCTGACGAGTCACGACGGCTACGAGATGTTCCCTCGATTCTCGCCGGACGGGAAGTTGATCGCCTTCACGGCCCAGTACGACGGCAACACCGAAGTCTACGTGATGCCGGCCGAGGGGGGGACGCCGAAGCGGCTCACCTTCACCGCCACGCTAACCCGCGACGACGTGTCCGACCGCATGGGGCCGAACAACATCGTCATCGGCTGGACGCCGGACGGCAAGAACATCCTCTTCCGCTCGCGGATGATTACCTTCAACGACTTCATCGGCCAACTGTTTACCGTCAGCGTGGACGGCGGCCTGCCGGAGCAACTGCCGTTGCCGCGCGGCGGGTTCGGCAGCTACTCGCCGGACGGGGGGAAGCTCGTCTACAACCGCGTCTTCCGCGAGTTCCGCACGTGGAAGCGCTACCGCGGCGGCATGGCCGACGACGTGTGGACCTACGACTTCAAGACCAAGCAGACCGAACGGCTGACCGACGACCTGGCCCAAGACATCATCCCCATGTGGGTGGGCGAGAAGATCTACTTCCTCTCGGACCGCGACGCCGCCAAGCGATTTAACCTGTACTCGATGGACCCGAAGACCAAGGCGACCAAGCCGCTGACCGCGTACACGGACTTCGACGTGAAGTTCCCGAGCGCGAGCGGCAAGCACGTCGTCTTCGAGAACGGCGGCTACCTGTACAAGTTGGACGTGGCGACGGAGAAGGTCGAGAAGATCCCCGTCCGCATCCTCGAAGATGGCGTCTCGGCCCGCGGCGGCCTCACCAACGTCGGCAAGCACATCGCCGACTTCGGCGTCTCCCCGGACGGCAAGCGGGCCTTGTTCGCCGCCCGCGGCGACCTGTTTACCGTCCCGGCCAGCAGCGGCTTGACGCGGAACATCACCGCCACGCCCGGCGCGCACGAGCGGAACCCCGAGTGGTCCCCGGACGGCAAGACCATTGCCTACGTCTCGGACGCGAGCGGCGAGGACGAGATTTACACCCTCACCCAGGACGGCAGTGAGACGGCGACGAAGATCACCAGTGGCGCGGACACGTACAAGTACGAGATCAAGTGGTCCCCGGACGGCAAGAAGATCGCGTGGACGGACAAGAAGTTCCGCCTGCAATTCGTGGACGTGGGGACCAAGCAGGTGACGCTGGTGAATCAGGCGAAGGCGTGGGAGATCCGCGAGTTCACCTGGGCGCCGGACTCCAAATGGCTGGCGTTCGCCCGTCAAGAGACCGAGGGGATGACCAAGATTCATCTCTACGGCGTCGAGACGAAACTGACGCACGAGGTCACGGACGGCTGGCACGCCTCCGGCTCCCCGGCGTTCAGCTCGGACGGCAAATACCTGTTCTTCACGTCGGCCCGCGACTTCACGCCGATCTACAGCGCCACGGAGTGGAACCACGCTTACGTGGACATGGAGCGCATCTACTTCGTGATTTTGTCGAAGGAGACCGAGAACCCGTTCAAGGTGAAGCAGGACGAGGTGAACGCCCCAAGCCCGCCGACCGGGCCGCCGTCATCTCCGGTGACGGTGAAGGTAGACCCGGACGGCTTGAAGGACCGGATCATCGGCCTGCCGATCCGGGCGGGCAACTACGGCAACCTAACGGCGGCCGGCGGGCTGCTGTACTACATGGGCGGGGCCTTCCGGCAGCCGCGGACGTTCTACGCCTTCGAGGTGGCCGCCAACCGCGAGATCAACCTCGGCCAAGTGGACGGGTACGACCTGTCCGCGGACGGCCGCAAGATGATCGTCACCAAGGCGGGCAACTACGGCATCATCGACTTGCCGCGCGCCCAATTTGAGTTCAAGCACTTGGACTTGAGCGGGCTGGAAGTGCGGCTTGACCGCCAGGCCGAGTGGCGGCAAATCTTCAACGAGTCGTGGCGGCAGATGCGCGACTTCTTCTACGACCCCGGCCTGCACGGCACGGACTGGCCGGCCATCAAGAAGAAGTACGAGGTTCTCGTCCCGCACGTCAAGCACCGCTACGACCTGACCTACGTGATCGGCGAAATGGTCTCCGAGTTGAACGCCGGCCACGCCTACGTCGGCGGCGGGGACGCCCCCGTGGTCCCGCGCGTCCCGACCGGCTTGTTGGGGGCGAAACTCACGAAAGACCCCGAGACCAAGTATTATCGGATCACGAAAATCCTCAAGGGGGCGACGTGGGACGGCGCCCTTAAGGCCCCGCTCGCCGAGGTCGGCATGGACGTGAAGGAAGGCGAGTTCATCGTCCGCGTCAACGGCACGCCGACGAACGAGGTGGCGAACATGTACGAACTGCTGCTCAACACCGTGGGCAAGCCGATCACGCTGCACGTCAACGCCACGCCGAACGTGAAGGGGGCGCGGGCGGTCGTCGTCACGCCGATCGCGGACGAGTCGAAACTGTACTACCACGACTGGGTGCAGGGGAACATCAAGAAGGTGTCCGACGCGACCGGCGGCAAGGTCGGATACCTGCACGTCCCGGACATGCAAGTCGCCGGGCTAAACGAGTTCGCCAAATACTACTACCCGCAACTCTCGAAGAAGGCGCTCATCATCGACGTGCGCGGCAACGGCGGCGGCAACGTCTCCCCCATGCTGATCGAACGCCTGCGGCGCGAGATCGCCATGGTCGGCGTCGCCCGTAACGCGGCCCCGACAGTCGATCCGGGCGGGACGCTCAACGGCCCGCTGGTGTGCCTGATGAACGAGTTCAGCGCCTCAGACGGCGACCTGTTCCCGTACCGCTTCAAAACCTACAAGATGGGCCCGCTGATCGGCAAACGCTCGTGGGGCGGCGTCATCGGCATCCGCGGCTCGCTGCCGTTCGTGGACGGCGGCACCCTGAGCAAGCCGGAATTCTCCCGCGTGGACGTGGCCGGCAAGGAGTGGATCATCGAGGGCCACGGCGTGGACCCGGACATTATCCAAGACAACGACCCGGCCAAGGAATTCGCCGGCGTGGACGAACAGTTGAACAAGGGGATCGAGGTGATCCTTGAGAAGTTGAAGACGGGCGAGCGGAAGCTGCCGGACGTGCCGGCGTTCCCGAAGCGGTGACGGTGATCGCGAATTGTTTAGCCTGACAGCCTCATCGGGCTTGCCGCCAACCTAACCCCCCGGCCCCCTTCCCTAAGAAGGAAGGGGGAGCAAGCGGGTGGACATCACCGCCTAAAGTGCGACAACCATTGGGCGAACGACTCAAGCCCGATGAGGGTGTCAGGCCGCGCTCCACTCCGAAGCGTCGTGTCGCGGCTAAACAAATTCGTCTGTCACTTCGCCGGTTCCACCATCTTGCGTTCCCGGCTCATCTCCTGTTCCAACTCCGTCGCCTGTTGGACGTAGGAGGCCTCGGTGATGCTGTTCGGGTCCGCGTTCGTCTTCGCGGGCGGGAGCTTCACGGGCCGCGGCGCCGGCCGGTCGGCCGGGTCGGCCGGCACGGTCAGCGGCTGCGGGGTCATGCACCCGGCGGCGCTCAAGATCACGCCCGCGGTCAGGGCGGCGAATAGCGTCTTCATCGGTTGCTCCCCCCCGGCGTGGGCCGGCGTGAATTCGTGGGCCGCTGGGCCGTGGCCGGCTGCTTGTCGTCCTTGGGCTTCTGCTCCAAGGCGGCCCGGTCGGCGGCCATCGTGTCGGTCTTCAAGCGGGCGGTCCGCTCGTCGAATATTTGTTGGGCGGCGGCCTCCAGATCGGTGGCCTTCTTCATCATGGCGTCGTCGTCGCGGGCCAGGGCGACTTGCTTGAGCTTGCTGATCGCCGCGAGCCGTTGCAGGTACACCTCCTGCTCCTGCTGGAACGTGCGTTCCACGCTCTCGCGGGACGGCGGGGCGGCCGGCGGCTTGGCCGCCGTCGTCGTCTTGGGCGCCGGCTTTTCCCGCTCGCCGAGGAACACGCGGCGGTACCACGGGATTCCCTCCGCGGCGGGCGCGGGCGGCTCGGCGGCGGCGGCCGGCAGTGTCGTACCGAATATGAGCAAAAGCGCACCGAGGCGGCGCATGGACGAGTCCCCCGAAAGAATTTTCAGCCGTCCCCAGCCCCCCGACCGGGGACGGCATTTACATCTGGAATGGAGTGCCAGAAGTGCGGGCCGTATGCCACAACCCGGGGGGCGAGTCAAGGAGACTTTTCGGCAGGTCCCGGGGTTCGCCGAGCCTCACCCACGGGCTACAGTCCGGCGCCCCATCCGGGGCTGAGAACCAAAGACAAGGTTTTAGCCCCGGAGGGGCGACGGACTGTAGCCCGCGGGTGAGGCTCGGCGAACCCCGGGACTTGTTTTCCGGGCCGCCTTGCCCGACGCCGGGGAAAACCCTATGATACCTTTCAAGTTCGCTTGATTTCCCAACCTGACAATACCCTTCCAAGAGTACCGTGACGACCGAAGACCCCATCCCGACCAAGTTCACCGACCTCAACCTCATCCCGCCCCTTCTCGACGCCGTGAAGCGCATGGGGTATAAGGTCGCGTCGCCGATTCAGGCGCAGCTCATCCCCATCGCCTGCACGGGCGCGGACGTGATGGGCCAAGCCCAGACCGGCACCGGCAAGACGGCCGCGTACCTGCTGCCGTTCATGAACGCCTGGCGCGGCGGCGACCCGAAGAAGCCGCAGGCCCTCGTGCTGGCCCCGACGCGGGAACTGGCCATGCAAGTGGCGGTCGAGGCCGAGAAGCTGTCCCCGAGCAAGCACTTCCGCACCGCCTGCATCTACGGCGGCGCCGGCTTCGGCCTCCAGAACCAAAAGCTGGCCGAGGGCTGCACCCTCATCGTCGGCACCCCCGGCCGCGTCCTCGACCACATCGGCCGCGGCACGCTCAAGCTGGACAAGATCAAGTACCTCGTCCTCGACGAGGCCGACCGGATGCTCGACATCGGCTTCCGCCCGCAGATCGAGCGCATCCTGAAGACCGTCCCGCGGGAGCGGCAGACGCTGCTCATGTCGGCCACGCTCCCGGCCGACGTGCTGAAGATCACGCAGCGGTACATGATCGACCCGAAGCACGTCAACGTCTCCCCGGAAGTGGTGACGGTGGACCGCATCGACCAGAGTTACATCACGGTGGACGAGGACCGCAAGACGGAACTCCTGCTGAAGCTCCTGGAGACGGACGACCCCCGCCAGTGCATCATCTTCGTGGAGCGGAAGCGCGGGTGCGACAAGCTCGCCATGCAACTGAAGCGGCACAAGATCCGCTGCGCCGCCATCCACGGCGACTTGCAGCAGAACATGCGCGAGCGCATCATGGCCGCGTTCCGCGAGGGCCGCATCACGGTCCTGATCGCCACGGACGTAATGAGCCGCGGCATCGACGTGTCCGGCATCTCGCACATCGTGAATTACGACCTGCCGAACGACAACGAGAACTACGTCCACCGCATCGGCCGCACCGGCCGCATGGGGGCGGACGGCAAGGCGATCACGTTCGTGATGCCGCACGAGGGCGAAGTGCTGACCGAGATCGAGATGACGATCAACAAGATGATCCCCCCGCGCTACGTCGACGGCTTCGAGGCCGCCCGGCCGCGGCTGCCGAAGGCCGACGAGCCGCCGAAGGTCCAACTGCCCGTCTATGGTCGGGCGGGGCGGAAGTACACGAACCGGCTGTAAGGCCCGTTACGCCGACGCAAACAGCGCGGCGACATTTCGGCCGGCCGTCGGCGCGGGCAGCGGGCGGCCGTCCTGTTTGGCGATCTCCAGCCACTCGTCCACGATTTCACACAATTCGCGGTAGACGGCCGTTTCGTCTGGCCCGTGGCAGCACGGGCCGATCACGCCGGGGCACTGCCCCACGAATGCGTCGTCTTCGTCCGACCACTCCACGATTTTCACGTGCCGCGCGCCGTCGGTCATGATTTGGCCTCCAAATGAGCCTGTTGATTTTGGTATTGGTTTTCAGCTCCAACGGAGCGTCCGCTTGTAGCCAGCCCCGGGAGGGGCTGGCTCCCGCGGGTGAAATGTTTTCAAGCCCTTCAGGGCTGACAGTTCATCACATCTATTGGCATTGACGGGGATCGGAAACTGGAGTCCGATGGTCTTCTCCGGAGGATCTTGACGATGACGACGGCCGTTCCG
>JAYTTY010000441.1:0-18510 GCA_043744795.1 Zavarzinella sp. | reverse complement strand
CGACCTTGCCGGCCTTGCCGAACTTGTTGGCCCAGACGGTGTCGCCGACTTGGATTTTCGCGCGCCAGTCGGCCAGCTTTTGCTCTTCGACCATGCGGTGCTCCAAGGCGGCCAGTTTGCGCTCGTAGTCGTCCTTCATGCGGTCGGCGTCGTGCTGGCGAGCGAGGGCTTCCGTGCGGGCCTTCTCGGCCTCCTCGCGGAGTTGTTGCAAGCGGGTCAGTTCGCCGGTCTTGCCCTTGCGGCGGCGGACGTACTTGCGGGCGCGCTTCAGCAGGTCTTTCGGGAGTTTCAGGCGGCGGGCGATCATGAGGGCGTTGCTCATGCCGAACTGGCCGATCAGCAGTTTGTACGTTGGCCGCAGGGTTTCCACGTCGAACTCGACGGCCCCGTTCTCGGCCCGGTCGTTGGAGAAGGCGTAAGTCTTCAAGTCTCCCAAGTGCGTCGTCACGACGGCCCGGCACTTCACCAAGTCGAGTTGGTCCAGGATCGCCCGGCCCAGCGCGGCCCCCTCGGTCGGGTCGGTGCCGGCGCCGAGTTCGTCCAGCAGAACCAAGCTGTTTTCGTCGGCGAGGTTGAAGATCGTGGCGATGCGCGAGATGTGCGAACTGAACGTGGACAGGGACTGCTCGATGCTCTGCTCGTCGCCGATGTCCGCGAGAATCTGCGAGCAGACGGGGACGACGCTCCCCTCGTCGGCCGGGATGTGCATGCCGCACTGGGCCATCAGGCAGAGCAGGCCGGTCGTCTTCAGCGTGACCGTCTTCCCGCCCGTGTTCGGCCCGGTGATGACCAGCATGTTGAAGCCGAGGCCGAGCCGCACGTCGATGGGGACGACTTTCTTGGCGCCCCCCTGGTTGCGGAAGAGGTGTTCGAGGAGGACGTGCCGGGACCGCCGCAGCCACAGGCGGCCCTCGGTGTTCACCTCGGGGCAGCTCATGCCGAAGTCGCGGGAGAAGCGGGCTTTGGCGCACACGAAGTCCGCCTGGGCCATGACGCTGACGGCCGCGTCGATGTGCCGGGCGTACCGGCCGACCTCGGCGCTCAGCTTGCGCAGGATGCGGCGGATCTCGCGGTCTTCCTCCGACTTCAGCACCACGCGCTCGGCCGACATGCGCGCCACGGCGGCCGGCTCGATGAACACCGTCTCCCCGGTCGGGCTGGTGCGGTGGACGACGCCGTCGATCTTGGCCCGGTGATTGGCGGCGACGGGCAACACGTAATGGTCGCCGTTGACCGTGGCGTTCGGGTAGCGCAGCACCGCCCGCAGTTGCGGGTCGCGCAAGAGGCGCTTGATCTCGGTCTGGACGCGCTCTTCCAAGGCGTCGAGCTTGCGGCGAATCTCGGCCAGGTCCGGGCTGGCCGAACTGAGGACGTGCCCGCGGCCGTCGATGCACGCGGTGATCGTCTTGGCGACCGGCCCCAAGTCTTCGATGGGCGCCAGCATGTCGATCAACCGCTGAAGGGAGCTGTCAAGCCGCATGCGGTAGCGGTAAAAGGCCCCGGTGGCGGTGAGCGTGTCGGCGACTTGCAGGAGTTGCTCGACGGTCAGCATCGTGCCGATGGCCGCCCGCCGGACGGTCAGTCGCACGTCGTGGACGCCGCCGAACGGCGGGGAGTGCCCGGCGTCCAAGGCCCGGGCCATTTCGGAGACGAGGGCGAGGGCGTCGCGGATTTTCTTCACGTCCCGCGACGGCTCGACCGCCCGGGCCAACTCGGCCCCGAGGGACGTGGCGGCGCCGTCGGCGAGCAGGCCGCGGACCTTGTCGAATTCCAGCAAGTCCAGCGTGTGGGCGTCCATGTCGGGTCAATCACCGGCCGTTGGGGAACAAGCAAGGAGCGAGACGGGGCGGGCCGGGTTCAAGGGACGGCGCCGGTGGCGCGCCGGACGGCGTCTTCCGACTCCGCGAACGTCAACGGCGGGGAGCGGTACACCGCCACCTTGATCCGGTCCGGCGGCACGTCGGGCGGGTATTGGAAGACGACCTCCCCGCGCGCGGCCAACTTGTTGGCGTCGGCCAGCCACGGCAGCCGGGAGTGAGGGGACGCGGCGTTCGGCTCCAGCACGGTGTACACGAACGGCCTTCGGATCGGGTTGGCCGTCGTCCACCCGCGCACGGTGCGGCCGCTGTAAAACTCGGCCCACCCGAACGGGTCAACGACCGAGAAGTGCGGGTTCCCCTCGCGGGCCAGCCACTCGCCGGCCGCCCGGTGCCCGGCCCGGTCCGCGTGCAGCGAATGGAAATTACGAGGCAAACACACGCCCGCGATCAGCAGCACCCACAAGCCAGTCCACAGCGGGGCCGAGCCGATTTTGAAGAGTCGCACGCCCAAGGCCCCCGCGCACGGCAAGGCCGACGCCGCGAACACGGCCCCGACCATGCCGGTCAACAGCGTGTGCCGTTGGGAGACGTAGCCGGCCCGCACGGCCAAGTACCACAGAACTCCGAGGTGCAGCAGCAAGAGCGCCACCGGCAACAGGATTTCAGCCGTGGCCCAGCGCTTCCGCGCCCGGAGGATGCCGGCGAGGGCGAAGAACGGCAGCAGGTAATGCGTCCCCTTCAACACTTCCGTGCCGAGCGCCTTGGCCGCCCACACTTCCTTCGAGCCGGCCGCGTCCGCGTCCCGCCACGCGGCCAACGGAATGCTCACGGCCGGGGCGGCGGCCTGCGCGTCCGACAGCGAGGGCTTGTTCGTCAATTTGCCGATGATCGAGACGTACGGGTACATCAGCGCCGCCGCGGCGACCGCCAGCCCGACGGCCCCGAGAAACACCGGCAGGCCGCGCTCCTTGCGCTTCCAGCGGGCGACGCACGTCCCGGCCAAGACGACGCCGATGGCCCCGCCGACGATCAAGCTGTCCGGCCGCACCAAGTAGCCGGCGCCGACGCACACGCCCGCCAAGAAACCGTGCGCCAGGCCGCCGTACCACTTCTGCCGATTCAACACGTTGAGGCCGAACCACAGCGCGCCGGCCGCTGTCAGCAAGAACAGGCCGTCGGACAACCCGTCGCTCGTCACCTCCGTGAAGACGGGCAGCAGTTGGAACCACAGGCAGGCCAACAGGCCGACCGCGGGGCCGAACAGCCGCCGGGCCACCCCGAACAGCGGGAACGTGAGCAACACCCCGCAGACGGCGCTGACGAGTTGGGCGGCGAAGACTATCTGGTCTCCGGTGGCCGTGTCGAGGTCGTAGCGCAGCAACTTGGCCGCGCCGAGGATGGCGAGCGGGTAGCCCGGCGGCTGGTCGGTTTCCCGAAGCACGTCGGCCGGGCCGTCGAGTTGGCGGACGGCGTCGAACCGGGATTTCGGCGGGTCGTAAAGCTGCAAGGCGATGCGGACGAAGATCAGGCAATCCCGCGACGGCATGGCCGTGTGGGCGACCATCCACCACCGCAGGCCGGCCGCGAATAGCGTGATCCCCAACAGGCCGAGGAGGACGGTTCGCCGGGTCGGGGGGACGGTCATCCATTGGCTCCGGGTCGGCGCCGACGGCGGGCCGATTGTTGTAAACTACGAAGACCGGGCCGGCTCTGGGAGACCGCCATGTTGGAAGTGACCGCGACGATCCGCGTCCCGCTCGAAGAATTCACGTGGACCTACGCCCGCTCCGGCGGGCCGGGGGGGCAGAACGTCAACAAGGTGGCGTCCAAGGCCGTGCTGCGCTGGGACTTCGAACACACGGAGAGCGTCCCCCCCGTCGTCAAGACGCGGTTCAAAGGGCTGTACGCCAGTCGCCTCACCACCGAGGGGGAGCTGGTGATGTCCTCCGAACTCACCCGCGACCAGGGCCGCAACCGCGAAGACTGCCTCGAAAAACTGGCCGCCATGCTGCGGGCCGCGGCCACGGTCCCGAAGGTCCGCCGGGCCACGCGGCCGACCAAGGGGTCCAAGCGCCGCCGCGTGGCCGACAAGCGGAAGGCGTCGGCCACGAAAGCCGGCCGAAAGCAGCCGGGCGGCGAGGACTAATTCTCGACAGAATTTCTTGCACTGGCCGAGGTTTCGGCCGAATACTATCTCAACTGAAACATGTCGGGCACGATGACGTTCCGGGCCGACTCTCCGGCCTTTGTGTTCGCATTGCCGACGCCGCTGGCAAAAGGATCAATCCGCAATGGCTCACATCGTCACCGAACCCTGCAACGACTGCCGCTACACCGATTGTTGCGTGGTCTGCCCCGTGGAGTGCTTCTACGGGGACGAGATGATGCTGTACATCAACCCGAACGATTGCATCGACTGCGAGGCTTGCGTGCCGGAGTGCCCGGTCGAGGCCATCTACGGCGAGGCCAACGTGCCGGACCAGTACAGCTCCTACATTCAGTTGAACGCCGACAAGTGTACGCAACTGGCCGAGGCCCACGTCACCGAGAAGCAGACCGCCAAGGAAGGCCCCGGCTGCAAGAAGAAGTAAACCGCCCTTTTTGACGACGAACGTCACCCGCGCGGCCGCGAGCCGGGCGGGTGTGTTTGTTTCCGCCGGCCCGCCCCCGCTACCATGACAAGACCACCCCACCCCCGGGCCACCCGCGAATGACCGGCATTTTGTTGATCCAACTTGGCACCCCCGACGCCCCCACCAAACCCGCCCTCAAGAAATACCTCCGGCAGTTCCTCGGCGACCCGCGCGTCATTGAAGTCCCGCGGCTGCTGTGGTGGTTCATCCTGAACTTGTTCATCCTGCCGACGCGGCCGAAGCAGTCGGCCGCCAAGTACGCCCGCATCTGGGACGCCCAGACCGGCTCCCCGCTCATGCACTACACCAAGCGGCAGGCCGAGGAACTGCAAAAACTCTTCCCCGGAACGCCGGTGCGGTTCGGCATGCAGATCGGCAACCCGCCGCTGGAAACCGTCGTCAAGGAAATGCTCTCCCAAGGCGTGGACCGCTTGATTTGCTTGCCCATGTACCCGCAATACTCGGCCACCACCACGGCCAGCGCGACGGACACGCTCTTCAAGGCCCTGATGACCCTCCGCGACGTGCCGGCCATCCGCGTCGTCCCGCCGTACTACGCCCACCCGGCGTACTTGGACGCGATGGCCGCCGTCATCCGCGACGAGTTGGCGAAGCTGCCGGAACCGCCGGACCACTACGTCTACAGCTTCCACGGCATCCCGCAGAAGTACGCCCAGCGCGGCGACCCGTATGCGTCCCATGTTGTGCGGACGACGCGCGGCCTGCAAGAGCGGTTGAAGTTCCCGAAGGGCAAGTGGTCGCAGACGTACCAGTCCCTGTTCGGCCGGGACGAATGGCTGAAGCCGTACACGGACGCCACGCTGGCGAAACTCGCCAAGGCCGGGGCCAGAAAGGTGTTCGTGATGCTGCCCGGCTTCACCGCCGACTGCCTGGAGACCATCGACGAGATCGGCCACGAGTCCGCGGCACATTTCAAGGAAGCCGGCGGCGACACGCTGTACCGCTGCCCGTGCCTGAACGACCACCCGGCGTGGATTCAGGCCATGAAGGCAATCATCGAAGACGAAGGGCACGGCTGGCTGCCGGGCGAGAAAAAGGACTGGCTGGTCACGGGCCGGGAAACCAGCGCACCGCCCCATTCCGCTGTCGTGTGAACTGTTCCAACGGCGACGATCCGGCGACGACCGGAGGCCGGCCGAAGATTGCCGCGGACACGAACACGTTCGCCGGAGTGATGGCCGCAAGTGTTTTCACTTCCCTAGTGTCAAAGTCGTCCGCGTCCGTCAGCACGAAGAGTGCGTCCGGCTTCGCGGCCAACGCTTCGCGGAATCCCCGCAAATGGTCGCTGCGCCCCTCGGCCGTCCGACGATCCAGCCATTTGTTCGCGGCGGCCAAATGTTCGGCGTCGGCCACACTCGTCGTCGGGAAACACGCCTCGGCCCCGCCGTTGTAAACGACCAACTGAAACTTGGCGTCCGGCCCGAGTTGCTTCAACGATTCCCGCAAGACGGCCTTCGCTCGACTCAACGCCGGCCCCATGCTGGAAGAACAATCCAGCAGGTAAACGACGGTCTTCCCGGCCTTCGCTTTGCCGTGAAGTTTGGGAACATCGGCCCCGGCCGGCAAAGAATCCCCCGACTCCGGCGAATGCCCCCCCACCGACTGGATGACCGGGTTGGCGCCCGGAACGGCGACGACATCCTTTGGAAGCGGGGCCGGCGACTCTACCGCCTTCGGCGACGGCGTGAGGTTCGCGTGGAGAACACGCGGCGGCGGTTCCCGCAGGGTGATCGAGAGGCCGGGATCGTCGTCCGGGGCGTTTACTTGGGTGTCCCAGGCGTCCGCCGGTCCGTCGCCCGCCGGTTTGACCGTGAACCACCCGCCGACAATGGCCGCGTGCAGCAACGTCGAAACGCCGAGGGCGAACAGCCAGCGGGACGCGGAAATGGCACGGCGGGAACGCATGGCCGAAGGCCATACCAACGGCGGGGCCCGGTGTCGATGGGACTTTCCGCCAACGAAACTGTAACGCCACTCGTCTTCCATCATGGGCGCACGCCGCCCGCCGGGTTATAATTCCCTAGCGACCCGCCCGCATCCCCGCCCGGAGTTCCCCGAATGGCCACCCTGCTTGACGCCCCGAAAGCCCCCACGGCGGCCAAGGTCGAGGAATTCGTCAACCGGCAACTGGCGGCCGCCCGCCGCCGGGTGCGGGTGTTGGACTTCTTCGCGGCCGGCTTGGTGGTCGCCATCTCCTCGCTGGCATTTCTGTTGGTCGCCCAGTTCATTGACCGGGCCTACGAGACGCCGCCGAAGACGGGCTGGCTCGTCTGGGGGACGTATGGCGTCCTGGCCGTCGCCTACTTGTACTGGTCGGTATTTCGGCCGTCGCGGCGGGAGATCAACCCGTACTACGCGGCCCACGAACTGGAACAGACCGTCGCGTCGGCCAAGAATTCGCTCGTCACCTGGGTCGATCTCGAAGACGACCAAAAGCTCCCCCCGTCCATCCGCACGGCCATCGGCCAGAAGGCCGCCAAGGATTTGAAGGGTCTCGACCTGAACCGGGCCATCGCCAACAAGATGCTGAGGTGGGTCGGCGTCGCGGCCGGCGTGCTGCTGGTCGCGAACGCGGTCGTCGCCTTCTTGCCGCCGACGCGCACGGCCCTGACGTTGGAAGAACCGGCCAACGGGGACGTGACGGTCTTCAACAACCAGGACGTGAAGTTCCAGGTGCGCGTCCGCGGCCTGATCCCGGCGGCGAATTCGCCCGAGTCGGTGCGCCTGCGGCTGTGGTACAACCCGGAAGACCCGGACACTTTTGAAGAACGCCCGCTGGCCGTCTCGGAGAAGGACAAGCGCCAATTCAGCCTGACGATCCCGCCGCGGCAAGTGCGCATGGGCTTCCGCTACCGCATTCTCGCCGGCAACGCCACGACGCCGGAGTACACCGTCACCTGCAAGATCATCCCCGAGTTCACCGGGTTTGACGTGAGCTACGAGTATCCCGCCTACCTGAAGCGCCAAGCCGAGCAGACCAACGACCCGAACCTGTTGGCCCCGTTCGGCTCGACGGCCACGCTGACCGTCCACACCAACCGCGACGTGAAGGGCGGGTACGTCGAGATCGACGGCCAAGCCAAGACCATCGACGGCCAATTGATCGAGGGGCAGTCGGACTCGCTGAAGTTCGTCATCCCCTTTGAGAAGGAATCGCAGTACCGCGTCTGGTTCACGACCACGGAGGGGGACAAGAACTCCGACCCGAAACGCTTCCGGCTGGCCGTCATCGACCCGAAGCCGGTCTTCCGCACGTTCGACGTGAGTTACGAGTACCCCGCCTACCTGCGCTGGAAGCCGGCCAAGGCAACGGACGTGCGCGAGCCGGAAATCGAGGGCATCCGCGGCAGCGTCGTCACGCTCACCGCCAAGACCAACCGCGGCGTGAAGAGCGCCCAGCTTCAAATCGACGGCCAGCCCCCGATCACGGGGACCAGCGTCCCCGACGAGCCGATGTGGGTGCGCTTCAAGCTGCCGGCCATCGACAAGGACGGCGCCGCCAAAGTGAGTTTCACCCCGAGCACGCCGGAAAACCCGACGCTGCCGCGGGCCATCCCCATCCGGGCCGTCATCGACCAAGCGCCGACGGTGCAACTCGACGAGCCGAAGGCCGAGGAGACCAGCATCCCCGCCAACGGCACGCTGGAACTGAAAGGGTTCGCCACCGACGACCACGGCATCGACGGCATGACCCTGCAAATGAAACTGACCGGCGCGCAAGACCTGCCGCTGACCGGCAAGCCGTACCGCAACGGCAAGACCTTCCTGCGCGAGAAGGATAACTCCTGGCCGACCCGCGTGGACTACAAGGACTTCGTGAAGCTGGCCGACATCCGCATGCCGAATAACCCAAACTTCCGGCTCGCCTCCGGGAGCGTGGTCGAGTTCTGGGTCGAAGCCAAGGACAACTGCACCGTCCCCCCCGGCCCGAACGTCGGCCGGTCTCTGGTGAAGCGCTTCAAAGTCACCGCCCCGGTGCAACCGCCGGCCGAGAAGGCGAAGATCGACAAGCGCAACGACAAGCTCAACCAAGACCAGAAGAATCACAACGACAAGCAAGATCAGAAGAACAACGCGGAACAACGGCCTAACGACCAGCCGCCTGTAAAGGGGCAACAGAACCCGCCGGAGCCGAAGGACAAAGGCAACCCGCCGCAAGGCAATCCGGACCCGATGAACCCCGGCAACCCGCCCATGCCGAAGGACGGCGACCCGGCCAACCCCATGCCGATGCCGGGTGGCAATGACGCGCCGATGCCGATGGACGGCATGAACCCGGACCCCACTCAGGACGCCAAGACCAAGGAGATTGAAGGGGCGGCCGAGAAGGCCCGGCAGGAAAAGCAAGAAGGCGCGCCGAAGCCGAACCAGAAGCCGGACCCGAACGCCAAAGTGGACCCGGCCGAGAACCGCCCGGTTCCGAAGGCTGGCCCCGACGCCCAACCTCCGGCCGAGCAACGCCCCACGCCGATGAACGACCCGAACAAGCCGATGGGCGAAAACGGCCCGGCCGGCGAGAAGCGGGACGGCAAGGTGGACAACACGAAGGACGACAAGGGCGAGCCGAAGCCCGGCGGCGACCAGCCGATGACCCCCGACAGTGAGCCGACCGGCCAGGACAAGCAACGGCAGGACTTCGGCGGCGCCGGCGAGAAGCCCAGCGAGCCGAAGCCGGAACCCAAGCAACCCGCCGGCCAAGAGCCGAAGCCGGAGAAGGGCGCCGCCCGGCCCGAGCAATCCCCCGAACAAAAGGGGATGAACCCGGCCCAGAAGCCGCAAGCCGGCGCCAACAAGCCCGAAAAGGATGTGACGCCCGGCGAACAGCAGCCGATGCCGCAAGACACCGGCGACGGCCACGGGGAGAAGGAACAGCCGGGCCAAACCGCCGGCAAGGACAAGCCGAAGGAACGCCCGGAGGCCGGCGAAAACCGCGCGCCGCCCAAGAAGTCGGACATGACGGACACCGCCGGCGAAGCCCGGCAAGCCCCAAAGATGGGCGACGAGAACCCCGGCGCCGGTCGCCCCGAGTCGAAGAAGGACAATGGCGACCAGACCGCCAAGAGCGAAGGCAAGCCGCAACAGGGCAAGGGCCAGCCGAACGACAAGACCGGCGAGCAAGGCGAACTCGACCGCGAAATGGGTGAACTGGACCGCGAGATCAACTCGCCCAACCCCAAGATGAGCGACAAGGCCAAGAGCGACATGGACCGGCTGGTGCGCAAGCAGGAGAACCGCGAGAAAGTCCGCGACGAACTCGACAAGATCGAGAAGAACGCCAAGGACGACCTGACCCGCGACAAGGCCAAGCAGGCGAAGCGGGACGCGGAAAAGGCCGCCGAGAACTACGACAAGGAAAAGCCGTCCGAGGAGAAGGTCGATGAATTGGCCAAGAAGCTGAACTCCAAGGACAAGCAGGAGCGGGACGACGCCGAGCAGCGCATCAAAGATTGGCAGAAGGATCAACAGACCAAGAAGGACTTGGAAAATGCCAACGACCAGCTCAAGAAGAAAGACCCGAAGAAGGCCGAGAAGGTCGAACAGGCGATGAACAAGCCGCAGCAAAAAAAGGACGGCGATCCCGGCCAAAGCGGCGACGCGCCGAAGCCGGACGAGCAGAAGCTGAACGACATCGCCAAGGACTTGCAGAGCAACGACCCGATGAAGCAGGCCGCCGCCCAGAAGCAACTCGAAAAGATGATGAACGACCCGAAGACGCGGGACGCCGCCAAGGAAAAGCTCAAAGAGATGGCGAAGGACGCCAAGCCGGGCGAGCAGAAAGACAACCTGGAAAAGGCCGCCCAGAAGGCCGACGAGATGGCCAAGGCCAACGGCCAAAAGCCCGAACCCAAAGAAGGCCCGATGGGTGCCGGTCAAAAACCGGACCCGAAAGACTTGAAGGACATGGCCGACAAGCTGGCCGGCAAGGACGAGGCCGCCAAGAAGGACGCCGAGAACAAGCTAAAGGAAATGATGAACGACCCGGCCAAGGCCGAGGCCGCCAAGGAGCAGATGAAAGAGATGGCCAAGAACGCCAAGCCCGGCGACGACAAGAAGGCCATCGAGGAAATGCTCAAGCAGGCCACCGAGATGGCCAAGAACCCGCCGAAGCCGGAACCGGGGGACAAGGAGAAACTGAAAGACCTCGTCAACGAATTGAAGAACGCCGACCCGAAGAAGCGGGAGGAGGCCAAGGAAAAGCTCAAGGAGGCGATGAAAGACCCGAAGGTCCGCGAGCAGATGGACAAGCTCAAGGAGCAATTGGCCAACGGCCCGCAAGACCCGGCGAAGCAAAAAGAGTTCAACGACCTGATGAACGAACTCGCCGGCCGCAATACGGAAGACACCGGCGCCCAGGACCCGGCCGACCCGAAGAACCGCCTCAAGGCCGCCGAGTTGCAGCTCGAAAACTTCAAGAAGCCGGAAGTGAAAGAGAAGCTGAACTGGACCGCCGCCGAACAGGCCGAGTGGCTCAAAAAGCAGGAGGCGACCATCGCCAACCTCAAGAAGCAGGTGGCCCAGGGCGACGGGAACCCCAACCGCACCATCCGCCCGAAGAACGACAAAGGCCCCGCCGCCGTCAAACTGGAACCGAAAGACGGCGCCGACGCCCTGCGGGGAAGCCGCTACGCCCCCCCGGCCGGCTACGCCGACCCGTACAAGAAGTTCACCGAAGACGTGAGCCGCGGCGGGCCAAAGGCGACGGTGCCGGGAAAGTGAGTCGGGAGTCCAAGTGCGTGCGGGGGCAGTGACGCGGGCGAGAGCATCGTCTCTTTTCGCTCCGCGAAAAGTCTGGCCCCCCGCCCGAGGGGACAGTTTCCCGTCGGGGGAGGGCCGGACTTTTCGCGGAGCGAAAAGAGACGATGCTCCGCGGCGACCCCGAAGGGGAAATGCGTCGGGTGTCCAAGTGCGTGCGGGGGCAGTGACGCGGGCGAGGGCATCGTCTCTTTTCGCTCCGCGAAAAGTCCGGCCTCCCGCCCACAGGTGACTGGCCCCTTGGGCGGGGAGACTAGACTTTTCGCGGAGCGAAAAGCGACGATGCGCCGCGGCACAGCCGCGGCGGCCGGAAGGCGACGGCGCCGGGGAAGCAGGGCGTTGGCCAACATCACCGCCGAAAGGCGGTCCCGTTGGAGTCCCGCTTTTAAGCGGTCTTGAACCTGACACCCACGGGCGGCCGGCGAACCGAGTCTTCGAGGGTTCGCCTTTGTGAGTGACGACTGTTCGCCCACGGGGTCGGACCCTCGAAGACTCGGTCCTCATGCCTACCGCGGCGGAGAGATTACAGACCGCTTGAAAGCGGGACGCCAACGGGACCGCCGGACGGCGGTTGAGAACGGGGCGCCCGTGCCCGCCCGCGAGACAGTGGCCGGCCGCGAATGGCCCATCCGCCCCGGAAGGTTGGACAACCGGCCCGTTATGAGTTAGCATTCCCTTAGCATGTGCGCCACCCTGTTTGATCCCCCCCATCGCCCCGCCCGGCCTCCCGGCGGGCAGGTCGCGCCCTTCTCATGAGTTTCATCCGCGAAGCCGACGAGGAGCCGATCCCCGGTTACCGCCTGATCCGCCCGCTCGGGTCCGGCGGGTTCGGGGAGGTGTGGCTGTGCGAAGCGCCCGGCGGCATCCAGAAGGCCATCAAGTTCGTCTTCGGCAGCCTGGACGCCTCCGCGACCGGGGACGGCCGCGCCCGCCAGGAGTTCCACGCCATCCAGCGGGTGAAGGAGGTTCGCCACCCGTTCGTCCTGTCCATCGAGCGCATCGACATCGTGGACGGCGAAGTCGTCATGGTCATGGAACTGGCCGAGAAGAGCCTGCACGACGTGTTGCAGGAGGTCAAGAAGACCGGCCTGCCCGGCGTGCCGCGGGACCGGCTGATGCGCTACATGGCCGACGCCGCCGAGGGGCTGGACTACTTGGCCGACGCCCACAACGTCATGCACATGGACGTGAAGCCGCGAAACCTGTTCCTGATCGGCGACCACGTCAAGGTGGCCGACTTCGGCCTCGCCCGGCACCTGGAGCGGCAAAGCTCGTCCGGCATCCTCGCCGGCGTCTCCCCGCAGTACGCCCCGCCGGAGACGTTCGCCTCCCGCATCACCAAGCACAGCGACCAGTACAGCCTCGCCATCGTGTACATGGAGCTGCTGACCGGCAAGCGGCCGTTCAACGGCAAGACCATCCGCGAGCTGGCCCTCCAGCACATGAACGTGGAGCCGGACCTGTCCCCGCTGCCGGAGCGGGACCGCCGGGCCGTCTACCGGGCCTTGGCCAAAGACCCGTTCCAGCGCTTCGCCAACTCCCGCGCCTTCGTCGAAGCCCTGGGCGGGGCGGCCGGCGGCGGGTCCGTGCCGTTCCTGCCCCTCGCCGACGACGTGCCGTCGGCGGCCGGCGATTCCGCGTCGGCGGCGCTGGCCGTCACCCGCGCCGGCAACGTCAGTGTTGACCCCGAGGAAATGCGGGCGACCGTCCACTTGCCCCCCACCGCGATGGCCCCGCCGGGCGTGCCGATGGTGCATGCCCCGGCAAGCAAGTCGCCCGTGGCCAAGTTCTCGTCGGGCGTGGTCGATCTCCCGGCGGTCGAAGACTCCGTGCTGTTCAAGAGCGAATTCAGCCAGCGCGTGAACTTCGACTTCCCCGTCGTCGGGGACGTGCTGCGGCCCACGGTGATCATCGGCTTCGGGGCCTTCGGCCTCGCCGCCCTGCGGGAATTGCGCAGCCGCCTGACCGACCGCCTCGGCGACCTGCGGCAGATCCCCATGTTCCGCTTCCTGTACGCGGACGCGGACCCGGACGCCAAGGCCGCCGGCGTGGTCGGCTCGCCGGACCGGGCCTTGGCCGCCGACCAGATCTTCCCCACGCCGCTCCAGCCCGTCACGCGCTACCGCAAGGGGGCGATGGACCTCCTCGCCGAGTGGCTGCCGCGCGAGAAGTTGCACGGCATCCCGCGCACGCTCAACCCGCAGGGGTCGCGGGCGCTGGGCCGGCTGGCCTTCACGGAGAACTACCTGCGGTTCGTCACCCGCGTCCGCCGGGAACTCGAACTGGCGGCCCACCCAGAATCACTGACCGTCTCCGAAGGGCACGCCGGCCTGCCGGTGCGGGACAACCGCCCGCGCGTGTTCGTCCTGGCGGCCGCCGGCGGGGCGTCGTCCGGCGCGCTGCCAGACGTCGGCTACGCCCTCAGCCGGCTGTTCAACCAGTTGAAGTTGCCCGTCGCCGTCAACGCGATGCTCTTCCTCGGCTCCCCGGCCGACCCGACCACGCCGCCGGAGGAGAGCGCGAACGTCTACGCGACCCTGAGCGAGTTGAACCACTATTCGGACGAGTCCATCACCTTCCGGTCCCGGTACGGCGGGCCGGACGGGCCGCTCGTGGAGTCGCAGGCCCGGCCGTTCTCCTCGGTGTACTTGATCCAACGCGGGGCGCGCGGCCCCTCGGCCGTCTCCGAATGCGCCGAGCGGCTGGCCGCGTACCTGACGCTCGACCTGACGACGCCGATGGGCGCGGACCTCGACCGCTCGCGGGCCATCACCGCCGGGGAGCCGTACCGCAGTTTCGGCACCGGCGGCCTGTGGTACCCGCGCGGCCTGCTGCTGCGGGCCGCGTCCCGCATGGTGGGGGAGCGCCTCATCCAATTGTGGCAGTCGTCCGCGTCGGCCGTCCCGCCGGCCGTGGCCGAGTTGTGCCACCGCGTCATCAGCGACCCGACGCTGAAGCCCGACAGCATCAGCGGCCAAATCGACGCGGCGATCAAGGCCGCCGACACGGTGCCGGGCGACCAAGTCGCCGGGCTGATCGGCTCCTACGAGCAGAAGATCGACGCCGGCGGCGCCCCCGGCATGTGGGCGCGGGAAGCGTTCGACGCCGTGATGAACCTCGTCGGCGTCAAGGGGTCCCGCGACCCGGCCGACGCCCTGCGCACCGGCAAGATTACCAAGCTGTACTCGGCCGCCACCAACGCCGTCGCCGACCGCTGGCTGAAGCGCACGGCCGGGGAAGCCGTCGCCCTCATCGAGCAGCCGGGCCGCCGCGTGGCGGCCGCCGAGGCGGCCTTGGGCCGCCTGGCCGAGTTCTGCGAGCGCGCCGAGACCGACGCCCAGCGGAGCACGGCCGAGTTCACGCGCCGCTGCGAGCAGGCGTTCGCCGCCGCCCGGGCCGCCGCGGAGGTGTGCTACGCCGGCGGCGGGTTCAGCCTGTTCGGCAACCGCGACCAGAAGAACATGCGGGCCTTGCTGGCCGCCCTGTCCCACTACGCCGCCCAGCGCACCGCCGAGGAGACGCAGGCCGGGGTGATCCGCTTCTTCCGCCGCCTCAAGGCCGGCCTCGAAGACCGGCAGCGGGACTTGTCCATCTGCCGCCAACGCCTCACGAACCTGAAGCAGGCCCTCGAAATCCCGGAGACCGGCGGGGCGTCGTCCTACGGCGAGTCCCCCATCGTGCAGATCCTCCTGCCGGACGGCGGCGAGGAGATCGAGTGGGCCGCCCGCCGGTTCGTGGAAGTGGTGAAGGCGGCCCACGTCACCCAACTCGATCAAACATTGCAGGCGCTGGTGTTCGAGTCGCGCGGCGGCCTGTTCGCCGTCTGCCAGAAGTCCGGGGACTTCATCCGCGAACTGGCCGAGCCGCTCATCGACCAGACGGCCGCGTTCCTCGGCACGCTGCTGCCGGTCAACGACGTGGCCGAGTTCGCCAAGCACCTGGCCAAAGATTGGGACCACCGGCTCAAGAAGGCGTCGGGCCGGGCCACGCCCACGGTGCCGGGCCTCACGGAAAACGAGCGGGCGTACCTCGTGGTCCCGGAGACCCCCGCCGGGGAAGAGGTGGCCGCCAGCCTCAGCCTCGACCCGCGCCGCGTGACCGTGCTGCGGTCGTCGCGGTCCAACGAGATCGTCTTCGTCCGCGAGGTGGCCCTGAAGCTCGGCGATGTCCGCGAGACGCTCCACTACTGCCGCGAACCCTACGAGGAGCGGGCCAACCGCCCCGCCGTCTCCCCGCACGCCCGCTTCGACGTGGTCGAGTGGGTGCCGCTCGACGTGTAACCATGACCCGGCTCATCTCCTATCTGCTCGGCGCGTTCATCTGCTGGGAACTCGCGTTCTTGCCGCTCTCCAACTTCTGGCTGTTCGTGCCGCGCGAGATGCCGGCGCTGCCGGCCGAGATCCTCTCGCACGACTACCAGCGGACCGGCCGGGCGACGCCGAACGACACGCTGCAAGCCGGCGCGGAGGCCGTCGGCCAAGTCAATGACTCTTGGGCCATTGCCACCGGCCAAATTCCCGGCTGGTCCCTTTTTGCCCCGGTGTTCCCGGAGGCCGGGGCGTTCCTGCACATGCGGATGGAAACCGCGGACGGCCAAGTCATCGACCGCCGCAGCCCGTTTGAACCCGACGACGCGGCCCGCTTCCTCCGCTTCCAGCCCGCCGACCACCGCCTTTTCAACCGCGAAATCCTCTACGCCATCGTGTACGCGAACTGGAAACGCGACTCGTTCCGCGCCCGCGGCCCCGAGTGGAAGGAAGCGATCAACGAACACGTCCTCGCGTTCCGGGCGTCCCTGTGCCGGTACGTCCAATGGCGAATCCGCGAGTGGAAAGCGACGGACCCCGGCGCCGACGTGACCCGCGTCTTCATCGGCGTCCGCGTCTACGGCACCAATCCGCCGGGAACCGAGACGGTTCGGCAAGACCCCGTGCTGGTCCCGCTGGCGAAGTGGGACGCCGACACGCCGGACGACCTGACGGCCTACGACCCGACGACGGGGAAGTATGTGACGGTCATTCCCGTACATCGGTAGGTCTGCGGGAAATGAAATTGCCGCCCGGAGGGTTCGCGGTCGCCACCACCGCCGGGCGGCCATCGTCGGCTTTCGCTCCGCGAAAGCCCGGCTCTCACCCTCGGGGGACGGCCCCGACGCGGGGGGCGCCGGACTTTTCGCGGAGCGAAAAGCGACGATGGCGCCGGCTCATGGGTTAGGGTTCCAGTTGCCCGGGGGTCCAAGCGTGGCCCTCGCTGACGCTTCCGGCTCTGAAAAAATGATTAATCCCCGCTTGCTCCCCCTTCCCGTCCTCGGGAAGGGGGCCGGGGGGTTAGGGTGCCTTTCGCGGCCAACGCGAAGGCCATACGATTATTGTCTGTATATTTGAATAATGTAATTTTGATTTCGTGACTGCTGCGCAGTCAATATTCATTCTGTCCCGAGGCGTGGCGGGGCATGGGGACCGATCTCCGCTCCGGCATCCGCCTCCGCTCCGACGGTCCCCATGCCACGCCACGCCCCTTTCCCTTCCTTGACCTGACCCCGACCAACGAAACTACGGAACTAAGGCAAGACGGAAGCCGAGGTCGTTGAACCGGTCCGACGGGTCGGACCTGTTACGGTACGCCGACCGGCAGATCCAGGCGTTGTTGAGCCAGCTCCCGCCCCGAATCACCCGGTCCGAGCCTCCTATAGTGTACAAATTTTCACACCACTCCCACACATTACCACTCATGTCACATAATCCCCACGGGTGCGCGGCCTTGTCCTTGTACGCCCCCACCGCCGTCGTCTTCTCTTTGTACGTCCCCTTCGTCGTCGTCCCATACGGGGTATTCCCGTCGCAGTTCGCCTTGTCCCCGTTCAACGCGTCGCCCCAATAAAACGCCTGCGCGTTCCCCTTCCCACCGCGGCACGCATACTCCCACTCGTCCTCGTGCGGCAACTTTACCTTCATCCCCGTCACACCGCACTTCCCGATGAACTTTTGGCAGTCTTCCCAACTCACCTGCTCAACGGGAAGTGTCGGCCCTTTGAACTTGCTCGGGTTGTCTCCCATCACCCCTTCCCACTCCGACTGCTGCACCTCGTACTTCCCCAGCCAAAAACCCTTCGTCGTGTAGTCGTGTTCCTTCTCGGGCTCAGAACGATCTTTCTCTCCCACAGGCGACCCGAGTTTCGCCGTCCCTGCCGGCACCCAGCAGAACGTCATCTTCACCCCCTTCACGATCTCGAACACCTTCTCGTCTCCCCCCTTCGGCCCCGCCCGTTTGGGGATGTTCCAAACGCCTTCGTAGCCCCGCTTCACGTCGGGGTACTGGTCAAACTTGCCGCCGTACGCGTCGAAGACTTCCCGCTTCGTCCGCGACCGCACGCTGGCGAACACCGATTCGAGCGTCAAGTCGTCGTCCCCCGCGTACTCGCCGCGCCACGCGGCCGACAGGTGATTGAAGAAGTAGCTCCCCTTCTCCGCGTCGTAGTACGTGCTCTGGTTCTCCTCGCAGGAATAAAAGGCGGCGATCCCCTTCGGCGGCTTCTCGGGCGTGCTGAGGTCGATCTTCGGCGGGTCTTCCTGGCTCAGGAACCTCGGCTTGCTCCGGCACATGCCGGCGATCAACAGTTTGCTCTTCGCCTTGCACTTGTCGAGGTGCTGGTAGACGCTGCCTTCCCCCTCCATCGGGATCAGGCTGTCCTTGTTGCGGAGGTCGGTGTCCAGCGGGCAGAAGTGGCTGGTCTTGCTGTTCTCGAAGTGGACGCCGTGCCCGTTCAGCACGACCACCACCGAATCCTCCGGGTCGAGGAACCGCAGCAGCGTGCCCAGTTCCTCCATGATCTCCTTCTTCTTCGGCACGAACTTGAACTCGGGGTTCTGGGCCTCGGTCAGCTTGTCGTGCAGCAGGCGAATGTTCCGCGCCTCGTACCCGGTGGCCAGCAGGGCGTCCCGGTAGCCCTCGACGTCCTTCACCGCGTGCGGCAGCGGGTCGAAGCCGGACAGTTTGCCGTACTTGCTCACCGCCACGATGAAGGCGAATTTCGTCCCCTTCGCGTCCTGGGCGAAGAGGGCGGGGGCGGCGAGGGCGATCAGAAGGGCCGGGAGGTAGCGGGGCACGAGTGTCTCCGGAAGCGATTCCTAACAAATCCGTTTAGAGCAGAATTCAGGACAATTTAGCGATTCTGTAACGTGTCGGAATGGTCTTCGGTCCAACGGACCGCTTAACATAGCCCAGCCCGCCAGGGCTGGGTCGGTGGCGCCTCAAACGCGGCGGTCTGAAGGACCGCTTAACAT
>JAYTTY010000440.1:0-4723 GCA_043744795.1 Zavarzinella sp. | reverse complement strand
GTGAGGGTGAAGGTTTGAGCACCAACACTCTACCGCCGGCGCTCAAGCCCCGCCACTCCTTTTCAACCCGCCAAAAAGTGCGAAAGACTAGTCTGAGGCATCTTGATCTCGGCGCAACCAAGATCGGAGACGCCGGCTTGGCACACTTGAGCGAACTGAGTCATCTGGAACACCTCGATTTGATGCACTACACGAAGATCACCAACGCCGGCATCGCTCACCTTGCTGGTTTGCAAAAGCTCACATACCTCCGCATGTCCTTTACAAAGGTCGCCGACCGCGGCCTTGTTCATCTCGAAAGTCTGAGAGATCTGAAAGTTCTCGTGCTCGGGAAGACCAAAGTCACCGAGGGCGGCGTCGCGCGTTTGCGTGCCGCGTTGTCCGGATGCAATGTCTCACTCGGGGAATACTTCTAACCGAACGGCCCGGCGGCGTGGCGGTAGCCAAGGATTATCGTTGAACTCGTCCACATTTCTCGGCCCCCGAATGCGGCTGCTCCTGCTCGCCTGCGGCCCGATGAACGTGGCCGGGGCCGTCGGCTTCGCCCCGCCGTTCCCACAGCTTCGCTCGCCCTTCGGCCTCCCCGAATCGCACCCGCTTTACCTCTGGGTCATTGCGGCGTGGATTCTGGCCTTCGGCGTCGCCTTCTTTCATCAGGGGCTGACGGGCCGCGCCAACCGGGCCGTGCTGGCGTTGGCCGTCGCCGGCAAAGGCTCGTTCGGCGGCCTCGTGATCGGCATGAGCCTGTCGGGGGAGTTGCCGCCGGTCGCCGCCGCCGTCGGCCTGCCCGACGTGGCGCTGGCCGCCGTGTTCGCGGGGTGGCTGTGGCGGACGGCCCCGGGCCGCCCGTGACGCGGGGCGAACCTCGCCTTTGCGCTTGCCAAATTCCCCCGTTCCGATGAACTAACTCCCTGACCCCACACGAGGCCCCGCGCGCCGGCATGTCCACCCCCTCCCTTGATTACAAGTCGGCCGGCCTCGACCTGGACGCCTACGAGGACACCATCGGCCGCATCGGCAAACTGGTGAAGCGGACGCACGGCCCCGGCGTGATCGACGGGTTCGGCGGGTTCGCCAGCCTGTTCGCCCTCGACATCAACCGCTGGCTCTTCTCCGGCGGCTACCGCAACCCCGTCCTCGTCACCTGCACGGACGGCGTCGGCACCAAGCTCAAAATCGCCGCCCTCATGCAGAAGTTCGACACCGTGGGCATCGACCTCGTCGCCATGTCCGTCAACGACTGTCTGTGCAGCGGGGCGCAGCCGTTGGTGTTCCTCGACTACTTGGCGATGCCCAACGACGACCCGCCGCTGGCCGAGCAACTCGTCCGGGGCATGGTGACCGGGTGCGAGCAGGCCGGGTGCGCCCTGACCGGCGGGGAGACGGCCATCCTGCCGGACTTCTACGCCCCCGGCGACTTCGACATGGCCGGCTTCGCCGTCGGCGTCGTCGAGCGGGACGACGTGATTAACGGCCAAAACGTCCAAGTCGGGGACGTGGTGCTGGGCATGAGTTCCACCGGCCTGCACTCCAACGGCTACAGCCTCGCCCGCAAGATCGCCCTCGACCACGCCGGCCTGAAAGTGACCGACCACGTCCCCGAACTCGGCAAGACCATCGGCGAGGAACTGCTGACGCCCACGCGAATTTACGTGAAGCCGATTCAAAGCCTGTTGAAGCACTACCCCGTGAAGAAGAAGGTGGTGCGGGCTCTGGCCCACATCACCGGCGGCGGCATCACGGACAATCTGCCGCGCGTGCTGCCCGCGAACCGCCGGGCGTTCGTCCAGCGCGGAAGCTGGCCGATCCCGCCGATCTTCTCGTGGCTGCAAAAAGCCGGCAACGTGGCCGAGGCCGAGATGGACCGTGTCTTCAACGGCGGCATCGGCTTCTGCCTCGTCGTTGCCCCGTACTACGCCGCCGGCATCGCCGAGCGCCTGACCGCCGAAGGCTACCCGACGCACCGCATCGGGGAGATTCGCGAAGGCGAGCCGGGCGTCGAGTGGACGGCGTAAATTCAAACAAATCACTCACCACAAAGGCACGAAGGCCGCGCAAAGTTTCGCAAAGAAGACGGGAGAAGAATTGTCGCTTCTGACTTCTCTGTGAAACTTTGTGCGGCCTTCGTGCCTTTGTGGTGAGTCTTATTTTCAGACCCGCATTCGCCTTGAGGCTCCCCCATGAAATACCTCCTCCCCTTCCTGTTCGCCCTCCCCGCGGTCGCCGCCGAGCGGCCCCCCAACATCGTCTTCATCATGGCCGACGACCTCGGGTGGGCCGACCTCGGGTGTTACGGCAGCAAATATCACAAGACGCCGAACGTCGACGCGCTGGCCAAGGGCGGGGCGCGGTTCACCAATGCGTATGCCGGGTCGCCGGTGTGTTCGCCGACGCGGGCGGCGATCCTCACCGGGCAGCACCCGGCGCGGTTGGGCATCACCGATTGGCTCCCCGGCCGGCCGGACCGGCCGGACCAACCGCTCTCGCGGCCGGCGTTGGTAAACGACTTGCCGGACGTGCCGACGCTGCCGGGCCTGTTGAAGAAGGCGGGTTATCGCACCGGGCTGGTGGGCAAGTGGCACTTGGGCGACAAGGCGGCGACGCCGCTGAACCGCGGGTTCGACGTGAACGTCGGCGGCAGTCAGATCGGCACGACGCTCAGTTACTTCGCCCCGTACAAATCCGGCAAGCAGCAGATGCCGGGACTGGAAACCGCCCCGGACGGCGAATACCTCACGGACCGGCTGACGGCCGAGGCGAAGAAGTTCATCACGGAGAGCAAGGACACGCCGTTCTTCCTGTACCTGGCCCATTACGCCCCGCACACGCCGTTGAAGGCGAAGCCGGAGAAGGTGGCTAAGTACAAGGCCGGCGGCCCCGGCCAACAGGGGAACCCGGCTTACGCGGCGATGCTGGAAAGCCTCGACGACGGCGTCGGCGACATCCTCGCCACGCTGGACGAGTTGAAGTTGGCCGACAACACCATCGTGGTTTTCACCTCCGACAACGGCGGCCTCGCCACGCTGGAAGGGATGCCGGCCCCGGCGACGATCAACAGCCCGCTGCGCGAGGGGAAGGGCTTTCTGTACGAAGGCGGCCTGCGCGTGCCGCTGGTCGTGCGCTGGCCGGGCGTCTCCAAGGCCGGGCAGGTGATCGAGACGCCGGTGAGTTGCCTCGACTACTTGCCCACGTTCCTCACGGCCGCCGGGCAAAAGCCGGCCGGCACGCTCGACGGCATCGACATCCGGCCGGCGTTCGACGGCAAGCCGTTGGGCCGGGACACGCTGGCGTGGCACTACCCGCACTACAGCAACCAGACGAGCCGACCCGGCGGGGCGATCCGCGTCGGCGATTACAAGCTGATCGAGTTCTTCGACCTGAACCGTCTGGAACTCTTCGACGTGAAGAAGGACCCCGGCGAAGGCCGCAACCTCAGCGCCGAGAAGCCGGACGTGGTGAAAGACTTGCACGCCAAGCTGGTCGCCTGGCGCGCGGAAGTCGGCGCCAAGATGATGACGCCGAACCCCGCCTACGCCCCCAACGCGCCGGACAAGGACGGCAACATCCTCATGCCCGCCCGCTGGGCCGAAGTCCACGGCACCACGCTGCGCTTCGAGCCGCTGCCGCACAAAAACACGCTGGGCTACTGGGGCAACCCGCAAGAGTGGGCCTCGTGGGAGTTCACCGTCACCACGCCCGGCAAGTTCACCGTGGAAGTGCTGCAAGGCTGCGGCAAGGGCAACGGCGGCAGCAGCGTGAACGTCGAAGTCGCCGGGCAGACGCTCAACTTCATCGTGGAAGACACCGGCGGCTTCCAGAACTTCAAGGCGCGGGAAATCGGGACGGTGACAATTGAGAAAGCGGGCCGGCACACGCTGGCCATCAAGCCCCAGAAGAAGGCCGCCGCCGCCGTCATGGACGTGCGCCTGGTGACGCTGAAGCCGGTGAAGTGAGCGGCGCCCGTCCGAGATTTTTTGTAGACTGGAAGCCCGCGACGGTCCGAGCGGTGAGCACCACGGGAGAATGGAATGCCACGGCGAGTCCACATCGAGCATTACGCTTACCGGCCGTGCAGCAACACTTGGCGGCCGAGCGAATGTCGTACCCGGTCGCGGATTGGTTGAATGACCAAGCAAAAGGTGTTGTCAGGCAGTTCTTACGGGAGAGGGCTCCGTCGAAAACGACCTTTTACATCCCGCTGACCGCCGGCAAGCGCGTCCGGGCCGAGGTGAGCGTGCTTGCCGGCGGTTATCGCGTCTGGTTCATGGAAATTGACGACGGTTGAATCTTCGCCTTTACTCAAGTTCCAAGTAGCATTCGCCGGTCATGACAAACTCTTCCGGGTGGGCCAATCGGCGGTCGTGTTCCTCCCAATCGACGCGCGGGTCGCCCCGCTCGATGCGTTCGGACTGGGTGCAAATGGGGACGAAGAAATAGGACTCGTCCAACGGCTTCTCGCCCGGCACTTCGACCGCGCGGAAGGTGGGCTTGACGGTCAGCCGTTTCAGTACCTCGCGCAGCACGCGCCGCTCCTCGGCCGTGAAGACCACCGGCGGCTCTTCCGTCGGGGTCGCGTCCGGGACGCCGGCCTCTTCCTTCATCACGCGCGTTGACATGGGTTGCCCTCCACGGCCAGCGCACGAAGAATCGCCCAAAATGTTAAGATGGGCAATATGCATTTCGGTTGATGCGTTCAGGAATCACGGGAAAGCAAGGGTGTTTT
>JAYTTY010000439.1:0-4733 GCA_043744795.1 Zavarzinella sp. | reverse complement strand
GAACGCGGCGGGAATCATCACAACACTCTCGGCAGGGGTTTTCCTAACCATCAACCAACATATCATTTACGGCATCATTGACACCTTGGAAGCCCTGGGGTTAGGGGGTTAGGGGGTTAGGGGGTTAGGTTGCCTTTCGCGGCAAGCCCGATGTGTAAGCGCCCTCACTCAAACAGCCCCGGCTGCCCCGGGTCCACCAACCGCGGGACCGCCTTCCCCAACAACTCGAACGCCTTCGGCGTCGCCATGCGGCCGCGCGGGGTGCGGATCACATACTGTTCCCGCAGCAGGAACGGCTCCACTTCGTCGCTCAGGGTGTCGCTCGGCAGGTTCATCGTGGCGCCGATGGCCTCCACGCCGGAGGGGCCGCCGCCGAACACGTCGATCAGCGTTTCCAAGTAACGGCGGTCCTGTTTGTCGAGGCCGGCGCTGTCCACGTTTTCCATGTCGAGGGCGGCCTTGGCGATGTCCATCGTGATCGTGCCGTCCCCCTCGCTGGTCGCGTAGTTGCGAACCCACCAGAGGCGGCGGTTGGCGATGCGGGGCGTGCCACGGCAGCGGCGGGCCAATTCCACGGCCGCGTCCGTCGAGATGGGGGTGTTCAATTTGGCCGCGTTGATGGTCACGATCCGGGCCAACTCCTCGACGTTGTAAAACTCCAAGTGTTCGTGCATCTTGAAGCGGTCGCGCATGGGGCCGGACAGCATCCCGCTGCGGGTCGTCGCCCCGATCATCGTGAACCGCTTCAGGTTCATCGAGATGGTCCGGGCGTTCAGCCCCTCGCCCAGCACGATGTCGATGCGGAAGTCTTCCATCGCCGAGTAGACGAACTCTTCCACGATGCGCGGCATGCGGTGGATTTCGTCGATGAAGAGGATCGACCCTTCTTCCAAGTTGGTGAGGAACGGCAACAGGTCGGACGGCTTCGACAGCGCCGGGCCGCTGGTCATCTGGATGGACGTGCCGAGTTCGTTGGGCAGGACGGTGGCGAAGGTCGTCTTGCCGAGGCCGGGGGGGCCGTCGAACAGGATGTGCCCGAGCGGCTCCTTGAGCATCTTCGCGGCCCGGACGGCGATGCCGAGCCGGCGGGCCACGTCGGTCTGGCCGATCACTTCGCTCAGGAGTTTCGGGCGCAGGGCGGCGTCCACCCGCTTCGGGTCTTCGACAGCGCCGTTGGAGATGACGGGGGTGCGTGCCATGGTGCGTTACTTGTCCTTCTTGCGGAAGACCTCGCTGATGACTTCCCCCACGTCCGCGAACTCCCGGCCGCCCTTAAAGACGAGGTCGAGCCGGTTGCGGGCGTCCCCGGGTGAGAGGCCGAGGCCCATGAGGGCGACGTAGGAGTCCTCGAAAATCGTGGCGTCAATGGCCGGCATGGCGGGCGAGCCGTCTGCGGGGGCCGCCTGGTCCCCGAGGATCGCGTACTTGGTGACTTTGGTCTTGAGGGTCGCGACGATCTGCTCGGCCGTCGTTTTGCCGATGCCGGGCATTGTGGTCAGCCACTTCACGTCCTGCCGTTGGATGGCGCCGGCCAATTCGCGGATCGGCCGGCCCATCGCCTTGAGGGCCTTCTTCACGCCGATCTTGTCCACGGTGCAGAACAGCTCGAAGAAGTCCAACTCCAGTTCGCTCGAAAACCCGATCTTGCGCGGGACCATCTTGTTCGAGTTCTGGTTCCCCTCGATGTATTCGAGGACGTGGAACGTGACGCTCTCGCCGGTGTGCGTCTGGATCTGCCGGCGCACGAACTCGGGGATCAACACCTGATACTCGAACGGCCCGACCTGGAGCCGGGCCTCCTCGTCCAGCACGCGGTTTAGGACGCCTGTAATCTTCGTGAGCATGAGACCGTCTCAATTGAAAAGCAACTAACCACAGAGGACACAGAGGACACAGAGGAAAGACAAAGACAGACAAACCATTCTTATAAATGCCTTTTTCGGCCCTCTGTCTTTCCTCTGTGTTCTCTGTGTCCTCTGTGGTTCAAATCTTCCGATTTATTATCCGGCCGCCGGCAAACGGACCCGGACGCCTTCGGTAATCTCCGGGCGGTCGTTGGGCGTGCCCTTGAGGTAGTGGTGGCAGAGGGCGATGGCCATCGCGTCGGCCACGTCGTGCGGTTCGGGGAGTTCCTTCAGGCCGAACTCGCGGAGCATCGCCATTTGCATTTGTTCTTTCGCCGCCCGGCCGCTGCCGGTGATCGCCTTCTTGATCTGCGTCGCCGCGTACCCGGTCATCGGCATGTCGTTCATGCCGGCCGCCAAGAGAATCACGCCGCGGGCGTGGCCCATCAGGATCGCCGTCCGCGGGTGTTCGTAGTGGGCGTACAGTTGCTCGACGGCCATCGTGCCCGGCTCGAACGCCTTAATCACTTCCATCACCCCATCGTAAAGCCGCTTCAGGCGCTGTGCCATGTCAGCAGTTTCTCTTTTCACGGTGGGCTTGATGACGCCCGCTTCGACAAGCCGAACGCCGGACGGGGTGCTGTCGATGACGGCGTAGCCGGTGGTGTTCAGACCGGGATCGAGGCCGAGAATGCGTGTGGGCGTAGACATGACGGCTCACCGAAGAATGCTCAAACGACGCACCCTTCTAACATCCTACCGGATGGGCGGGAACGCCATTCGAGGTATATCGGCGGGGTGGTGAGCGGGACGTGAACAAAAATCCACCAACTCATTCGATGCAGCAAAAAAGCATTTTTAGCCACGGACGAACACGGATTAAACACGGATCGAACCAAGGCACAGACAGAAGACGGATGAAAACCGGATCGACACGGCAGACGGCAAACTGGCGCCCGTGCTTTTCCGTTCTTCATCCGTCTTGGTTTTGTCTTGGTTCGATCCGTGTTCAATCCGTGTTCGTCCGTGGCTAAAAATGCTTTGGCGAAAAATACGTTCGACCTTTTCACCCCGCCCGCCATGTCGTCCCGGCGGGGCGGTCTTCCAGCGTGATCCCCAACTCGCCGAGGCGTTGCCGGATCAGGTCCGTCTGGGCGAAGAGCATTTTCTTGGTCGGGTCGGTCTTCTCGGCGATCTTCTTCGCCTCGGCCCGCAGGTTGTTCCGCAGTTCGATGACGAGGTTCATTACCCCGTTGACGACCTTGTCGTCCCCGCCGAGTTGGTCGGTCTTCGAGGCCTCGTAGAACAGGCCGAGGATGTGGCCGAGTTCCTTGAACAGCGCCACGCCTTCAACAAACGCGGCCTTCGTTGCCGGGTCGGCACGGCTCGGGTCTTCGAGCTTGCCGGCGTCGCCCATTTTGTTCAGGGTCGAGAGCATCTCGAACATCACGCCGACGGCCCCGCCGGTGTTGAAGTCGTCGTCCATGTGTTCGCGGAATCGCGTCAGGAACTCGGCGAACGCCGGGTCAACGAACGTGCGGCCCGAGTTCGCCTTCGCGGGGACGGGCAGGGTGGCGGCCTTCTCGCCGGTGATCCGCTCGTACCGTTCCAGCAGGCGGGTGAAGCCCTCGTAACTCTTCTTGGAGGCTTCGATCCCCGTCGGGACCGGCGGGCAGTCCAGGGCTTTCGGGTCCCATTGCCCGAGGTCGATGGGCGAGCGGTAGTGCGTGCTGAGGAAGAAGAACCGCAGGGCCTCGCCGCCGGCGTGCTTCAAGGCGTCGGCCACGTTCAACACGTTGCCGAGCGACCCGGACATCTTGTCTTCCTTGCCGTCGGCCGTCCGCAACTTCAGCAGGCCGTTGTGCATCCACACGCGGGCGAACGGCTGGCCCGTGAACGACTCGGACTGGGCCAGCTCGTTTTCGTGGTGCGGGAACTTGAGGTCCAGCCCGCCGCCGTGAATGTCGATGGTCTTGCCCAACTTGGCGATGGCCATGCAGGTGCATTCAATGTGCCAGCCCGGCCGGCCGTCGCCCCACGGACTGGGCCACGTCGGCTCCCCCGGCTTGGAGCATTTCCACAGGGCGAAGTCGCCGGGGCTTTTCTTGCGGCCGGACACCTCGACGCGCGCCCCGGCCTCGGTGTCGGTCGGGTCGAAGCCGGAGAGCTTGCCGTAGTCCTTGTCTTGGGTGACGTTGAAGTACACGTCCCCGTCGGCCGGGTAGGCGAAGCCTTTGTCGATCAGGCCGTTGATGACGCCGATCATGCCGTCGATGTGTTCGGTCGCCTTCGGGAAGTGGTCGATGCCGGTGACGTTTAGCTTCTTGAGGCAGTCGAAGTAGTCGGCCGTCATCCGCTCCGCGAGGTCCTTGACCGTCGTCTTGGATTTGGCCGCCGAGTCGATGAGTTTGTCGTCCACGTCCGTGATGTTCACGACGAACGTGACGGGGTAGCCGAGGTAGGTCAGGTAGCGCTTGACGGTGTCGAAGATCACCGGGCCGACCATGTGGCCGATGTGGCTCGGCTTGTAGACCGTCGGCCCGCACACGTACATGGACACCGGCTCGCCCGGCTTCCGGTGGAACGGTTCCTTCTTGCGGGTCAGCGTGTTGTAAACTTGGAGCGCCATTCGTTTCTCTCAGGCCGTTTGTATCGCTGACTCGAAAGGCAACCTAACCCCCCGGCCCCCTTCCCGAAACGGGAAGGGGGAGCAAGTGGGTCAAAATCTTACGCCCAGTCGTGGCTGACACATTCGGCAGTGATGTTTACCCACTTGCTCCCCCTTCCCGTTTCGGGAAGGGGGCCGGGGGGCTTACAAGGGTAGGTTTCCGGCCGGGGCAGAGGGAAATTTAGGCGGGGGTCGCTGTTGGCATCCGTCGCAGCCCCCTC
>JAYTTY010000438.1:0-4755 GCA_043744795.1 Zavarzinella sp. | reverse complement strand
CCGGGGCCTCACGGCCCGCGGCTCGCCTTTTCTTCTTCCCCTACCGGCCTTCGCGGAGGCGGTCGCCGAGGAAATTGTCCAAGTCGGGCGTGTCGTAGATCTTGCGGACGGTCACTTCGAAGTCGTAGGCCACGCGGCGGTAGCGGATCGTCTCGCCGTCGTAGAGGACGTAGCACGCCCGCGGGTCGAGGTCGCGGGGCTGGCCGACGGACCCGACGTTGCACAGGGTTTTTTTGCCGTCCAGCTTGTAGGCCATCTGCACGTCGTCGGGCGTCAGGAACTGCAGGCCTTCGGTGAAGACGCCGGGGACGTGGGTGTGGCCCTGGAAGCAGTAGCGGTCCACCAGCGTGAAGATCTTTTCCATCTTGCGCTGGTTGTAGATGTCCTCGGGGAAGACGTACTCGTTGAGCGGGTTGCGGGCCGACCCGTGGACGTACAGGTTGCCGTTCTCCTTGAACGACCGCGGCCGGTCGGCGAGGAACTCCCAGCGCTTCTCGCGGATTTGCCGGGCCTCCGTCGGCTGTTCGAGCTGGTCGCGCGTCCACATGATGGCCCGCTCGGCGGCCGGGTTGAACCCGTCCGGGTCGAACAGGGCGCCCTGGTCGTGGTTGCCCAAGAGGACGAGCTTGCAGTCCATGACGAGGTCGATGCACTCGCGGGGGTTCGGGCCGTACCCGATCACGTCCCCGAGGCAATAGATGCCCTCGTCCACGTTTTGCTTGCTGATGTCGTCCAGCACGGCCGTGAGGGCTTCGAGGTTGCCGTGAATATCGCTGATGATCGCCTTCACGCCGGGACATCCTGGGAAGAGTGCAGTGGGGGACGGACGGTCGCCGGTCGAGCGGTCTCACCCCGTCCGGGTGGGCTTCCCCCCATTCTCGCAATCTTCTTCCGAAAGAGAAGTGGTGTCAAGGGGCGCGGGGGAAATGGGTGGCGGGACGACGGCAGGTTGGGCAGGTTGTCCCGCATGAAGTTGGGGCGACACGCGAACCAAGCCAAGTCCGCCAATCAAGTCCGCCAAACCGGCAATCGACCTCGGCGAATTCTCCCCAATCCGGCCGGATAGAACTGGCGGCCGGGCACGGGCGGGACTCTCCGGTTGCGTTGGCGTTCGCGCCGAGTGACACCGTCACTTCCTTACTTTGGACGCTTCGGGGAAGAAGCCCAACCGCTCTTCCAACAAGCGGTACAACTTGTCGAAAGTGACGCACCCGATTTGGTGGGAATCGACCAGCACCTTGTCCGTCCGCCAATCAAGGCGAACCCGGTCGGCGGCCGACACCCCGGCGTCTCTCCCGATCACCAGCAGGCCGGCGAAGGTCACGTAGCCCTCGCCAAATTCCTTGCGGAACTTGTCGGTCTTCTTGTAATCGTCCAGCGTGCAGAACCAATCAACGAGTTGGCTGAACCCGTGGCCGAACCGGGGACTCCAGTCCGTCGTTGATCGGCCGCGGACTTTTCTGAAAAGGCTGTTCGTCTTGCCGTCCTCGAACTCAACAGCCAGGTACGCCCCGGTTTCCCGGCGGCCGACGACGAGATCGGCGGTGAAATCGCCCAGGAAAGAATACTCGCAGGCGATTTCCGGGGCCGGCCCGACGTTCGACGCGGACGTCCCGACGAACGCGGCCAGTTGCCGATGTTTCTTAAAGAAGGGGAGGATGTCATCCCGCTCGGACAGGTCGGCCGTCTTCAACAGGCGGCCGAACGCCTGGAGTTCCTTCCGACAGGCCGCGGGGTCGAAAGTAATTGGGTCGAACGCCTTGGCCACGTGTCACTTGGCCTCGGCAAACAGGTTAATCGTCTCCGTCCGGGCAATGTCCGCCACCGTGATCGTGTCGCCCTCTTTCCGGAAGAAGATCCAGTAGTCTTCGCCGGTGGGCAGGACGTATGTGTCGGCTTGGGGGAGTTTGCGGGAATCGTTCCGCACTTGGGCGTCGTCGTCCCAGTTCTTCAAGCGGGTGAACCAAGCCCGGACCCGCCGCCGCTCGTCCGGGCGGAGCGTCCCCAAGGAAAAATCGACATCGCGGGTGGTGAGCAATTTCATCATGAACTCCCGTCATCCGTCCGGCGGCCGGCTTGGCGCCCACACATCCGTCCCGATTATACCACGCCTCGCCGGCGGCCGCCATGCGCACCAATCACTTAAACGCCGTCGGCTTCTCCCGCACCCACGCGAACTTGTCGGCCACTTGGTTCACGTCGCCGGGGGCCAAACTGGACGTGAAGAACACTTTCAGCATCGCGTCCGGCGGGCTGATTTGGACGGTCACTTTGCCGGCGCCGTCCACGTCGAGTTCCACGTCCAAGGCGTTCTTGGCCGGGTCGAGGTTGTGTTCCGGCTTCGGGCCGGTCTTGGCGGCGACGAGCTTTTCGGACTGTGGGGCCGACAGGTCGGCGAGGAGTTGATCGACCTTCTTCGGGTCGATCTCGAACGCCCCGCCCTTCAGCGCCCACTTGCCGTCCTTGGTGCGGTCGAACTCCAGCGTCTTGCGCTCGCCGACGGTCGCCTGCCAGCCGGTCACCTTCACGGCCTTCACTTTGACCTGCTCGACGCGGTGGATGACGGTGTCTTGCACGTCGGCCTTTTGCAGCTTGTCGAAGACGGTGCGGTCCACTTCGTACACGATGTTTTCCGGGCCGGTCTTGAGGTAGACGTTCTTCTTGTCCGTGCCGGCGTCGGCCCCGAAGTCGTACACCAGCTCGCCCAAGTCCTTGTGCTTCACCGTCACGCGGGCGCGGGCGGCGCCGGCGGCCACTTGCAGGCGGTTCAGCGCTTCGTCCTTCGGCCGGTCGGCGGCCACCTTCACGGGCCGCATCAAGCCGACCGTGTTCAACAGGTCGGCCGCCTTGCCGGCGTCCACGGGCCGGCCCTTCATGCTTTCGGGGCCGGTGATCTTCCACGCGGCTTCGCGGGCCAGCTTGCCGTCGTCCGGGCGTCCGAGTTCGACCAAGTCCTTGCCGGCGGTGAACGAGAACTTCGTCACCTGATCGACGCCGAACGACTTGAACGCGGCGTCGATGTAGTCCAGCCGCGGCCGCTCGGCGGCGGTCAAAGCGGTGAGGGGGACGTAGAAGTCGGCGGTCGCTTCGCCGAGGATTCGCCGCAGGAAGACCACATCCCCCACGTCCTTGTTGCCGAAGCGGAAGACCGCCGTCGGCGGGGCCGTCACCTTGGGCACGGCGTTCGGGTCAACCTTGGCGGCCGGGTCGGCCTTCGCGGCCGGGACGACGCCGCCCTCCCACACCTTCAACTCCACGGCCGGCTTGGCGAAACCGCGGCGGTCCTCGGGGATGTCCGCGTTCGGGAAGCCGGTGGCCAGCTGCCGCTTCGTCAGCGTGCTTAACAGTTCATCGACCATGAACCGCTTGGCCGGGCGGCGGTTCCCCTCGGCGTCGTAGACCGACCACTGGCCGCCGACCTGCCGCAGTTGGAACGTCTCGCCGTTGGCGGCCACGTCGACGGCGTCCACGCGCGGGGCCGCCAGCTTGGCCACGGTGCGGTCGCGCAGCAAGCGCTTGGCCTTCATCGCCTCGCGGACGGCCCGCACGGCCGAGGCGTTCACCTCGGCCACGAGGTTGTCCCCCTGGTGGCGGGCGTAGTAGCGGTCCGTGGTCTCGGCCTTCACCGCGTCGCCGACGAACATCGTCTCCTGCACGCCGTCGTCCCGCGAGAAGTCGATCTGCATCGGCTTCGACTTGTTCGGGTCCAGCCCGTACTTCGTGAGATCGCCCGGCGCCTCGATCAACTGGGCGGCGGTCCCCGGCCGGATGTTGGTGATCTCGTTGAGCAGTTGCCGGACGCTGGTGATCGTCACCTTGTTGTCCGTCACGCCGGGCATGGCCCCGTCGCCGTCCGGCTCGGCGTCCCCGAAGTCGGCCGGCAGGCGGAACTTCCAGACGTTCTCCGGCGTGCGGAAGATGGCCATCTCGTCCTTGCCGTCGATGACGCGGAACGACCGGACCTGGTTGGCCGCGTCCACGAGGCCGTCCCCGAGCAGCCGCAGCGGCCGGAAGTCGGAGAGGCCCTTCACGAAGTCGGCCGCCGGCCCGGCCTTGGTGACTTCCCCCTTGAAAAGCGTCTGCACGTCGTTCCGCTTGACGGCCTGCACCTTGCCGGGCCGGTCGTCCGTCGTCACGTACACGACGGCCCGGTCCCCGCCGAGCAGCACGTCCCCGAAGGCCACGGTCGCGGACAGCGTGCCGGCCTTGAGCGTGACCTTCACGCCGGGGGTCTCCAGCCCGTGCGTGGCGAGATTCGCGGTGATGTCCGCGGACTTGTCCGCCTTCGCGTTCAACAGGGCGTTGACGATGGCCTCCACCGATGCGGAATCGACCCGGCCGGGCGCGGGGAGGGTCATCTTCCACCCGGTGGTCTCGCGCACGAACGTGACGAGTTCCGGCGTCCGGCCGGGGGACTCGATCTCCACGGTCGTCACCTTGTCCGCCGTGATGGCCGCGGCCTTGAAGGGCCGCAGCAAGTAGCCCTCGGCCGCCGGGTTCGCCGGCCCCGAGTCGCCCGTGAACACATAGATGCCGAGGACGGCGAGGCCGACGACCACGGCGCCGAGCAGGAGGTAGGTGGAGCGAAAGTTCATGGAAGCCGTCCCGAGAGAAATGAACCCAATGACCAATGACGAAGACCGGATCGCGCTGGCCGCGAAAGGCAACCTCACCCCCTAACCCCCTCTCCGCCGCGGAGAGGGGGAACCCAACGTTGAGTGTAGGGCGAGCGTCTCGCTTGCCCGTGTGTTCGGG
>JAYTTY010000437.1:0-18716 GCA_043744795.1 Zavarzinella sp. | reverse complement strand
CTTCTCTTCTCTTCTCTTCTCTTCTCTTCTCTTCTCTTCTCTTCTCTTCTCTTCTCTTCTCTTCACTTCTCTTCTCTTCTCTTCTCGTCTCTTCTCTTCTCTTCTCTTCTCTTCTCTTCTGCCTTAATCCGTGTTTCGCCCGTGTTCGATCCGTGGCTAAAAAAGTTTTCCACACCCCGCCCATCTTCACTTCCCATCTCCGTCTTGCCAAACCGCGCAAGGTCGGGGTATCATGCCCGTTCCACGGCGTCGGACCCTTCCGAATGTCCAGCGGCCACGACGGCCCGCGTTCAACGCACCCGGGAGTTCTCTTCTCATGCACCGCCTCTTTCTGGGCTTCAGCCTCACCACCTTGGCTGTCGCCGTCCTCCTCACGGGCTGCGGCCAACAGCCGCAGCCACTCGTCGCCCAAGTCAAGGACGGGCCGGTCACGCCGGGGGAGTCGAAACCGATCCCGCCGGGCGTCGATAAGCCGATCCCCAAGACCGACCCGCTGGCCATCCCGATTGACGAAGACCCGTTTCGTCCGGTTGACCCCGACGCCCCGCCCGTCCCGGAAGTGAAGACGGACGAGGACACGCTGCCGGTGCTGCCGACGCTGACCGCCCTGACCGGGCAGGAGAAGTACGAGGCCGCCCTGTCCAAGGCGTTCCTGCAAGTGGCCGAGGCGAAGGACAAGGAAGCCCTCGACAACCTGCAAGAGGCCCTCGCGATCCAGAAGACGGACTTCGTGAAGGGGGAGATCGACCGGCTGACGGCCAAGATCGCCCAGAAGGACGCGGCCCAGAAGACCATCGACGACATTCAGGAAATCCTCTCCGCCGGCCGCCCGGCCGACGCCGCCAAGCTCGCGGCCGACGCGCTCGAACAATACGGCGAGACGGACGCCGCCGAGACCCTGAGTAACCTCAAGCGCCAGGCCGACGCGCTGGAGTCCGGGGCCTTGGAAGAGGCCGTGAAGAAGACGCGCTACGTGCAGGAGGCCGAGGCCGCCCGCAAGGCGAACAACATCCGCTCGGCCGTGCTGTCCTACGACCAGGCCGCCGCCAACGGGGCCGACCTGACGGACGTGAAGGACACCTACGAGCCGCTGAAGACCCGGCTGCAAAAGTACGACGAGGGCCGGGCCGCGGCCGCCCAGCTCCGCCGCGACCCGTACAAGCTCGAAGACGCGGTCACCGTGCTGAAGGTGGCCCAACAGCAGTGGGACACGCCGGTCGTGCGCCAGGAAATCTCCGAGGCCGAGCTGGCCATCAACAACCGCAAGCCCCGCGTCGCCGTCGCCGACTTCGAGATCATCAACGACATCGGCATCCCGCGCGCCGGGCACGCCATCGCCGAGGAACTGCTGGGCAACTTCCGCCCGCGCTTCGACGTGGTGGAGCGGGCGCAGACGACCGCGCTGCTCGAAGAACTGAAGCTGACCCACGCCGCCCTGTACGAGGACGAGACCGGCCGCACCGAGTTCGGCAAGCTGTCCCGCGCCCGCTACGTCGTGCTGGGGAGCGTGAACCGCCTGTCCGGCATCGCGGTGAACGCCCGGCTCGTGGACACGCAAAGTGGCCTCATCGTGCAGACGGCCCGCATCGCCGCCGCCACGCCGGCCGAGATGAGCAACCGCCTGCCGGCCCTCGCCCGCATGTTGCAAATGTCCGACGACGAGAAGCGCGCCTACGAGCAGGCCATCAACGCGCAGGCCCGCCCCGTGACGCCGCCGGCGGTGACGGACGACATCCCCGCCCCGCCGCCGGTCCCGCAGCAAGTCGCCGCCCCGGCCCCGGCGCCCATCGTCGTGTTCTCGCCGCGCGCCCCGGAGTTCGGCCGCGTGGTGATCCAAGACTTCGCCGGCTTCCGCGTCATCGAAATCGGGGCCCCCGCCCCGCCGCCCGTCCTAATGCTGGACGGCCCGGTGATCGTCACCCAGCGCGCCTTCGTCACGGCCGTGGAATTGGGGGACAACTGCTTCCGCCGCGGCTTCTTCCACGAGGCCCTTCGCCATTTTGAATTCGCCATCGGGCTGAACCCCGGCCACCTCGGCGTGCGCGTCCGCCTCGACCAGTGCCGGCCCCTGTGCCCGCAACCCGTCTTCGTGCCGGTCCTGCGGCCGCGGCTGATCGTCACGGCGTTCGTCGAGTTCCGCGACCCGCTCGCCTTCCCGTCCAGCATCCCGCCGAATCTCGGCATTTGGACGGCCGACACGATCGCCCCGTACTTCGCCAACCAGTTCGACGTGGTGAACACCGGCGAAGTGGTCTGGTGGATGGGCCGGCTCGGCCTGACGCTCCGCGACGTGCTGACCAACCCGGCCGCCCGCCTGACGCTCGGCCGGGCCGTCGGCGCCCGCTTCTTCCTGACCGGCTCCCTGCGGGAAGTCGCCAGCTTCGACGTGACGACGCACCTGCTCGACGCCGAGCTGAACCTTCAGACCGGCGGGGCGACCGTGCGCTGCCAAAACGCCGCCGAGTTCCGCTTCCGCATGGGGGACATCGCCCGGCTGACGACCATGCCGCCGCAACAGCAGGTGGTGGTCGTGCAACAACAGGCGCTCGTCCAGCAGCAAGTGCAGACGGCCCACATAGAAATCGGCAAGGGCCGGTTCGCCGTCGCCATCGACATGTTCAGGAACGTCCTGACGACGAACCCGAACCACGTCGAGGCCCGGCAGGGGCTGGTCCAAGTGGAGTACCGCCAACGGCAGTTCGACATGGAGGCCCAGCGCCAAGCCGCGTGGCAGCAACAGCAGGCCGCCGTCGCCCAACAGCGGGACCGGCAACTCGTCCTCGCCGCCGCCGCTGAGACCCAGCGCGTGCAGGCCCAACGGCAGATGGCCCTCTTCGGGGAGCCGCAACAGAAGGCCTTTTTGGGCCAGCAATTGGTGGCCCAGCAAAGCCTGGTCGCCCAGGCCCAGACGGCCCAACGGCAGAACAATCTTGAACAGCGCGTGTCCCTGTTGGAGAGCGCCAGCGCCCTCAAGCGGGACGACGCCGTCGTGGAGCAACTCGCGGACGCCAAGGCGAAACTGGCGGTCGAGCGACAGAAGCGCGTCGCCGCCGAGCAGGCCGCCCGCGAGTCCGAGATGAAGCGCAAGAATGACGCGGAACTTGCCCGCGTGAAGGAGCAACTCGCCGCCGAGCAGGCCCGCCGGGCCGAGGCCGAGCAGGCGCGGCGGACGGCCATCGCCGAGAAGAACCAAGTCGAGTACGACACGTTCGTGGACCAGGGCCAGCGGGCGATGGCGAGGCAGAACTACGGCATCGCCGCGGCTTCCTTCCAGAACGCCCGCCGGCTCAAGCCGTCCCCGGAGATCGAGAAGCTCGTCTCGGCCGCCTTGGTGGAACAGGCCCGCGCCGACGCCATGAAGAAGGGGGACGAGGAGCGCAAGAAGCTCGAAGCCCAACTCGCCCAGGAAGAGACGCGCCGCAAGCAGTTGGAAGACGACAACGCCCGGTTGCGCGGCAAGTACGACGCGGCCATCGCCAAGGCCCGCGCCGCGGTGAAGGAGCGGGACTACGACGAGGCCGAAGTCTCCTACCGGCTGGCGTCCAACACGCTCCGCACGGAAGAAGCCTCGACCGGCCTGCGCGTCGTGGCCGACCTGAAGGCCCGGACGAAGGCGGCCGCCGACGCGGACGCCAAGGCCAAGGCCGCCGAGCAGCAGAAGATCGCGGACGTGCAGAGGCAACTGACGGTGGGGCGGACCGCCCTGGCCGCCAAGCAGCACGACAAGGCGATCCTCGCCTTCACGACCGCCGCCGCCCTGAAGCCGGACGACGTGACCGTGCAGACCGAACTCACGAAGGCCAAGCAAACCCGCGACGACGCGGCCGCGCAGGCCCGCCGCCAGAAGGAAGCCGCGGACAAGACGGCGGGCGTGACGAAACTGCTCGCCGCCGGCCAGGCGAACATGAAGGCGAAGAACTACGACGCCGCCATCGTGTCCTTCGGGGACGCCCTGAAGGCCGACCCGCAGAACGCCGAGGCCAAGGCCGGTCTGGCCGCCGCCGAGGCCGCCGACGCCAAGATGGAGCGGGACGCGACCGCCCAGGCCGAGGCGAAGGCCAAGCGCGCCGCCTACGAGAAGCAGATGCAGGCGGGCCAATCGGCCCTGAAGCTGCGGCAATACGACGCGGCGCTGGCCGCCTTCAAGAACGCCCAGGCCCTGCTGCCCGGCGACGCGGCTTCCGCCCAAGCCGTCGCGGACGTGACGAAGATTCAGGGGGACGCCGCGGCGACCACCGCGGCCCGGATGCGGGCCGCCGAACTGACGCAAGCCGTCACCACGGCCCGCGTCGCCCTGCGGGCCGGCAAGTTCGCCGAGGCCCAAGCCGCCGCCGACCGGGCCGCGAAGGCCAGCCCGGACGCCCCGGCCGTGAAGCAACTTCAAGCGGACATCGACGCCGCCAAGAAGGCGTACTCGGCCGCGGTCCAGAAGAAGGAGATGGACACGAAGAAGGGCGCCAAGGTGGACGCCTTCTTGGCCGAGGCCCGCAAGGCCATCGCCGCCAAGGACCTGACGACGGCGTCCAAGTTCCTCGCCGAGGCGGCCGTCGAAGACCCGACCGACCCGGACATCAAGAAGGTGCAGGCCGAGTACGAAGTCGCCCGCCGGGCGATGCTGGCCCCGCCCGTGACGCCGAAGAAGGCGCCGGACGACGCCTACCTGGCCGCCCTGCGCAACGCCTCGACGGCCTTCGCCGCCAAGCAGTACCAACTGGCCATCGCCGCCGCCAAGCAGGCGCTGGCCCTCAAGCCGGACGACCCGGCCGCCGAGAAGATTTTGGCCGACGCCCAACGGCTCCTCAACACGCCGCCGGTGACGCCGAAGAAGGAACTGCCGGTGGTCCCCAAGAAGGTTGACCCGATGCCGATGCCGATGCCCATGCCCATGCCGAAGGTCGAACCCAAGGTGACGCCGAAGAAGGTTGACCCGATGCCGATGCCGACGCCCATGCCGATGCCGAAGGTCAACCCGATGCCGAAGGTCGAACCCAAGGTCGCGCCGAAGGCCGACGAGAACGCGGCGAAGATCAACGGCCTGTTCCAGGCCGCCGACGGGTTGGAAGACCAGGGGAAGTTCGTGGACGCCTACAAGAGCTATCAGGAAGTGTTGAAGCTCAGCCCGGCGAACGCCGACGCCAAGAAGAAGTCCGACTTCTGCGCGTGGATGGTGCAGGCCCAGCGCGACATCGCCGCCGGCAAGTTCCCCGAGGCCGCCGCCGGCATCGAGAACGCCCTGAAACTCTACCCGGCCGACGCCAACGCGAAGAAGCTGCTGGCCCAGGCGAGGGCGAAGAAGAAGGGGTAAGCCCGGCCCGCTTTGCAAGGCCGGCGGCCGCCGGGACTCCGGCGGCCGCCGGCCTTTTTTCAACGGCCCGCGACACGGCTAAAAACCACATGACATGACCGGCCGGCGGCCTGCCGCACGGGCTTCTCATCCTCTGACGGGCCGTTGTCTTGTCAGCCGCGACGCGGAGGCTTTGCGGAGAGGAGCGCGTTCAACGACGGTCACCCGTGGCCGCGGCCGTTGGACATCGGTGACCGCCTCCGAACGCGCTCCTCTCCGCAAAGCCTCCGCGTCGCGGCTTACAAGACACCGTGCCGCGACACGGCAAAAACGACATGACCGGCCGGCGGCCTGTCGCACGAGCTTCTAGCCCTCTGGCGGGCCGTTGTAATTCATGGTGCGGCACGCGAGAACGAGCCGGTCAAAGAGCTTCATGCCCGGTCACTTGTTCGGTCAGGGAAGTCCGGCGCTGGTAACACCGCCCCGCCGAAGTATCCACAATGAATCCGCGATTTTTCTTGACGCCCGCAATCGGCGTCCGGTATTCTCTGATCTAACCAACCTACTTCCCTGACCTGTAGGTCAGGGAAACAATGGTTCGGCGGCAAGAGGGCGTGCGGATGGCGCGGGTCGTCATCGAAGCCGGCCGGCGGGTTGCAGAAACAATGGTTCGGCGGCAAGAGGGCGTGCGGATGGGGGTGTGGGGCGAACAGCCGTGGGACAACGACGGGGCGGCCGACTTCTTCGGCGAGTTGCTGCCCGAGGCGTTCCACGACCGGGTGATGGCCGCCCTGTCGCTGCCCGACCTGGACGGCGGGGAGTGGCAGGAGGTGTGGGCTGCGGCCTGGACTGTCCACGCCCTCGCCCACAGCGGGTACGTCTGGCCGGGCGACATGGCCGCCGCGTGCCGGCTCGCCGCCGATCGGCTGGAGGAGATGGCGGGGCAAGAGGAGCCGTGGGCCGACCCCGCGCTGTTGCTGCGGCAGGCGGCCGAGCTTCGGGCGCGGCAGCATCGTCCCCTCGGGCTGTAGCGCAGACGCCGAACCGTCTTATGCCCCATCCGACTTGAATAAAACGGAGCGATTCCGGGCGCGTCTTTTTAAGAGACGCATGTCGATTCGTTTATTCAAAGCGCTGCGGCGGACCGGGATCCTCAGTCGTCGTCATGTGGTCGGACTCGTTTCGGCCCCGGCAGCTGAGTTTTAGCGTTCGGCAACGCCGAGTGGTGCGTCAAGTGGAGGAGCGTCGGATGGCAATTCCGGGCTCAAGCGATGCGAGGCTATATTATCGTTGTGCCTTTCAGCGGTACGAAGAAGCGGAAATACTGATTAGGGCTGACAAGACGACCGGGGCGGTCTACCTAGCCGGGTATGGGATCGAGTGCATTTTGAAGGCACTCGTTCTGATGGCGGTGCCTGTGACGAATCGACCTGAAATGGTAAAGTCGTTCAGAGGGAGCAAAGCCCATGAATATGAATGGTTACGCAGCCTGTATCTGACTAATGGCGGGGCGAGATTTCCGCCAGATGTCACCCAGCATTTTACCCTTGTGAACGACTGGTCGACGGACCTGCGATATACGCCTCGTTCCGTTCGAGATGAGGAAGCTGAAGCGTTTTTGGCATCTGCTGTGGCTATCATCAAGTGGGCTGACGGGAGGCTCTAAAATGGGAATCAACGTCCCTCGTGGGAAGTCCGACGGAGTAATCGACAGCATCGTCGCAGTGCTCAAGCAGTATGAGGCTGACCACCCCCAAGCTCAGATCGACATCTACCGCCAGAACTCCGTTTCGGTGCGACTGCGTATCATCGATCTGGGGTTTTCTGGCCGGACTAAACCGCAACGGAGCCAACAGGTCTGGAAATACCTCGGACAGTTGAAGGATGAGGTGCAAGGCGATATCAGCACTGTTCTCCTGTTGGCGCCTGACGAAACGAAGATGTCATTTGCGAACTTCGAGTTCGATGACCCCATCCCATCCAAGTTGTAGCCGCCCCAGCCCCAGGAACGTTAGGTTAACCTAAGTAGCTATCCATTTTGGATTTGCGTCTTGATTGTCGCATCGGCGCGGACCCTCTCCGCGAACCGTCCCGGGTGATGATGCGGGCAGTCGGGTTTGGTGGCCGTGTCAAAGAGCTTGTCCGTTCGGCCCCATTCCGGGACCACGCCGAGGCCGTCTTTGGCGAAGCCTACTTCGACGCCGCGGAGCGGGCCGCGGCCGAGACCGGCCTCCCCGCCGACGCCTTCCCGGCCGAGTGTGAGTACACGGTCTATGACGTGCTGGTGTTTGAGCCAACCAGCACCAATCCACGAACGCAGGCGCGGCGTCTTCGCTCCCGAAGCGCCAGCGAGGGGGGCGAGCCAGAAGCGTTAGCGCTCTGGAGGACGCGCGTGAGTCAGAACCAGAGGGCGAGTCTTCGACGCCCGACTCGCCGGGCGAGAGTCGTCGTCTGAAGGCGAACCACGAAGACTCGGTTCGCGGCGTTATTACTCGGGAGGCTCCTCCAGTCGATCTTCTGGCTCGCCCCCCTCGCTGCGCTCGGATTATCCATTCATCAACCCGTCGGCCTTAGTGGCCGAACGCCGAACTCAGGAACTTCCGCTTCGTCACCTGGTTGGCCGGAACCACCGCCGTGATGGCGGCCGTGGCGAAGTTGTTGGCCAGCGTCGTCTCGGTCCCGGTCCCCTGCACGGAGGACGGGTTGGCGAACGTGCCGGCCCGGGTCACGCGGACCTGGATCAGCAGTTGCACTTGGGCGCCGTTGGCCAACACGCCGATGTCCCACCGGCCGGTCGCCGGGTTGTACACGCCCTGCTGGTTGATGACGGTGCCGACGTATTGCAGGCCGCTGGGCAGCGGGGCCGACATGAAGACGCCGGTGGCCGTCGCCGGGCCGTTGTTCCGCACCGTGTAGGTGATGACCACCGTCTCGCCGACCTTCACGCTCGTCTTGCTGATCGACTCCGTGATCTGCAAGTCCACGCTGTTCGACTCGCCGAAGTTGTACCCCGTGGCCGCCTGGCCGGAGGTCAGCGCGATGCCGGTGAACACGTCGTTGCCGGCCGTGCCGCCGCGGTTCCCGAGCGTGTCGAGGCCGTCGCCGAAGGCGGCCGGCTGAATTTCCGTCACCGTGTACGTCCCCGGCCGCAGGTTCAAGAAGCTGTAGGCCCCGGTGGCGTCCGTCACCGTCGGGGTGTTGACCGCCGCCCCGGTGTCGTCCGTCCCGGTGAGGCGGACCGTCACGCCGGGGATGCCGGCCTCGGCGCCGTCGATCACGCCGTTGTTGTTCGTGTCGATGTACACCCGGCCGGCGACGGAGACCGGCCGCACTTCGCCGAAGTTGTAGCCGGCGCCGCCGGCGGCCACCACCGTCAGGTCGATGCCGCTGAACACGTCGTTGACGCCCGTGCCGGCGGCCGGCGGCGTGCCGTTCTGCTCCTTGCCGTCGAGGAACGGGGCGGGGACGACGCCTTCCGTGACCGTGTAGTTCGTGCTCGGCTGGACGGCGGTGAACGTGTAGTTCCCGTTGATGTCCGTCACGGCGGGCGTGTTGACGGCGGCGCCGGAGACGTTCGTGCCGGTCAGCGTCACGGTAATGTTCGGGATGCCCGGTTCGCCGGGGTCGCGGGCGCCGTTGCCGTTGAGGTCTTCGTACACGGCCCCGGTCAGGGTCACCAGCGGGACTTCGGTGAAGTTGTACCCGGTGACGGCCGCCGCGGCGGGGAGCGTCACGGTGAAGCTGTCCGGCCCGACCGTGCCGGGGGAGCCGGGCGTGCCGATGAAGTCGATGCCGTCCACGTTCGGCGGGGCGGCGGGCTGCGTCTCGGTGACGACGTAATTGCCGCCGACGAGGTCGGTAAACGTGTAGTTCCCGAGGGCGTCCGTCAGCGTGGGCGTGTTGACGGGGAGGCCGTTCACGTCCGTCCCCGTGAGGGTGACGGTCACGCCCGCGATGGGGGCGTCCGGGCCGTTGAAGTCCGGCTGGTTGTTGTAGTTCAGCCACACGCGGCCCGAGAGGGAGCCGCGCGTCTCGCCGAAGTTCACGACGCCCGTGCCGTTGACCGGGACCGTCACCACGACGCTGTTCGGCGTGCTGGACCCGTAGCCCGGCGGTTGGGTCGGCTCGCTGACGGTGTACGTCCCGGCCGGGATGTTGGCGAACGAGTACGAGCCGTCCGCGGCCGTCGTGGTCGTGAACGTGCCGTTCGGGCCGACGGCTTGGATCGTCACGCCCGCGAGGCCGGTCGTGTCGGCCGGGTCGATGACGCCGTTGGCGTTCCGGTCGATGAACACGCGGCCGGTGAGGGCCGCCTTCTGGAAGAAGCCGAAGTCCACCGTCAGGTTGCTCTGGCTGTCGATCGTGGCCGGGTCGTTGTTCGGCGTCTCGGCCAGCGGCTCGTTGTCGGCGATGGTCACCGGCAGGCTCTGGACGCCGCCGGCCACCGTGGTGCCGTTGTCGTCCAAGTCCGACGGGTTCGCGTTGGGGTTTGGAGTCGCGGCGCCCTCGAACGGCGTCGGGGCGGCGGCGCCCGCGTTGCCGGTGCTGCTGGAGAAGCCCGCCAAGGCGCCGGCGAAGTTGGCCGCCGGGATGCGGACGACGTAGCTGCCGTGGCCGAGGAAGTTGAACAGGTACAGGCCGTTGATGTCCGTGGTCGTGGACTTCAGGAGCGTCGTGCCGGCGCCGTCGAAGAGTTGCACGGTCACGCCGGGCAGGCCGACCTCGCCGGGGTCTTGCAGGCCGTTGTTGTTGGCGTCGTTGAAGACGCGGTTGCCGACGCTGTGCGAGTCGAGCACGCCGATGTCGAGCGTCAGGTTCGAGTTCGGGTCGGCGTCCGTGTCGTTGACCGGCTCGTTGCCGGGGGACAGGTCGATGAGGCCGGTCTGGATCACGCCGCCGGAGCCGAGCGTGCCGACCGTGGCGCCGTTGTTGTCGTTGTCGATGTCCGTGTTCGGGTCGGCGAAGACGACGGTGCTGGCCCGGGCGCCGGGGAGCGCGCCGCCGGAGACGAAGTTCGAGGCCGCCAGCCGGGCGCGGTACTGGCCCGTGGCGAGGTCGGTGAAGAGGTACACGCCTTGGACGCCGCCGACCGTGGCCGTCGTCGTCGTGCCGACCAGCCCGCCGGACGAGTTGACCAACTCGACGACGACGCCGTTCAGGCCGAACTCGCCGGGCTGGCGGATGCCGTCGTCGTTGGCGTCGTTGAACACTTGGTTGCCGAGGGACAGCGGCCGGAAGAAGCCGAAGTCCGCCGTCAGGTTGCCCTGGTTGTCCGGCGTCGTGGTCCCGTCGTTGTTCGGGACTTCGGCCAGCGGCTCGTCGGTCCCCAGCGTGACGGGCAAGGCCCGCACCACGCCGCCGAGGCCGAGCGTCCCGGTCGTCGTGCCGTCGTCCACGCCGTCCGCGTTGTTGTCCGGGTCGGCGGCCGGCTCACTCGCCCCGGCCGGGCCGGTGCTGGAGCGGAAGCCGGCCAGCGGGCCGCCCGCGTTGAAGTTCCCCGCCGCGATCTCGACGACGTAGTCGCCGGGGGCGAGCAGGGAGAACAGGTATTGGCCTTGGGCGTTCGTGATCGTGTTGGCGATTTGCAGGCCCGAACTCACGGAGATCAGGTTGACGGCCACGTTGCCGACGCCCAACTCGGCCGGGTCTTGCGCCCCGTTGTTGTTCATGTCCGCGAAGACGACGTTGCCGAGCGTGTGCTTCTGGAAGACGCCGAAGTCCAGCGTCAGGTTGCTGCTGTTGTCCGCGACCGTTAGGTCGATGCGGCCGGGGTTTTCGCCGACCGGCTCCGTGCCGGGCGAGAGCGTGACGAGCGCGCTCTGGATGACGCCCGTCGTCCCGAGCGGGCCGACGACGACGCCGTCGTCGTTGGCGTCGGACGGGTCCAAGTCCGGATCGACGTTCCCGCCCTCGACCGGGCCGGTGGCCTGGCCGTTGGCCCCCGTGCTGCTGGTGAAGCCCGCCAACACGCCGCCCGGTTGGAAGTTGGCCGCCGTCAGCCGCACGCGGTAGTCGCCCGGGGCGAGGGCGGTGAACTCGTACACGCCGTTGGCCCCGCTGGTGGTCGAGCCGATCACCGTGCCGCCGGCGTTCAGGACTTCCAAAGCCACGCCGACGAGGCCCGGCTCGGCGGGGTCTTGGAGGCCGTTGTTGTTGGCGTCGTTCCAGACGCGGTTGCCGAGACTCAGCGAGCCGACGACGCCGAAGTCGAGCGTCAGGTTCGAGTTCGGGTCGGCGTCGGTGTCGTTGACCGGCTCGTTGCCGGGGGACAGGTCGATGAGGCCGGACTGGATCACGCCGCCGGAGCCGAGCGTGCCGACCGTGGCGCCGTTGTTGTCGTCGTCAATGTCCGTGTTCGGGTCGGCCTGGACGGCGGAACTGGGCCGCATGGCGGCCAACGCCCCGCCGGGGGCGAAGTTCGAGGCCGCCAGCCGGGCGCGGTATTGGCCGGCGGGGAGGTTGGTGAAGAGGTACACGCCTTGGACGCCGCCGACCGTGGCGGTCGTCGCGGACGCGACCACGCCGCCGCCCGCGTTGAGCAGATCGACGGCGACGCCGTTGACCCCCGCTTCGCCGGGCTGGCGAATGCCGTCGTCGTTCGAGTCGTTAAACACCTGGTTGCCGAGGGACAGCGGCCGGAAGAAGCCGAAGTCCACGGTCAGGTTGCCCTGGTTGTCCGGCGTGCCGGTCCCGTCGTTGTTCGGCAGTTCGTTCAGCGGCTCGTCGGTCCCCAGCGTGACGGGGAGCGCCCGCACCACGCCGCCGGCCCCGAGCGTGCCGGTGGTCGTGCCGTCGTCCACGCCGTCCGCGTTGTTGTCCGGGTCGGCGGCCGGCTCACTGGCGCCGGCCGGGCCGACGCTGGAGCGGAACCCCGAGAGCGGCCCGCCGCCGTTGAAGTTCGCCGCCGCGACCTCCACGATGTACGACCCGGGGGCCAGCAGGCTAAAGAGGTATTGCCCTTGGGCGTTGGTGGTGGTGTTGGCGATCTGGAAACCCGTGCCGACATCGAACAGGGCGACGGCGACGTTGGGGATGCCGAGTTCGCCGGGGGCCTGCACGCCGTCGTTGTTCATGTCGTTGAACACGACGTTGCCGAGCGTGTGCTTCTGGAAGACGCCGAAGTCCACGGTCGAGTTGCTGCTGTCGTCCGGCACGGTCAGGTCGGTGCGGCCGGGGGTCTCGCCGACCGGCTCCGTGCCGGGCTGGAGCGTCACGAAGGCGCTGTCGATGGTCCCGCCGGCCCCGAGCGTGCCGACGACGTTGCCGTTGTCGTCCGTGTCCGACGGGAAGAGGTCCGGGTCGAGGTTCACGCCCTCGGCCGGGCCGGTCGCCTGCCCGTTGGCGCCGACGCTGCTGGTGTAGCCCGCCAACAACCCGCCCGGCTGGAAGTTGATCGCCGCCAGGCGCACGCGGTAGTCGCCCGGGGCGAGGTCGGTGAACTCGTAGACGCCGTTGGCGCCGGTGAACTGCGTGCCGATCACGGTGTTGCCGGCGTTCAGCGCTTCCACGGTCACGCCGACGAGGCCCGGCTCGGCGGGGTCTTGGATGCCGTTGTTGTTGGCGTCGTTCCACACGCGGTTGCCGAGGGACAGCCGGGCCACGAAGCCGAAGTCGTTGTCGTAGTCGAACGTGCCGGTGGGGCCGGAGGTCAGCGCGTACACGACGTTCGGGCCGGCGAGCGTCCCGTCCGAGTCGATGTTGTCCGCGCCGGCGTTGGCCGTCGCGGGCCGCAGGCCGGCCAGCGGGCCTTGGGCGGTGGGGATGCGGATTTGGTACGCCGTGTTGGGCCGCACGCCGTCGTCGGTCGGGTCGCCCGGGGTGCCGTTGTTCACGGTGCCGGCGTCGAACACGTACTCGCCGAGGGCGTTGGTGACCGTGCTGCCGACTTGGGCGTTGTTCTGGAACAGTTGCACGGTCACGCCGGCGATGCCCGGCTCGTTGGCGTCTTGGAGGCCGTTGTCGTTGGCGTCGTTCCAGACGCGGTTGCCGAGGGCCAGCGCGGCGGGGCCGAAGAGGACGTGCAGGTCCCCGAGGCCGTTGGACTTGGCGAACGCGCCGGCGTTGCCGTTGCGGTACACCTGGAAGTTGTCCCGCTCCCGGCCGGTGACGTTGTCCATCCACACCGGGCCGGCCGAGAAGACCTCGTCGCCGGGGTCCATCGAGTTGACGGCGACTTCGCCCGTGCCGGGCAGGTACGCCAAGCCGCCGGTCGCGGTCTCCTGGTGGAACGGGTCGTACCGGTCGTCGGGGTAGAACTCGCGGCCGTTCGGCCCCTCGCCGTCGGGCACGCCGATCAGGCCGCCGGGCTGCCCTTCGAGGGTGAACGTGCCGCCGGCCAGCGTGGCCCGCAGCACGTCGCCGGCCGTGCCGAAGAGCCGGGGGTTCGGCGTGACGGGGCTGGTCATGTCCCCCTCGCGGTCGCGGATGCCGACGATCATCGCCCCGGCGTCGTCGAACACGATGTCGGCGAGGACCGGCTGGGCGCGGTAGTCGCCGCCGTTGTTGCTCAGGTCCACGTTGGCCCACGGCTGGTAGAAGCCGTTGTCCGGCTGGGGGCCGTTGGCCCGGTCGACGTTGGCGTCCCCGTGGGCGTAGTCGAGTTGGAACTGGAGGACCGGCACGCCGCCGAACGTCCCGGAGCCGGGATTGAAGGCGTACACGAACCCGCGCAGGTTGGCCCGGACGGTGGTCTCGGCCGAGTCCACGAGGCCGACGAACACTTGGCCGTTGCGGATCTGGACGGCGAACGGCCGCACGTCGCTGGCGGCCACGCCCGCCGGCACGGGGACGTTGAACTCGGCGTGGGACCCGTTGAAGTTCCCGTTCGCGTCCACCCCCAGGCGGACCAGTTGCCGCGTGGTGAGGTTCATCACGTACAGGGCGGTGTTGTCCGCGGTCATGGCCATGCCGCCGAGGGCGATCTTGCCGACGCCGTCGTTGGCGATCAGGTCGGGCGTGCCGTCGGCGTTGCCGTCGTTGTCCGTGTTGAACTGGGCGGTGGTGAAGGTGTTCGGGTGCGGGTTGGCGCCCGTGGTGCCGGCCGCCCCGCCGGCCGCCCCGCCGAGGACTTGGGACACGTCCGCGAAGAGGACCGGCGCGCTGGACCCGGTGAGTTGGCCGGCCCCGTTGTACGTCGGCCGCGTCTTGTAGATGGCCCCGGTGCCGTTCGGCCCGAAGGCGCTGTACCGCTTCATGAACGCGGCGGCGTACACGTCCCCGGTGGCCCCGTTAGACGCGACGGCCCACGTGGCGCCGACTTGGCCCGCGGTCGCCAAGGTCGTCAGCGGGCCGGTGTTGCCGGTGGCGTTGTACGGGAACGCCAGCAGGGCCGGCCGCGCGGCCACGGCCGGGTCCGCGGGACTCCTCAGCGAGAATTGCGGCGTGACCAGGTACGGGTTGGCCTGCGCCGGGATCACCGTCGCCAAGTTCACGTTCACCGGGTTGAGGCCGGCGTTGACGAAGCGCACGTTCGACGCCCCGGCCTGCGCGCCGGCGTTGCCGACGGCGGACCCGGCCGGCAGGTTGGTGAATTCGAGCCGGACGCTGCTGAGGTTCGTGGCCAGCGCGTACGACCCGTTGGCCGCCGTGACCGCCGTCTCGACGGGGACGGCGCTGCCGGCGGCGAACGCCTGCACCGTGACGCCGGCCACGCCCGGCTCGACGCGCGGGACGATCGCCGGGGCGACCCGGCCGGGTTCGGTCAACGGCGTCCCCACGTCGCGGACGGCGTCCCCGTCGAGGTCGCGGAACACGAAGCCGGCGACGCTCGGGACGGCCCGGTCTTCGAGGGTCAGGACGGCCAACCGCGGGCGGGCGGCCGGGCGGCGGGACTGGCGGAGCAAGCGATCGACCCAGCGCATGAGAGTGATTTCCGTTGCGTGTGATCCGCCCGCGGGCGACGCCGGGGGGCAGACCGGATCTTCCGGTCGGGGCATGTGGGGCGAGGGCACCAACAATGCGGCCGGCCTATACCCCTCGGGCCGGGGCGCGGCAAGGCGCATCGCGGGTCCGCCGCTTGTCATGTCGGGGTAATGTGACGGCCGACTTGCCGGGATTCTGCCCCAAATGGGCAATGTGGCGAAAACGGGGCGCGGCCCGCCCCGCACGACCGGCTTGGCCGGAGAAATGGGCATAAGCGGCGGGGAAAGGAGCGGCGCCATCTGACGCCGGCCAAGGGGTTGCTTGATCGCCGACCTGCTGGGGGCGTGAGCCGGCAAGTCGTGGCGCCCGCCGCCGGCCGGATTCCGCGGCGCCCGCGCGGCGAACACGAAATGTTGACGCCATTCTTTTGCGGGCCGCGCCCTGTTTGGGCGAACACCGGGCGCCCGGATCGGAGCCGGGTTTTCGGCCTGACGGGCCGATGAACATAGCCCAGCCCGCAAGGGCTTGGGAACAGGCGGATTTGATTTTCGGTCTGAAGGACCGTCCGGGCCCGACGGGCGGTGTCAGCCGTGGGCCGCCAAGCCTGACGGGACCGCCGGCCAATAATCGGTCCTTCAGACCGAGGCCGCTGACGGCCGATGTTCCCAGCCCTTGCGGGCTGGGCTATGTTCAACGGCCCGTCCGGCCGAAAACCCGGCCCCGGCTCGACTTGTTCGGCGGGCCTTGCTCAGTCGTCCACGGCTCTGCGTGGACACGATTGAGACCGCAAGCACACGTCCACGCAGAGCCGTGGGCCTGGAACTCGGCTGTCATCGCCGCGGTGACCCGGTGAGCAGACCAATGTCGGCTGTCCGGAAACGGAAAGCGGTCCAGGCCACTACTCCGGCAGAAACTCCACGCCCTTGACCAACACGCCCGGCTTCAGCCCCGAGAACCGCGTGTCGTTCGGGCTCGCCGTCCCGGCGTACGTGAGCGGGGCCGACTTGCCCGGGGCCAGCGGCTGGGCAAACTCCAACTCCGCGTACTCACTGCCGATCAACACGTTGGTCGCGGTAACCACCGTGACCTTCACGCTTTTGACCGGCCACGGCGACTTGTTGAGGAATACCAGGTCGGCCGTCGGCTCCGTCGTGTCGTCCGCCCCCGCCTTCGCCTTGACCACCCGGCCGCTCTCGAGGCCTCCCGACCCCAGACCGCCGCCCCCGACGCTCGCCCCCACCTTCGCCTTGACCACCCGGCCGCTCACGAGACCTTGAAACAAGCCGGCGGAGTAGTCCTCGGGCAGCATCGCGTTCAGGACCTCGATTCGGGCCTCTTCGACTTTTTTGGGAAATGCCGGCTTGAAGTTGAGTGCGGCATTGACCGTGACCTTCGTCAGGCTAGCCACCTTCACCAGCCCCTTGCGTTCGATGTCGACGTCCGACGTGGCCACGTCTAAGCGATAGCCCGTAGGAACCTCCAGCAGCCCTTGGCCTTCGATGACGACGTGTGACTCGGGGATCGCGGCCGACCAGGTGAGGAGCGTCTGGTACTTCCCGCCCTTCCACTCGGCCAGGCGGAGGGCGACGACTCCCGTGTGCTGATACGGCAGGTACCAGTCCGTTCCATATAATTCATACTTGTTCTTGTCCGGGACACCGGCGAACTCGGCCCCTTTGACCACAAGTTTGAGGGGGCGCATCGAAAACTCCTTCAAGGCGTTCCCGACGACGACGACCCCCTTATGGTCCACGAACAGCCGGTATTTGGCCGCCCCATCCGCCGGGGCCGCCCCGTCGTCCGGTTCGTCCGCCGGGGACAAGGACATCAGGGCCGTGACCGCCATCTCGTGAAGGACCTTGCGATAGGCTTTGACGTGTTCCTTCGGCGTCGCCAGCGTCGAAGTGACGACCACGTCGAGAACCGCCGGGTCCGCGACCGCCGGAATCGCGATCAGCAGAACAGTCGCCAGGGAGAGAACGGAAGGCCGGATCAAGGGAAGGAGAGTCATGTCAAACCTCGGAACGGGACAGGTGATTGATTTATCCTCGGGCGGGAGTGGCGGATCAACCGGACAATCCTTTGGGTGTCGCCGGACGCCGCCGTTCAGGCGCCGGGGCCGAAGCGACTTTGGCCGCCACGCGAGGACGGAGGACCCCGGTCATCTGCAGTGTTTGGTTCGGCCGGTTTTGCTGGCTCCCATTGACCTAACAGACCCTCGCGGCAGACCGCCCATCGGCCGCACGCACCGCACTGCCCCTCGGGGAATCGGCTCTCGACCCACTCCGCCGACCACTCGCTCGCCAAGCCGAGGAACCGGAGCCGACGACGGCCGCAACTCGGACAGCGCCACCGCCACAACCGCGAAATCAGCGAGATCGCCAAGAGCAGTGCCAAGACGACGCCGGCAGTGGCAAGAACCGTGCCCATCGGCGACCTCTTCAAAGCCGAAAGAATCCATGCAAGCCGTCCGTGCCATCGGTTCCAGTCACCAGTGACCGGGTGACACTCTCAATACACGGTGGCTCTGCGTTGTTTGATCTGATTATGGCCGCAGACCTCGGCCGGTTCAAGGGTGTTGTTTGCCTTGATCGCCGCTCAACCCGCGAGGCGGCCTTCCGGACCATCGACACGGACGGCGGGGCCCTCGCGGAGCTGTTCGCCGAACACCCGGACGCCCTGTTGGTGATCGAAGCGTGCGCCAACGCCGGGTGGTTCCACGACTTGGCCGTGGAACCTTACGCCGGGCGCCGGGTGAGTGAGTGGCAAGTTGAATAAACGAATCAGCATACGTCATTAAAAAACAACGGCCCGCCAGAGGGCTAGAAGCCCGTGCGACAGGCCGCCGGCCGGTCATGTCATGTGGTTTTTAGCCGTGTCGCGGGCCGTTGTTAAAAAAGGCGTACCCGGAATCGCTCCGTTTTATTCAAGTCGGATGGGGCATAAGACGGTTCGGCGTCTGGAGTGCTGCCGGCCGCTAGTACCTGATGGAGTGATCGCAGTAGTGCTGGCCGTGCGGCGCGGACGCTCGCAGCTCGGCCACCTGCGCCCACGCCTCGTCCCACGGCAACTCGCCGGACAACCACGCGCCGTCACGGCTCGTCTGCCACTCCCGGACCCGCCAGATGGGCACGTCGGCCGATGCCTTGGACTCGAAGTACGCATCTAGGAACCGGGGATACCAGCCGTCATCTGTGCCCGTCGAGAGCGGCCCGCGGTCGGTGAAGATCAGGCCCCACGGGTGCGCCGGGCCGAACCCCTGTTGGCAGTGCACGATGCCCGTGCCCGACCGCGGGTGATCCAGGACGAGGAAGGCGTCGAACGTCACCCCGGCAGCCCCGTAGGGCCACGCGAGCTGGAGCGGCCGGGGCGGGGCGACCAGTAGAGCCGGGACATGGGCCACCACGCGGGCGTCGTCGAGCGCACGCATGTCGTCCCGCGTCAGTGCCTCTACCTCCGTCGCGGTCATGCGCCCTCCGCCGCCGAAAGAATCCATGCAAGCCGTCGGGAAGTGGTTACAGTCAAAATTGACCGTTCACACTCTCAACACAAGGGGCTTGCGATGTCAGAC
>JAYTTY010000436.1:0-18784 GCA_043744795.1 Zavarzinella sp. | reverse complement strand
TTCCTCTGTGGTCTCTGTGTCCTCTGTGGTAAAGTTCTTCTGCCTTTGTCTCTATCCGTGTTCGATCCGCGGCCAAAAATTCTTCTCGAAATCTCAGCGTTACTTCTTCTCCGGCTCGTCGGCCGCGATCACTTCCTTGATCTTCGTGAACTCTTCGAGCGTCAGGGAGCCGTCGTTGTTGGCGTCGAGCTTCTTGAACCACTCGGCCCGCTTCTTGGTTAGGTCGGGGGCCGGGGCGTTCTTGGCGGCCTTCTTGGCGGCCTTCTTCTTGGCCTTGGCGTCGGCGGCGTCGTCCGCCTTGGCGACGACTTGCTTGGCCTTTTTCGCCTTCTTGGCCTTGGCGTCGGCCATCAGGCCGGTGAAGGCTTCGAATTCCTTCTTGTCCACCTTCTTGTCTTGGTTCACGTCGAGCTTGTTGAACAGGGCGGCGATGTCCGGCCCCTGCTTCTTCTCGGCCTTCTTTTTCTTCTTCTCGGCGTCGGCGGCCGACACGGTGGAGGCGATCCCGAAGCAGAGCAACGCGGCGATCATCATCAGGCGGTTCATGGCTAAGTTTCCAAAGGTTCCGTGAGTGTTGACTGGCACAAGAGTATTAACCCACAACGGCCTCACGGGTTCCGCGCCGGCGGGAGTGAAGATTCAGAAAGCATGGCCGCCCGCAGCCGTTCCAGCACGTCGCCGTCCGACGGATAGTGGGTGGGGAGGAGGACTTGCAACGGCAGCGGAATTTCGTCCATGCGGTAGGCCGTCCCAGGGCGGTGGACGCCGTAGACGGCCGTGGTGAAGCGCACGGCCGGGGGGGCCATCGTCACCGTGTTCGGGCTTTCCAAGGCGATTACCGGGATCGTCTTCAAGTGGTCAATGGCCGCTTGTGGGAACTCGGCGCTGGTCTCGCTGCCGACGAACAGGCAAGCGTCGATTTCCTTGCGGGCGAGCATGGCCGGGGCCGAGAACTCGCCGGGGTTGAAGCGCGGGTAGCCGGCGAAAAAGTTGACGCCGAACGGGTAGCCCGTCTGCCAGGTGAGGACGCTGTCGGCCCCGGCGATGTCGCCGAAGCGGCGCATGCGGCGGGCGTAAAACCGCCGGCCGTCGTTCAGGTCCGTCACCAGTTGCAGCAGGGCTTCCACCTGGCGGTGGGCGTGCGGCCCCTTGATAAGGCCGCCGCCGAAGAACACCACGCCGAACTTCGCCGCCTTCATGCGGTCGGCCAAGTCGCGGATTGCCGCCGATGTCCCCGGCACGGGGACGCCCTTCACCAACCCGCGCAACGCCCACAGGGCTTCCCAGTCCGACTCCGGGTCGATGAGGACGGAATGGTCGGCCGCCTTGGCGGTGGCGGTCTCGCGCACGTCAACGGCCACGATGGTCCGGCCCGGCCGCGGCGGGGCGTACCGCTCGAAGTGCCGCGGGTGCGTCGTCATCGGGTCGCAGCCCCAGTAGACGACGAGGTCGGCGCGCGACTTCACTTCCCCCAAGGAACACGTCGATTCGCCGACCTGCTGCAACGCGATGAGGGACGGCGCGTGCCCCGTCGCGGCCGTCGTGTCGATGGTCGCGCCCGCCAGTTCCGCGAGGGCGACGGCCGCCCGCTGCCCCTCCGTCGTGCTGCGGGACAGGCCGTAAATCAGCGGGGACTTGGCCGCCTTCAAAATCGCGACCGCCGCCGCGACCGCTTCCTCAAGCGGGACCGACTCCCCGCGAATCTCGGCCACCGGCGGGAAGTAAGCGTTCTGCTCCAATAACTTGGGTCGGGCCAACTCGCACGCCCCAACGGCTTCCGTGATGCGGCCCCCCTCGACCGTGATCGACAGGTCATCGCACACGCACCCGCAGACGGTGCAGGGGACATGGTGGTAGAGGGTTTTGGCCATGAGGTTTAGAGTAGGGAAGTCGGCTCGGCCCCTCGCTGCGCTTGGTTTTTTACACCAACTCGCACGCCCGCAACATGGCCGCCAGCGGTTCCGGGTCGGCCAGCCGGTGGTCCGTCCCCACATTAATCAGCGCGGATTCAGGCAAGCCACTTGCCCGCACCAGTTCCGCGGAGTCGGCGAAGGGAATCACGTCGTCGGCCCGGCTGTGCAGGATCACCGTCCCATACGGAACCTTTTTGACTGTCCCCCAATTCTTCCACGCGGGGCAGAGCAGCACCAAGCGGGCCGGGCCGGCGGTGATGTTCATGGCGACGGCCCCGCCGCGGGAGGAGCCGACCACGACGGCCGGGCGGTGTTCATCGCAGGCGGCTTGGGCGACCCGGACCGCGTCGGCGAAGTCGTCGTCCGAGAGTTTCGGGTTGATGACACGGTGGCCGGGCGCCGCCAAGTGCGTCGGCTTGACGCCGCCGGGGACCGACCGCCAGCCGTGCAGGAAGAGGATGTCCATGCGACTCGTGATACGGAATCCCCGCCGATTTCGGTTGCGGCGGCCGGGGGGCTTGCGGATAACGGAGTTAATCAGTTGTTTTGAAAGTCGTGGGCGGAAAGAGACCCCCTCCAACTCCCCCTTGCCAAGGGGGAGAGAAGAATCCGCCCTCTGCGGATTGAGGCTAAAGCCCACACGCGGCGGCCGGCTTTGCTCTCCCCCTTGGCAAGGGGGAGTTGGAGGGGGTCTCTTGCTGTTGCGACCGGAGACAGACTTGCTCACCCATTCGCTGCGCGCCTTGCGGATTGTCGGCTACTTCGAGGGGGCGTCGTTCCTCCTTCTGCTCGGCGTCGCCATGCCGTTGAAGTATTTGGCCGACAGCCCGACGGCCGTGAAGGTCGTCGGGGCGGCCCACGGCGGGCTGTGGATTCTCTACTTGATCGCGGCGGCGTGGGCGGCCACGTCTCGGCGGTGGGGCGTGGGGAAGATCGCCGGGGCGTTTGCGGCGTCCGTGTTGCCGTTCGGGCCGTTCGTGTTCGACGCCCGCGTCCTCAAGCGGGATGAAGAAGCGCTGGCCAAAGACACTCACCACAAAGACACGAAGCAGCCACAAAATTTCACGGAGAAGTCGTAGAAAGGTTCTTTCGTATTCTTGGTGAATCTTTGTGTGACCTTTGTGCCTTTGCGGTGAGTCTTATTCTTCGTTCCCATTTGAGTTCCCCATGACACCCCCGAAGTACCCCGCCGGCGAACGAATCCAGAACGCGACCCCGAACGCCGCAGAGCGGGCCGCCATGATCGCCGACATGGCGAATCTGGCCGCCGAATTACGGACGGCCATCGCCGGCCTGTCGGCCGAGCAACTTTCGACGAAGTACGTGAACTGGACCACGCGCCAGATCATCAGCCACTTGGCCGACAGCCACATGCAGGCGTTCGGCCGGTTCAAGATGGCGCTCACCGAGCCGAACCCGACGATCAAGCCGTACAAGCAGTGGGAGTGGTCCCAGACCGCCGACGCGGACACGGCCCCGGAAGTCTCCATCGCCCTCATTGAAGCGTTGCACACCCGCTGGACGGCGCTGGCCGCCGCGATGACGGACTCGGACTATCAGGCGACCTTCCACCACCCCGAGCCGAACAAGACCTACACGCTGGGCGAGGCCCTGAACATCTACGCCTGGCACGGCAAGCACCACACCGCGCAGATTGATTGGATGCGGAAGACCTACGGGTGGTGAGACGGGTGGGGATGAAGAATTTTTAGCCACGGACCGAACACGGACGAAACACGGGTAAAGGCGGAAGAGAAGAGAAGAACTTCACCACAGAGGACACAGAGACCACAGAGGAAAGACAGAGGCGGAGAAGACATTTTCATAAATGCCTTTCCTCTGCTTTGGTTTTCCTCTGTGCTCTCTGTGTCCTCTGTGGTGAAGTTCTTCTCTTCTGTTTTCATCCGTGTTTCGTCCGTGTTCGATCCGTGGCAAAAATGTCTTGATTTCGTTTCCGGTTCACTCCCGCGTGATGAACTCGTCCAAATTCAGCAGCACGCGGGCCACCGTCACCCAAGGGGCTAGCGTCGGGTTCTCGGGCGACAATTTTTTCGCCTCGTCGCCGGTCAGTTCAGCCGCCTGCTTCGCGTGGAAAGCCGTCAGCCGACCGAGTTCTCGGCCCGTGGGGGCGCGGCCCAAGCAGAGCCGGAAGCCGTGGGTCAACTTCGCGGCGGCGTCCCCGGATTCTTCGGCGACGATGCGGGCGGCCAAGGCTTGGGCGTACTCGTAGAAGCCCGCGTCGTTCAAGAGGGTCAGGGCCTGCAACGGCGTGTTGGAGCGCGTGCGGCGCGTGCAGGCCGAGTTGGCGTCCGGGGCGTCGAACGTCACCAGTTGCGGGTGCGGGGCCGACCGCCAGAAGTAGGTGTACATGCCGCGGCGGTAGCGGTCCTCGCCGGCGCTGGCCTTCCACGCCTTGTCCACCTGCGTGAAGCGGTACACGCCGTCCGGTTGCGGCGGGAAGACACTCGGGCCGCCGACTTTTTCGGAGAGCAGCCCGCTCGCGGCCAAGGCCACGTCCCGCACCACCTCGGCGTTGACGCGGATGCGGTTCTGCCGGGCCAATAATAGGTTGCGGGCGTCGGTCTTCTCCAAGTCCGGCCGGGCCTTCGAGGATTGCCGGTACGTCGCCGACAGCACGATTTGCCGGTGCAGTTCCTTCACCGACCACTTCTTCTCGACGAACGAGGTCGCCAAATAATCCAGCAATTCCGGGTGCGTCGGCTTCGTGCCTTGGCTGCCGAAGTCGTTCTCCGTTTCGACGAGGCCGAGGCCGAAGAACTGGCCCCACGCCCGGTTCACCGCCACGCGGGCCGTCAGCGGGTTCGCGGGATCGACGATCCACTGGGCGAGGTCGAGGCGGTTCTTCCTCTCGGCGGCGCCGGGCAGCACGGCCGGGAAGCCAGTCCCCACGTCCGCGCCTTTGCGGGTGAAGTCCCCGCCGATCATGATGGTCGTCTTGCGGGGAATCGTGCGCTCCCGCACGATCATCGTGGTGACGGCCGCCGGCTCTTGCTTTTGCAGGTCGGCCCGGGCTTTTTCCGTTTGCAATCGTGTCGTCAGCAAGTGGGCGTGCGTGGCGGCTTGCATTGGGTTCAACAGCCCGCCGAGGACGTGCCGGGTCTGGTCCATGCGGCGGACGGCGGTCTCCAGCGTTTGCACTTGCTTGGCGCTGCGGCCACTCTGGGCGACCAACATGATCGACGCCAGCGCTTTCGGCACCGACACGCGGGACTGGTCCGTAAGACCGCGCTCCCACATCTCGACGGAGTCCGCCGTAATCGAATCCAGTTGCTTGAACCGGGCGTTCACGGCCGCCAGGCGGGCGCGGATGTCGTCCCGAACCTTGGCCACTTGGGGGTCGATCAGTTCCAGGTTCGGCTCGTCTACGTTGTTGAAGAACGCGAAGAATTGGTAGTACTCGCGCTGGCTGATCGGGTCGAACTTGTGGTCGTGGCACTGGCAGCACCCGACCGTGAGGCCGAGCCACACGGTCCCCGTCGTGTTCACGCGGTCCACGACGGCGTCCACGCGGAACTGCTCCAAGTCGATGCCGCCCTCTTGGTTAATCATCGTGTTGCGGTGGAAGCCGGTGGCCGTCAGTTGCTCCGGCGTGGGGTTGGGCAGCAAGTCCCCGGCCAGTTGTTCGACGGTGAAGCGGTCGAACGGCATGTCCGCGTTGAAGGCGTTGATGACCCAGTCGCGGTACTTCCAGATGGCCCGGCCGGCGTCGATGGTGTAGCCGTTGGAGTCCGCGTAGCGGGCGGCGTCCAGCCAGTTCCGGGCCTGCATCTCGCCGTAGTGCGGCGACTTCAGCGTGCGGTCCACGAGGGCCTCGTAAGCCGACAGCGACTGGTCCGCGACGAACTCGGCGACTTCGGCGGGCGTCGGCGGCAGGCCGGTGAGGTCGAGCTTCAACCGGCGAATGTAGGTGACGCGGTCGGCTTCAGGGGACGGGGTGACGCCTTCTTTCTCCAAGCGGGCAAGGATGTGACGGTCAATCTCGGTGCGGACCCACGCGGCGTTCTTCACCGCCGGGGCGGCCGGTTTCTTGATCGGCTGGAACGACCAGTGCGAACTCTTCACCGGCCCGCCGGCGACGGTTTTCTCCGCTGTCGGGCCGACGGCCCCCTCGTCGATCCACCGCGTCACCAAGGCGATCTGGTCTTTGGACAACGGCTCCTTCGGCGGCATCTTGGCCGCTTCGTTCGTCCCGTTCAGGGCGTGAAGAATCCAACTCTCCGCCGCCTTTTTGGGGACAATGACCGCCCCGGCGTTGCCCCCCTTCTTGACGCCGGCGAACGTGTCGAGGCGCAGGCCCCCCTTCGCCTTCGCCGGCCCGTGGCAACTGACGCAGTGGGCGGCGAACAGCGGCTTAATGTCCCGCGCGTAATCGACCGGGGCGGCGGACGCTTGGACCGTCACGAGCAACAGGACAAATGAACAGCGTGGCAGAGCCATAACGGCAGCCCGGGGAGGGGAGCGGTCGGGGGACAATTTCGGGGCAGGTGGCATTCTACACGGCATTTTTGCCCGCGGATAGCCGTGGGCGGCTAATCAGTGGCAATGCCCCAAATCAAACTAAGTGTCCGCGGACCCACCCGATTCCGGCCCGCCGGTCCCGGCCGGACGAATTCCGTCAACATGGCTTGCGCCGGGGGTTCGGATTATAAGGGACAGGCGGGCCGGGCGCCGAGCAATTTGACGCTCCTCGCCCGAAAAACGTGCGGATTGACGTTTGACAGACTGGGCGACTTCTGGCTATACTAATCCTTCCAGACTCGCGCCCCCCCCTTGAGATTTCTAATGACTCGTCGCGCCAACACCCGCGTTACACCTACCCGGGCGCCCAAACTTCGGATCGAACAACTGGAAGACCGGACAGTCCCGACGGCCGGCGCCGTCGAGGCGGTCAAACAGCCGATCGGCGAGGGGCACCTGAACTTCCTGCCGGTGACGCACACCATCACCCCGAAGGCGACGGCGGGCGCGGGCAGCGCCTTCCTGTCCGCGCCGAAGGCGGGCAGCCCGTTTGAAATTGCGACGCAGTACTTGCAGGCCAACGCCGCGAAACTCGGGCTGCAGCCCGCCGACCTCGCCAATTACATGGTGACTAGCCAGTACGCCGACGCGCTGACGGGGACGACGCACATCTACTTGCAGCAGACCCACAACGGCCTGCCGGTGGCGAACGCCGTGCTGAGCATCAACGTCGCCAAGTCCGGCGAAGTCATCAACGTCGGGAGTACGTTCGTGCCGGGCTTGGGGACGAATTCCCTGACGGCCCCGAGCGCGGCGCTCACCGCGTCGGCGGCCTTGGCGGCGGCCGTGGGCGACTTGGGCTTGACCCTCACGCAGTCGGCGACGGTCCTGAGCGCGCAGGCCCACCCGAACGACCCGGCCGTGCTGGCCGCCGCGGAGGTGTCCCGCGACCCGATCCCCGCCTCGCTGAATTACGTCGTCACGGCGGACGGCGTGCAACTCGGCTGGCGGTACGTCCTCCGGACCCCGGACGGGCAGCACTGGTACGACGTGATCGCGGCCGGGGACACCGGCAAGGCGGTGTGGCAAAACGACTGGGTCGACCACGCGACGTACAACGTCCTCCCGCAGCCGAACGAGAGCGTGCAGGACGGCGGGTTTTCCGTCCTCACCAACCCGAACGACACGGCGGCGTCGCCGTTCGGCTGGCACGACACCAACGGCATCGTCGGGGCCGAGTTCTTGGACACGCGCGGCAACAACGTGGACGCCCACCTGGACCGCGACGGGAACGACGCGGCCGACCCGGGCAGCCGCCCGTCCGGCGGGGCCGCCCTCAATTTCTCCGGCAACGCGTTCGACGCGACCAAGCAGCCGTACGACACGCCGGCGGTTGACCCGTCGAACCTGAACCGGAACGACGAGGCGGCGGTCGTCAACCTGTTCTACGCGAACAACATCCTGCACGACATCCACTACCACTACGGCTTCACCGAGGCGGCCGGGAACTTCCAGTCCAACAACTACGGCAACGGCGGGGCCGGCGCGGACGCCGTCCAGGCCGACGCCCAGGACGACGCCAACAACTTCACCCGCGACAACGCCAACTTCGCCACGCCGCCGGACGGGCAGGCCCCGCGGATGCAGATGTACGAGTTCGACCTCACGTCGCCGCGCCGGGACAGCGACTTGGACAACGGCGTGATCTTCCACGAGTACGGCCACGGCGTCTCGAACCGCCTCACCGGCGGCCCGGCGGACGCCAACGCCTTGAACTCCCTGCAGAGCGGCGGCATGGGCGAGGGGTGGAGCGACTTCTGGGCCTTGATGCTCACGCAGCGGCCGGCCGACCTCCAGAACGCCGCCGTGCCCATCGGCAATTACGTGCTCGGGCTGGCGGCGAGCGGGGGCGGCATCCGCCGCCACCCGTACAGCTTCAACATGGGGGCGGGGGGGAACCCGCAGACGTTCGGCGACTTCAACACGTCGAACGAGGTGCACGACGCCGGCGAACTGTGGGCGACGGTGTTGTGGGACATCAACTGGCTGTTGAGTGACAAGTACGGGTACGACGCCAACCTGTACACGGGGTACAACCCGGCCGCCGCCCCCGGCACGCCGGCCGCCGCCGGCAACAAGTTGGCCCTGCAACTGGTGATGGACGGCCTGAAGAACCAGCCCGCCAACCCGACGTTCCTGCAGGCCCGCGACGCCATCATCCTGTCCGACCAAGTCCTGACCGGCGGCAAGAACTACTCCGAACTGTGGCTCGCCTTCGCCCGCCGCGGCTTCGGGTTCAGCGCCGACGCCGGCGTGGACGCGAACGCCACGATTGTGACGGAAGCCTTCGACATGCCCCAGGACGCCAACATCGTCCAGAACTTCGACGCGGTGACGGCCCCCGCGCTGCCCGTCAAGTGGACGAGCCAGAACGGCCCGGGGACGTCCGTGTGGACGACCGCCACGGCCGGCGCGTTCAACGCGCCCAACGCCGCGTTCGTCCCCAACGCCGCCGTGACCAGCGACACCAAGCTCGTGTCTCCCGTCGTCACGTACCTGCCGGTCAACAACCTGCTGTCCTTCCAGAATTCCTATGACCTCGGGGCCGGGGACGTCGCCACGCTGGACATCTCGATCAACAACGGGGCCTTCAACGACATTCTGGTCGCCGGCGGCAACTTCGCCGACGCCGCCATCAACGCGTCGTACGCCGCCAACGGCGGGTTTGCCGGCGCCTCCGGCGGCTACGTCAAGACGTACGTGAACCTGCCGGTGTCCGCCTTCGGGAAGACGGTCCAGTTCCGGTGGCAACTCCAGACCGACAGCGCGTTGGGCGGCCCCGGGTGGCACGTCGACGACGTCAACCTGGAAGTCCTCCCGGTCCCCGACTTCGGCGACGCCCCGGACACGTTCGGCACGCTCGCGGCCAGTGACGGCGCCCGGCACCTGCCCGGCGGCCCCAAACTCGGGGCGCTCCGGGACGGCGAAACGGACGCGGCGGCCCCCCTCGACGGCACCGGCGACGACCAGAAGGCGACCCACGACGAGGACGGCGTCGTCCAGGGCATCCTGAACCCGGGCTTCGACGGCAAGTTCAAAATCACCGCCCCGACCGGCGGCGTCCTCAATGCGTGGGTCGATTTCAACGAAAGCGGCGTCTTCGAACCCGGCGAGGCGATCGCCGCCAACCTCGTCCTCGCCCCCGGCACGACCACGCTCACCGTGCCCATCCCCGCCGCGTCGCTCTTCGGCACGCACTACGGCCGCTTCCGGCTCACCAGCGCGCCCGTCGCCGCGCCCAGCCCGACCGGCGAACTCCCCGACGGCGAAGTGGAGGACTACCCCCTCAGCTTCTCCACCGGGTACTTGGTCGAGAACTTCGACGCCGTCGCCGCCCCGACCCTCCCGGCCGGGTGGACGACCGCCTTCACCGGCCCGGGCGGCGCCGACTGGGCCACCACCGCCACGTCGAGCTTCAGCGCCCCGAACAACGCCTTCGTCCCGGACGGCGGCAACATCGCCGACAACCGCCTGACCTCGCCGGTCTTCAGCTACTCCCCCGGCGGGACGCTCTCCTTCCGCAACCTCTACAACACCGAGGCTTCGGGGTCGCCCTTGACTTACTACGACGGCGGCGTGCTGGAAATCTCGATCAACGGCGCCCCGTTCAAGGACATCCTCGCCGCGGGCGGCTCCTTCGCGGCCGGCGGCTACGTCGCCACCCTCAGCTCGTCGTTCGCCAACCCGCTCGCCGGCCGCCGGGCGTGGGCCGGGTCGTCGGGCACCAGCATCAAGACCACCGTGAATCTGCCCGCCGCCGGCGCCGGCCAGACCGTGCAACTCCGGTGGCGCGAGGGGACGGACAACGGCGTTTCCGCCATCGGCTGGCACATCGACGACATTAACGTCGTCAGCCCGAACCAGGCCCCGGTCATTACCAATAACGCCGGCGCGACGACGGTCAATTTCACGATTCCCGAGGGCGTCACCGCCGTCACCACCGTCACGGCCGCGGACGCGGACGTCCCGGAGCAAGTCCTCACGTACGCCCTCAGCGGCCCGGACGCGGCCCTGTTCGACCTCGCGCCCAACGGCGACCTGACCTTCCTGACCGCCCCGGACTTTGACGTCCCGACCGACGTGGGGCGCGACAACGTCTACAACGTGACCGTGACCGTGACCGACAACGGCGCCCCCGTCCGGTCCGACGCCCAAGACTTCGTCATCACCGTCTTCAAGCCGAACCTGCCGCCGACCCTCGACGGCCCGATCGCCGACCTGTCCTTCCTCGAGGACGGGTCGGCCCAGCCGGTGACGCTGACCGGCATCGCGACCGGCGGGGAACTGGAAACCCTCACCGTCACCGCCGTCTCCGACAACCCGGCCGTCGTCCCGAACACCCCGGCCGGGCTGGCGGTAAGCTACACGAGCCCCGCCGTCGGCGGGAGCATTTCCGTCAAGCCGGCCGCGGAGGCCTTCGGGACGGCGCACATCACCGTGACGGTGTCCGACGGCGTCACCCGCGCCACCCCCGTCACCCAGACGTTCACGGTCACGGTGACCGCCGTCAACGACGTGCCGTCCTTCACCGGCGGGCCCGATGTCTACTCGCCGGCCGCCGCCCCGGCCCAGTCCTACCCGGGGTGGGCGATGGCCATCGGCGTCGGCCCGCTGAACGAGTCCGCCCAGACGCCGAGCTTCACTGTCACGGCCGAGGACCCGTCGCTGTTCGACGTCCAACCCGCGATCTCCCCCGCCGGCGACCTGACGTTCACCCCCAAGTCCGGCGCGCCGACCGTGACCGGGCTGACCCGCGTCCACGTCCGAGTCAAGGACAGCGGCGCCGGCCTCTTCCCCGACGTCAACACCAGCGCCGAACAGATTTTCGAGATTAACGTCGGGAAGAACCGGGCGCCGATCCTCGACAACTCCGGCAACCCGGAACTCATTCCGGTCGCCAGCCCGTCGGCCGCCGCCCCGTCGATCCCGACGGCCACGGTCGTCGGCGACTTCGCGACGGCCGGCGTGACCGACCCGGACCCCGGCACGACGTTCGGCGGCATCGCCGTCACCGGCGCCGACGCGACGAACGGCGTGTGGAAATTCTCCGTCGATGCCGGGAAGACGTGGGCGGACCTCTCCCCCGTCACGCCCGCGACGGCCCTGCTTCTCCGGCAAATCGACCAGGTGCAGTTCATCCCGGCCGTCGGGTACGTCGGCGCCGCGACCCTGACGTACCGGGCGTGGGACCAGTCGGCGCCGCTGCTCCCGTTCGGGACGACGGCCGACGCCAGCGTCGGCGGGTCGCTCCGGCCGTTTAGCGCGGCGGAAGAGACGGCCCGCGTCCGCGTCGCCCCGATCTTCACCGACCTCCCGGAGGACGCGCCGGCCCCCGGCAAGGCCCTCACCGCGGCCAACCTGCCCGGCGTCGCCGTCACCGACCCGGACGGCGTGAAGGCCAAGACGGGCGTGGCGGTCGTCGGTTCCGGCGGCGGCCTCGCCGGCCGGTGGGAATTCAACGTCGGCAAGGGGTGGAAGGCGTTCGGCGGGATCGACGCCGCCCACACGACCCTGCTGCGGAACACGGACAAGGTCCGCTTCATCCCGGCCGCCGACGTGGCCGGGGAGGCGTTCCTGACGATCCGGGCGTGGGACCAATCGGCCGGCAAGGCCGGGACGGTCGCCGACTTGAGCAACCCGGCGGCCGTCGGCGGGTCAACGCCCTACAGTTCGGCGACGGATTACCTGTTCGCCCGGGTGACGCCGGCCAACGACCGGCCCGTCCTCGACGCGGGCGGCCCGGCTGTCCTCTCCCCGGTCGATTCGGCTGTGTTCTCCGACCCGACCGACTTGGTCAACCCCCCGGGCGACCTCGTGGCGGACATTCTCGGGTCCGCGGTGACGGACGTGGACGTCGGCTTACGTCCCGGCCTGGCGGTGACGGCCCTCGGCGGCAACGTCTCGGGCGTGTGGCAGTATCAACTGGACGGCACGACGGTGTGGCCCGCCGTCCCGGCCGTGACGCCGAAGACGGCGCTGGTCCTCGGGCCGGACGACCGCCTGCGGTTCGTCCCGGCCGCCGGCGTGTTCGGGGCGGCCACGCTTTCCTTCAAGGCGTGGGACCGCACCTCCGCCGACGTGCCGACCGTGCTGGCGGACACGACCAAGCCCGCGGCCACGGCGGCCTTTAGCCTGCTCACCGCAGTCGCCACGCTGAACGTGACGGCCGAAGTCCCGACGCCCAACCAAGCCCCGACCCTGACGACCGGCCCGGTCCTCTCGCTGACGGCCGCGAAGCCGCAGTTGGAAGACGCCCTCAAGACGAAGGTGACCGGCAACCTCGTCAACGACTTGTTGGCGAACGGCTTCGACGACGACGCCATCACCCCCGGCGTCGCCGTGGTCGGCGTGACCGGCGCGGCCGCCGGGACGTGGCAGTTCTCGACGGACGGCGGCAAGAAGTGGCAGGCGGCCGGTGCCGTCTCCGAGGCGAAGGCCCTGCTGCTGCGGGACGCGGACAAGATTCGCTTCCTGCCGAACGCCGACGTCAACGGCACCGTCGAGTTGATGTACCGGGCGTGGGACCAGTCGCGCGGGTCGGCCGGCCACTACGCCGACCTGACCCCGACGGGCGCGACCGGCGGCACGGCCGCCGTCGGCCTGGAACTGGCGACCGCCACCGTCACCGTCACCGCGGTGAACGACGCGCCGGTACTGGACGCCAAGCCCGTGGTGGCGCTGCCGCCGGTCCTGCCCGGCACGGCCGCCCCGGCGTGGACCGCCGTGAGTGCGCTGCTCGGCACGGCCCTGACGGACGTGGACGCCGGCGCCCTCCGCGGCATCGCCATTACAAAGGCCGGCATCGCGCACGGCCAGTGGCAGTACCAACTGGCGGCGGAAGCGGGGGCCGTGAGCCATCAGTTCATCGCGTCCCCCTCGGCTCCCGTCTTCCTCAAGTCGGGCGACAAGGTGCGGTTCGTGCCGTCCGCCAGCCCCTTGTTCGTCGGGACCGAGTCGATCAGCTACCGCGGGTGGGACCAGACGGCCGGCCCGACGGCCGTGAGCAAGCAGATCGAGACGGCCACGGTGATCGTCGACGACCTGAACCACCGCCCGGTCCTCGACACGGCGCCGGACGTGCAGCTGCCGTCGGTGGCCGTGGTGACGCCGCTGCCCGACCCCGTCGCCCCGGCGACGTTGGCGGGCCAATTAGTCTCCGCCTTGATCACCCGGCCCAACGGGTCGTCGACGGTGACGGACGCGGACGCGGCCGACCCGAAGGGGATCGCCGTCGTCGGGGCGGACAACAAGAACGGCAATTGGGAGTTCTCCAAGGACGCCGGGGCGAATTGGTTCCGGTACGGGACGCCCGCCCCGACGACCGCCATCGTCCTCCGGGCCGGCGACCGCGTCCGGTTCGTGCCGAAGGCCGGGTTCGCCGGGACGACCACGCTGAAGTTCAAGGCGTGGGACGGCAGGGACAACGCGACGCCCGGCAGCGTGGTCAGCACCCTGACGTCGAGCGCCTTCAGTCTCCTGACGGAGACGGCGGCCTTGGCGGTCAACAGCGCCCCGACGCTGTCGTTCCCGTGAGTGTCGGCCCTTCCCCCCGCCGGCCCGGAGTCCTACCCTTCCACGGTGGCGACGGCGAACGCGGGGGGGCGGCTTGGTGAGCGGCGCGGACGAACGGGTGCTCGCGGCCCGGTGGCTCTTTCCCGCCGACGCGGCCCCGCTGCCCGGCGGGACTGTCACGGTCCGCGACGGCCTGATCGTCGCGGTCCGCCCCGCCGGGGACCGCACGCCCGACGAATTCTTCGACACGGCGGCCCTAATCCCCGGCCTCGTCAACGCCCACACCCACCTCGACCTTTCCAACTTACGAAACGCCGTCCCGCCGCGCCTGCCGCTGCCGGACTGGCTCGGCCAAGTCGTCTCGCACCGCCGCGGCACGTCCGAATCGTCCGCAGCCGACGCCGTCAACCTCGGCCTTGCCGAGAGTCTGCGGTTCGGCACGACGCTCCTCGCGGACATCGCCGGCGCCGGCCTGTCGTGGGACGCCTTGGCCGCCGCCCAAGTGTGGGCCGTCTGCTACCGCGAATTGCTTGGGCTGACCGATGACCGGGCCGCCACGGCGTGGGAAGAGGCGGCCGCGTGGGTGCGGTCCCGGCCCGACGCCGTCAACGTGCGCGCGGGGTTGAGTCCGCACGCCCCGTACAGCGCCCACCGGGCCGTCATCGAGGCCGCCGCCCGCGTCGCCCCGGTGTGCGTCCACCTCGCGGAGTCCGCCGACGAGAAAGAACTTCTCGACCGTCACACCGGGCCGTTCGTCCCGTTCCTGAAGCGCCTCGGCGTGTGGAACCCGGCGGCCTTGGCCCCGAGTTGGGACTGGGTCGCGTGGCGCTGTTCCCGCGCGTCGCACGCGCTCTTGGCCCACGGAAACTATCTCCTCCCCGGCACGGCCATCGGCCCGCAAAGCACGCTGGTCTACTGCCCGCGCACGCACGCGGCCTTCGGCCACCCGCCCTACCCGCTGGCGGCGTTCCTGGCGGCGGGCCACCGCGTGGCGCTGGGGACCGACTCACTGGCGTCCAACCCGGACTTGGACATCTTGGCCGAGGCGCGGGCCGTGCGCGCCGCTCACCCCGATGTCCCCGCGGAAGCCGTCCTGCGCATGGCCACGCTCGCCGGGGCGGACGCGGTGAACATGGGGCGCCTCACCGGGAGTCTGACGCCCGGCAAGTCCGCGGACTTGGTCGCCCTGACGGTCGCCGACGCGGACCCCGCCGACCCGCACGACTTGCTGCTCACGCTGGACTTGCCGGCGATCCCCCGCCGGACGATGTGGCGCGGCCAATGGCGGGCGTGAGGCCGCCGCATAGGATACGCCGTGCCACGCCTCTCACTCCCCGAGGGATTTCCCCCATGACGAAATCTGTCCTCCGACTGCTCGCCGTCGCCCTGCTGACGGCCGGGGCCGCCCGCGCCGCGGACAAGCCGGCCGTCCACGCCGACGTGGTGTACGGCCACAAAGACGGCCTCGCCCTGACCTACGACGTGATTACCCCCGCGGCGCCGAACGGGGCCGCCATGATTTGGATTCAGAGCGGCGGGTGGTACTCCAACTGGGCCGACCCGGCCGCGTGGCTGGTCAACGGCAAGCCGTACCTCGACAAGGGGTACACCATGTACATCCTCCGGCACGGCAGCGCGCCGAAGTACGCCATCCCGGACGCCGTCGCCGACGTGCGCCGCGGCGTCCGGCACATCCGCATGAAGGCGGCCGACTACGGCGTGGACCCGGACCGGCTCGGGACGTTCGGCGGCAGCGCCGGCGGGCACCTGTCCCTGATGCTCGCGACGACGGGCGACGACGGCGACCCGGCCGCGAAAGACCCCGTGCTGAAGCAGTCCAGCAAGATCGCGGCGGCCGTCGCCCTGTACCCGCCGACGGACATCAGTACGTGGGTGACGGACCCGCCGGAGATCATCAAGAAGAACCCCGGCCTCAAGCCGCCGCTGACGTTCGACGCCAAGCTGGCCCCGGACCTGTCGCCGCTGCTGAAGGCGTCGGCCAAGACCGCCCCGAGCCTCATCATCCACGGGGACAAGGACGAACTCGTCCCCATCAGTCACGGGCAAAAGATGCGGGACGCCTTGGAGGCCCTCAAGGTGCCGGTGAAACTCGTGACCATCGAGGGGGCCGGCCACGGCTTCACCCCGAAGCAGAACGTGGAGACCGTGCTGCCCGAGATGCTGAAGTGGTACGACACGCACCTCGCGGCCAAGAAGAAAGACGACAAGGCCCCGTGAGAATCGTCTCCCTGCTGCCCAGCGCCACCGAGATCGTCTGCGAACTCGGGCTGGGCGGCCACCTCGTCGGCGTCACGCACGAGTGCGACTACCCGGCGTTCGTGAAGAATCTTCCGAAGGTCACGACGACGCTCATCCCGCACGACGCGGCCAGCGCCGACATCGACGCGCTCGTGCGGGACCGCCTCAAGACGCAGCGGGCGCTGTACTCGCTCGACTTGCCGACGCTGGAGCGGCTCGCCCCGGACGTGATCGTCACGCAAGCCCTGTGCGACGTGTGCGCGGTGGCCGAGGCCGAGGTGACGGCCGCCGCCTGCCGGCTGCCCGGCCGCCCGCGCGTCGTGAACTTGGAACCCGTGTCCATCGCCGGCGTGTTGGACAGCATCCAGACTGTCGCCGACGCGGCCGGCGTGCCGGACCGTGGCCTCGCCGTCGTCGGGCGACTCCGGCAACGGATCGCCGCCGTGGCGGATCGGTCGGCGGGTATCGGCGCCAAGCCGCGTGTCGTCTTACTGGAGTGGCTCGACCCGCCGTTCAGTTCGGGGCACTGGACCCCGGAACTCATGACGATGGCCGGCGGGGACGAGATGCTCGGCCGCGCCGGGGCGCCGTCGCGGACGCTGGCGTGGGAAGAAGTGGTCGCCGCGAAACCCGACGTCATCCTGATCGCTTGCTGCGGCTTCACCACGGAGCGCACGCTCCTTGACCTGCCGCCGTTGAAGACTCGTTCCGGTTGGGCCGACCTGCCGGCCGTGCGAACCGGCCGCGTCTACGTCATGGACGGCAACGCCTACTTCAGCCGCCCCGGCCCGCGCCTCGTGGACAGCCTGGAAATCGTCGCCCACGCCCTGCACCCGGCGGTCCACCCGCTGCCGGCGGGGTTGCCGGCGGCCCTGCGGATCACCGGCGTATGAAGCCCAAAGCTCTGCTGTCGTGGAGTTCCGGCAAGGACTCGGCGTGGGCGTTGCACCTGCTCCGCCAGAGCGGGGACGTGGAAGTCGTCGGCCTGGTGACGACGTTCAATGCGGCGTTCGGGCGGGTGGCGATGCACGGCGTGCGGGAGGCGTTGGTGCGGGAACAGGCCGCCGCAGCCGGGCTGCCGCTGTGGCCCGTGCCGTTGCCGTGGCCGTGTTCCGATGAGACGTATGAAGAGTTAATGCGCGGCGTGGTCGAGAAGGCCCGCGAAGAAGGCGTGACGGTGTTCGCCTTCGGCGACTTGTTCCTCGCGGACATCCGCGCCTACCGCGAACGGCAACTGGCGGGGACCGGCCTCACGCCGGCGTTCCCCGTGTGGGGCGCGCCGGAAGAGACGCCGGCCCTCGCCCGCGAGATGATCGCCGGCGGCCTGCGGGCCACGCTGACGTGCGTTGACCCCAAGCAACTCTCGCCCGCGTTCGCCGGGCGGGAGTTCGACGCCCGACTGTTGGCCGACTTGCCGCCGGGCGTGGACCCGTGCGGGGAGCGTGGCGAGTTCCACACGTTCTGCCACGCCGGGCCGATGTTCAGCAGGCCGATCCCGGTGCGGGTCGGCGAAACCGTTCTGCGGGACGGCTTCCAGTTCGCCGACCTCATGGCCGCGTCAGTCTAGCACGCGGACCGTGGTGAGCGACTTCACCATGTCGTGGTCGGCCCACTTCCAGACCACTTTCTTGTCCCGCGTCACCTCGAAGACGTGGGCGCCCTTGCCCTCCTGGTTGCGGAGGAAGTTGCCGACGATCAGGTTGCCGTTGGGCAGCGGCTGGATGCTGGACACCCAAGTGATATTCAACTCGGGCGCGTCCTTGGCGCCGAACTCCCAAACGATCTTCTTCTCCGGGCTGACTTCGATCACGCGCTTCTGCGTGCCGCAGGAAATCAGCGTGTTGCCGTTGGCGAGTCGCTGGGCGTCGCCGGCGTTTTCGAGGCCGGTCATCTCCCACACGACCTTGCCCTTCACGTCCACTTCGCGGACGGCCCCCTCGCCTTCATGGGCCGCGAGGATGTTGCCGTTCTCCAGCTTGTGGATGTTGCGGACTTGCAGGTGATACCCCTTCTCGCTGGTCGTCAGCGGCGTGACTTGCACCACTTCGCCCTTGGGGTTCACCTCCACGGCCTGGCACGGCCCCTGTTCGGCGACCAGCGTGTTGCCGTTGGCCATCCGGGTGCAGCCGAGGACTTGCGGGCACTTGCTCTCGTACTTCCACACCTCTTCGCCCTTGCGATTCACCTCGCGGACGCCGGTCGGCTTGCCGCCGAAGGCGTACAGAATGTTGCCCGTCGGCAACACTTCAAACAGGACCGCGATGCTCGGCGGCTTGTGTTCCCACACCATTTTGCCGTCCGCGTCCAGTTCCGCGAGCCGGTTCGGGCCTTTGCCGTATTCGAAGAACATGACCCGGTGCTTAACCGGCTCGGCGGCCGACGCGAGGGCGGCGGCGGACAGGAGGGCGAGGAGGGGGAGCAACAGTTTCATGGGGAGATCCTTGGGGGAGAGTGATTTGTCCTGACGAGCCATGAGCGTAAGCGCTGACAGTTCATCACATCTATTGGCATTGACGGGGATCGGAAACTGGAGTCCGATGGTCTTCTCCGGAGGATCTTGA
>JAYTTY010000435.1:0-18801 GCA_043744795.1 Zavarzinella sp. | reverse complement strand
CACCGAAGACCGGCTGAAGCCGGGACTCCAACGAAAGCGATAACCGGCCGCCGCGCGACTGTGGTACGGCCTCTTCCCCGGGGCCGCGTGGATGCGGGACGCCAACGCGACCGCCTCCCGGCGGTTGAATGGCGTAGCGGCACCCCGATCCGAATATGATGACCAAGATGGCTAGCGACTCCCACTCCTCGCGCCGCCGTTGGCTGACGGCGGTCGCCGTCGTCGCCCTTGTGGGCGCGGCCGTCGGGTATTGGGCGTGGCCCGGCCCGGCCCCCGTGCCGCGGCCGAAGGCCGTGACCGCGCCGGATAACGACTTGGTCATCGTGGCCGCCGCCAACCCCGGGTACGTCGGGTCGCAGGCGTGCGCGGCGTGCCACGCGGCCCGCGTCAATGTCTTCAAGCAGACCCGGCACCATTGGGCCTGCACCGCCCCGGAAGACCGCCCGATGCCGGTGGCTTTTGAAACAGGGGGCGCGAGTTTCGCCTCGTCCGAGCCGTCGATCCGCTTCGCCATGACGAAGGAGAACGGGCGGTACGTGCAGAAGACGATTCAAACCACCCCCCAAGGCAAACGCGAGACGACGACGCCGATCGGCATGGTGTACGGGCACGGCGGCCAGTTCGACGAAGTCTACTTCACCTGGCGCGACAACCGGCTGTCCGAACTCCCCGTCACGTGGCTGCACCCGACGAAGGAGTGGGCCAACGTCTCCTTGGATCCGCACCAGACCGGCGACTTCTCCCGCGTGACCACCACGCGCTGCGTCGAGTGCCACGCCACCTGGCTCGGCCACGTCCCCGGCACGCCCAACGAGTACCGCCGCGAGACGGCCCTCTTCGGCGTCGGCTGCGAGCGCTGCCACGGCCCGGGGAAGGATCACGTCGCGTTCCACGCCGAGAATCCGAAGGCCGCCGCCCACGCGATCACTCAGCCGGCGAAGTTGGGCCGCCAACAGCGCATCGACCTGTGCGCCCAGTGCCACAGCAACGCAGCCTTCCCGGCCGACCTGCCGTTCACATACCGCCCCGGCGAGCCGCTGAAGAAGAGCTACAAGACGCTGGCGAGTCGCTTCCCCGAAGACGACCACGTCGCCAACCAGACGAAGTACATGCAAGAGAGCAAGTGCTTCCAGCGCGGCGAGATGACCTGCCTGACCTGCCACGACCCGCACAAGCCGACGGACCACAAGGCCGTGGCCGACGCCTGCGTGACGTGCCACCAGCCGGCCCACTGCAAGGAGCAACCGCGGCTGCCGGCGGCCGTGCGCGACAACTGCGCCGGCTGCCACCTGCCGGCCCGGGTTTGGATGAACGTCCACTTCCACTCGGAGAAGGACCGCTACTTGCCGCCGATTCGCCGCTACCAGCACCGCATCGCCGTCTACCCGGAGGCGACGCAAGAAGTGCTGTTGGCGTGGGAGAAGGGCCGGCCGGCCGGGGCCGGCGATGCATCGGCGGCGAAGTTGACCACGTCGCTCGTCGGCCACTGGCTCGGCGAGGCCGACAAGTACCGCAAGGACTACCGCTTCCTGTCCGAGATCATGGCCGTCCGCGAGGCCCTTCACTTCGACCCGTCCCCGGCGGTGAAAACGCGACTCCAAGAGGCCATCACCCGCCAAGCGACCATCGACGCCGACTTCAACGACGGCGTCCGGCTGATGGGGGAAAAACAACTCCCGGCCGCGGCGGCGGCGTTCGCCAAAATCCTCGACCTCAAGCCGGACTCGGCCAAGGCCCACGCCCGCCTCGGGACGTTGAACGGCATGCTCGGGAAGGACGACCTCGCCGAGAAGAACCTGCGGCTGGCCGGGGCGGAAGACCCGAACGACCCGTACCCGTTTAACATGCTCGGGTGGATGGCCTACGTGAAGAACCGGCCGGCCGCCGCCGTCCCGGAGTATTTGAAAGCCTTGGACATTGACCCGGCCAACGACGCCGTCCTGTACCGGCTCGGCTTGGCGTACTTGCGCTTGGAACGGTGGCCCGAGGCGCGGGCGACGTTCGAGCGCTTGTATCGGCTGAACCCGAACCACGCCGGCGGCTGCCAAGGCATGAGCCACGCCTTGCGCCGGCAAAAGGAGTACGCCGAGGCCGTGCGCTACGCCCGCCGGGCGGCCCAACTCACTGACCGCCGGCACGCCGACATCCTGCTGTCCCTGTGCGACGCCTACGACGACGCCGGCCGCCGGGCCGACGCCGTCGAAGCGGCCGAACAAGCCGTCAATGTCGCCGATGATCCGGCGTTCGCGGCCCAACTGCGGGAACGATTGGCCGAGTTGAAGAGCCGGCCGGTGTCGAACATGGGACGATAAGGTCGGAAGAAACCCGCCGTGAGGCGGCCGCGTTGGAGTCCCGCTTTTAAGCGGTCCGTGAGCCAACACCTATTTGAAGCCGGCGAACCGAGTCTTCGAGGGTTCGCCAACGAGGGTAACGGCCGTTCGCCCGCGGGGTCGGACCGTCGAAGACTCGGCCCTTATGTCTACTGCGGCGGGAAGGTCACAGACCGCTTAAAAGCGGGACTCCAACGCGACCGCCTGACGGCGGTTGAGAAAGCTCGGCCGGTCACTCCTCCGACGGCGCCGCCGCGTTCACCAGTTCCGGCTCCTTGACGGCCGGGCGGGTGATGAGTTGCTTCCGGCTCGGCCGGGGCTTGCCGGCGGCCGGCTGCAGCGGGACGGCGGTGCCGCGCTGGATCGAGTGCATCATCGCCTCGATCACCAGCAGGTCGGCGATGGCCTCGTCCGCGTTCGGCTCGGGCTGGCGGTTCTTCAGGATGCACTCGGAGAAGTAGACGATCTCCGGGGCGATCTGGTCTTGATGCTTGAAGGCGTGCGTCTTTATGTCCTTGCCCACCGTGACGACCATCGCGCGGTCGGCGGCGAAGCTGAACGCCGGGTCCATGCGGATGTCCCCCTTGGCGCCGATCATGTGGACCGTGGACGCCTTGGCCTCGCCGAAGCCGCAGGAGATCATGGCCAGCCGCTCGCCGGGGAAGCGCATGACGGCCGACACCATTTCGGGCACGCCCTTGAACTTCGGGTCGGCCCCGGTCGCCGCGTAGGCGCACACTTCCTCCGGCTCGTCCCGGAACAGGTAGCGGGCGGCGTTGACGCAGTAGATGCCGAGGTCGAGCAGCGGGTGGCCGCCGAGGGACCCGTCGAGGCGGGTGTTGCCCCCGTCCACGTTTTGGGCGTTGATCGCCGAGAACAGGCGCGGCTCGCCGATGGTGCCGTCGTTGGTCAGTTCGACGGCCTTGAGGGTCATCGGCTCGAAGTGCAGGCGGTACGCGGTCATTAACAGGACGCCGGCGTCCTCGCAGGCCGACTTCATCTCGCGGGCCGCGTGGACGGTGTCCGCCAGCGGCTTCTCGCACAGCACATGGATGCCGTGCTTCGCGGCCAGAAGCGTGTGCGCCTTGTGTTCGCTGTTCGGCGTCACCAAGTACACGGCGTCGATGGCCTTGGCCCGCATCAGGTCTTCCAACTCCTCGTAGGGGTGGGCCGGCACGTCGTACTCTTGCGAGAGGATGGCCCGCTTCTCCACGTCCCCGGAGACGATGGCCGCCAGTTCGCTGTTCTCCGCGTTCTTGAACGCCGGCAGCACGGCCGCCTGCCCGAACCACCCGGCCCCGACGACGGCGTACCGAATCTTGCGCTCGCTGCTGTCAAAGAGTTTCATGGCCTCTCCCCTTGAGGTGACGTGTGCGGACCGATGGGCGAGAGGAAGCAATTGTGGCGCCGGATTAAAGTCAGTCTGAACTAACCACAGAGGCACAGAGGACACAGAGAAGAGAAAACCAGAGAAGATGTATGATCATTTCCGCTCTGATTTGTCTTCTCTGTGTCCTCTGTGTCTCTGTGGTTAGTTCCGTCGCATTTCCTCTCAATTGTCCTTGTTGAAAAACGGCCCGAGGTAGTCGCGGATGGCGGCGACGGCCTTCACGGGCACGAACAGGTCGAAGCTGCCGTGTTCGGGCTTTAACACCAACGCCACGCCGATGTAGGCCGGCTTGCCGGTCGGGGCCTTCAAGTCCGGCAGGTTGCCCGGCAGGCCGGGGACGGGGATCATGCCGGCGGTCTCCTTGAACATGCCGAACATGCCGTGGGCGGTCTGGGCGGCGTCCAGGAGCATCACCCACGAGGTGTCGCGCGGCAGTTGCCTGCGCGTGAACTGGAACGCCTCGTCCTTGCCGATGCTCTTCCCGGCGTCGAGGAACGCCTCCACTTGGGCCTTGGCGAGGGCTTCCGTCTTGGCGGTGACGGTCACGTACTTCCCGTTCGCCGCCCCGAGCCACGTCGTCAACTCGTCCCCGCCGACGGCCTTCTTCATCGAATTCTTGGTCATCTCGCGCGTCTCTTCGGGCAGGTTGGCGACCGCCTTGTCGAAGTCGAATTTGGTCACCACCTTGGTCAGCTCGAACGGGCCCGCCTTCGCGGCCTTCTCCTGCACCGTCGGCTTCTCCTTCAACGACACGTTGGCGAAGGAGGACGTGGTCGTCAGCGTCTTCAACAGCTTCACTTGGGCGGCGAGCAGCTTGTCGGCGTCCTTCGACTCCGTGATTTGCAAGGCCCCGCCGTACAGCGAACTGTTCGCCGAGAGGTTCAGCCCTTGGTCGTACCCGGCGATCTCCTTGGCGATCTTGTCGATGGCCTCCTTCACTTTGGCGTCCTCGTCTTCGCCCGTCAGCACGCCGCCGAACAGGGCGGCCGCGGACGACCCCTTGAGGTTCAGCCGGGACGCGGAGTAGCCCACTTGCCCGCCGGGCAGCGTGCCGAGTTCTTCCAGTTGGTCCGGCTTGGCGGCCTGCAAGAGCTTGGCGGTCGGCGTGTCCTTGGCGAACTGCTCCATCAGCCGCAGGTTCACGCCTTCGGGCCGGGAGTCGACGGCCAGCACGAAGCCGGTGCCGTCTTCGACCATCTGGAAGACGTTCTCGATCAGCGCCTTGATGACGTCCAGTTGCGCCTTGCTGACGCCCTGAATGCCGAGGCCGCCCCCACCGTTGAAGACGGTGCCGGCCAGCGCCTTGTACGTCTTAATCTGCTCGCCGAACTTCTCGTTCACCTGCTTCATGTTGACGAACACGGACAGGTCGGCCCCGAGGAAGCCTTGCAGCGTGTCCGGGGACATCAGGGCCGCCAGGCCGCCGGCCTTGCCCTCCGCGATTTTCTTGGCGGTGTCCGCGTTGGAGACGACGGCGACGTACCCCTTCACCGGGACGAGGTGGAAGACCATCGCCTCGATCGTCACGGTGTCGAAGCCCTTTTCCTTCTGCATCGACTTGCGCTCGTCGTCGATGAGGAAGGTCTTCTTGAAGTCGTCAAAGTCCTTAATGGGCAACAGGATGGTCACGTCCGCGGCGTCCGGCAGCTTTTGCAGTTCGCTGACGCAGAAGTAAATGCGGGCGTCCCCGCGGATGGCCTTGAGGTCGCGGCCCATCAGGGCCTCCCCCATCCACGTGTCGAGCTGGGCGGCAATCTTCTTGGCCTGGTCCGGCAGGGCGTTCTCGACCATCTTGGTGACGCGCTGCTTGAACCGCTCGTGCCCGTTCAACTGGAGGACGATGGTGGCGTCGGCCGGGACGAGGCCGAGGCTCTCGTCCGCGGGGACGGGCGCGTCTTTTGTACCGGGGGCCGCGACGGCGAGCGGGGCGACGAGCAGCAGCCAGAGAAGAGCGGGACGCATGGGAAATACCCTCAAGACATGTTGGAGTTATTCTATGGGCGGGGACGGGGGGAAAACCAATGACACGGTGACAAAAGACATGCGAGCCGAGCGGCGTAAGCCGCCGGGTGGGGGCTGGAGCGCAACACCCGGGGCCTTACGGCCCTCGGCTCGTCGGTTCTTTTGTCACCGTGTCACCGTGTCACCGTGTCACCTTGTCATTCCAGACAAGCGGCTTAGACTTCGCACATCCCGCCGAACCTCTCAGGGAGTCCCGCCACCCATGTCCGCCGCACCGTCCGCCTCGCGCTCGAGGGTCTTCTGGCTCTTGTCCGCCATGATGTTCTTGGAGATCTACATCTGGGGGTCGTGGTTCATCCAGAACTTCAGCTACCTCGGCAAGATCGGCTTCTCGCCGGACCAGCAGTTCATCATCAACAGCGGCTTCCCGTTCGCGGCCTTGGCGGCCCTGTTCGGCATCACGGCCCTCGTGGACCGCAAGTTCGCCGCGGAAAAGTACCTCGCCTTCGCCCACTTCGTCGGCGGGCTGGCCATGCTTGGCCTCGGCTTCGCCCGGCAGTTCGTCCCGGCGGACATGCTGTTCGTGACGTTCACCACCCTCATGTACGTCCACTGCCTCGCCTACGTGCCGACGATCTCCGTGGCGAATTCCATCGCCTTCACGCACATGACGGACCGGGCGCAGTTCGGCCGCGTCCGCCTGTGGGGGACCATCGGCTGGATCGCCGCCGGCCTGCCGTTCATCTACCTGCTGACGGACTGGGGGAAGATCAACGCCCTCGGCGACCTGGGCTTGGGCGACAAGCTGAACGCGGTCTTCGACGCCAAGAACGGCAAGACCGGCGACGCCTGGCTGGACGGCGTCGCCTACGTGTACGTCGCCGCCGGCATCGCCTCGCTGGTCTTGTCGGCCGTCAGCCTGACGCTGCCGCACACGCCGCCGCGGCCGCCGCAGCGGGGGGGCGAGTCGAACGCCACGTTCAAGGCGATTTCGCTCCTGAAGAAGCCGTTCATCCTGGTGCTGTTCATCGTCACGTTCATCGACTCGATGATCCACCAAGGGTACTTCTTGGTGGTCGCCGACTACTTGGGCAGCCCCAAGGAGGCGAACGGCGTCGGCCTGCCGGCCGGGCTGATTCAGGCCGTCACCAGCATCGGGCAGGTGGCCGAGATCGCCACGATGGCGATTCTCGGGTGGTTCCTCAAGAAGATGGGCTGGCGGAACACGATGATCCTCGGCATCCTCGGGCACGCGGCCCGCTTCCTGGTGTTCGCGTACTTCCCGGAGCCGGCCCCGGCGATCCTCGTCAACACGCTGCACGGCATCTGCTACGCCTTCTTCTTCGCCACCGTGTACATCTTTATCGACGCCTACTTCCCGAAGGACATCCGCGCCAGCGCCCAAGGCCTGTTCAACTTCCTGATCCTCGGCCTCGGCGTGGTGACGGCCAACTACGTGTGGCCCAAGGTGCGGGCGTCGTTCACGGACGAGGCGACCAAGGCCGTGGACTGGCACAGCTACTTCCTCTACCCGTCCGCGGTGGCGCTGGCCGGGGCATTCTTGCTGTTGCTGTTCTTCCACCCGCCGAAGGATGGCCCGGCCGAAGTGGGCGGGGGGGGGGCGGCGCCGCACTGAGGCAGGCGCCCGCGAAGCCCACGGACGGCCGTCCGTGGGCTTTCTGGCCGTCCGTGGGCTTTCTGGCGTCCCAAACCTGCCGTTGTGCTTTTTGCCGGCCTTACGCATAATACCGGCTGATTCTCACCCAGAGCCGCACGGAGGCGAACATGTTACCGTCGTCGGATATTGGAAGCGTCACCGACATGATTCCCCTCGACCGCGCCCGGCAAGTCTTGCGCGACGACGCGGAAGCCCTCGCCGAAGTGGCGGACCGGCTCGGCGAGTCGTTCAACCACGCGGCCGAGATTTTGTGGCGGTGCTGCCAGGCGGACGGCCGCGTCGGCGTCACCGGCGTCGGCAAGTCCGCGGACGTGGCCCAGAAGATCGTCGGCACGCTCAACTCGACCGGCACCCGCGCCTACTTGCTCGACGCCACGCGGGCCTTGCACGGCGATTTGGGGATGGTCCACGCCAACGATGTCATCATTATCCTCTCGAACTCCGGCGAGAGTGAAGAGATCGTCCGCCTGCTCCGGCCGTTGCGGGAGATGGGGGACTCGATGATTGCCATCACCGGCAACAAGGCCGGCACGCTGGCCCTCGCGGCGGACGCGGCGATCATTTACGGCCCCGTCGTCGAGTCCAGCCCGAACGGGCTGGCCCCCAGCACCAGCGCCACGGTGGCCATGGCCATCGGGCACGCCCTCGCCTTCGCCCTGTGCGACATGCGCGAGTTCACGGACGACGAGTTCGCCCGCTACCACCCGGCCGGCAGCCTCGGCTTCAAGCTCTCGGCCGTCGAAGAGCACATGCGCCGCGGCGGCGACCTGCGGCTGGCGCGGGCCGCCGCCACCGTGCGGGAAGTCTTCTCGCAGGCGGCCCACACCGGCCGTCGGACCGGGGCCGTCATGCTCGTGGACGAGGACGGCAAGCTCGTCGGCCTGTTCACGGACAGCGACTTGGCGAAGCTCTTCGAGCGCCGGGCCGACGACTGCTTCGACGGCCCCATCTCGGGCGTGATGACCAAGATGCCGCTGACGGTCTCGCCCAAGCAGAAGATGCAGGAGGCCGTCCGGCTGATGAAGGACCGCAAAATCAGCGAGCTGCCGGTGATCGACGCGGGCGGCCGGCCCGTCGGCCTGCTGGACATCACCGACATCATCGGGGCCGCCGCCGACGACAAGGCCTCCTCCGCCGACGCGCAGGTCAAGCTGTGGAACACCCGCCCGGCGTGACCGCCGTGTTCACTCCGGAACTCGCCGCCGCCGTGCGGGCCGTCCGCCTCCTCATCCTGGACGTGGACGGCGTGCTGACGGACGGCCGCGTCACCTACACGGCCGCCGGGGACGAGATCAAATCCTTCCACGTCCGGGACGGGTCGGCCATCAAATTCTGGCAGCAGAGCGGCCGCGAGGTGGCGATCATCTCCGGCCGCGAGTCCCCCGCCGTGGACCGCCGCGCGAGCGAACTCGGCATCACCGTCGTGATGCAGGGCGTGCGGGACAAGGCCGTCGCCCTCAAGGCCGTGCTGGACCAATTTCAAATCGACCCCGCGCACGTCTGCGCCATCGGGGACGACTTGCCCGATTATCCGGTCCTGCGAACCTGCGGGGTCGGCATCGCCGTCGCGGACGCCTGCGACGAGCTGAAAGCCGTCGCCAAGTACGTCACCCGCACGCCCGGCGGCCACGGGGCCGTCCGCGAGGCGATAGAATGGCTGATGACCGCGCAAGGGACGAGGGCGGCGGTGTTAGATCGGTTCGGGGTGCGAGATGACCCCGTTTAGCCGCGACGCGGAGGCTTGGCGCAGCGGAGCGCGGCCTCCCCGCGTCAAGCCGCCGAAGCGAATGTCAACGGCGAGCGTCGAGGCGTCAGCCCGACGTGTCTTGTTCTAGACGTGTCTTGTTCTAAGCGAAGACACGTCGGGCTGACGCCCCGACGCTCGCCGCTGGCTCCGGGGTAAACGGGTTAGGGATGGCGGCAACGTCGAACGCAGGATGAGGTGAAACCATGTGGACTCCCCGCCGGATGATGCTCGGCTTGGGCGGCTTGGCCGCCTTCGTGGTCGTGTACCTCGGGTACACCGCCGTGCTCGGCGGGTTCGACGGGTTGCCCCCGCTGCCGGAGCGGTTTCGCCCCTCGGCCAAACCGTTTGAATCCATCCCGTCGCAGCCACTCAGCCAGAGCGCCTTGCACCGGCGCCTGGACTTGGCCTTCGGCCCCGGGTGCCGGGAAACGCGGTTCCCCATTCTGATCGAGCAGCGGCCGAAGGGGCTCCTCTTCGCGGCGGACGGGTTCCGCATCATCGCGGACGGGCCGCGGGCCGGGTGGGTCGAGTTCTCCCCCATGAGCGTTGCCGTCTTTAACAAGGCCCGCGGGCCGGACGGCATCCCGGACATCAACACCATTTACTGCGACGTGGCGTACATCCAGTTCGACAAGCCGGTGAAGTCCGTCAGCGAACTCGACGGCCGCAAGGTGGTGACGGCCGAACTGCACGCCGACCCGGAGGCGCGGTTCAACGACCCGCGCAAGGGGCGCGTGCAGCTCAACAACAACCGCAAGACGCTGGACGACAACGACGACTGGGAAGTCCTCACCCCCGGCCCGGTGTACTACGTCGCGGAGCCGAAGCCCGGCCTGCCGCACATCACGACCCAGAACGCCGTCCAGATGACCGACCACCAGAACACCGGCTTCCCGAAGCCGGACCGCCGCACGCCGCGCGTCCCGACCGTCACCGGCCTCGGCATGAAGATTTACCTCGCCGAAGACCCGAAGGCCGCGCCCAAGAAGGACGGCGCGCCGGCGCCCCCCCCGCCGCCCGCCAAGAAGGACGCGAAGGCGGCGTCCGGCCCCGGCATCGACTTGCTGGTGTTGGACACCAACGTCGAAATGAACCTGTGGCTCGAAGACGGCGCCGACCTCACCGGCCAGCCGCCGAAGAAGAAAGACCCCCTCCCCCCGCCCCGAGAAGTGGGCAAGGAAGTGGCGAAGGAAGAGCCGAAGCCGGCGGCGAAGGACGGCCCCAAGCCGGCGGCGAAGGCCGCGCCGGCGCCCGAGAAGCGGCTGCTCGTCGTCAAGACGAACGGGCCGTTCACCCACGACATGAAGAAGGAACTGGCCCACTTCGAGAAGCCGGCCGTCCAAAAGCCCGGCCTCGTGGAACACGTCACCGTCGCCCGCATCAGCCAACAAACCGGCCAAGACTTGCTCGACTGCGAGTACTTGGACGTCTACTTCCAGCGCAAGACCCCGCCCCCGCCCGCGAAGGGCAAGGACGGCGCCCCGCTCCCGCCCCCGAAAAAGGCGGCCGACGCCGAGGAGGGGGGCGGCGGCATGGAAATCAAACTGATGCGCGCGTGGGGCGAGACCGTCGTCATCACGTCGGACTCGGACAACTTGCAGGCCATCGGCACCGAGTTGGTCCACGACACGGCCGCCAAGATGACCATCTTGAAGGGCAACGCCGTCCAGAAGGTGCAGGCCGTGAAGGACGGCAATCTGATCCAAGGGTCCGAGCTGCACATGTTCTCGGAGAACAACCAGGTGACGCAGGCCCACGTCTTCGGCCCCGGCTCGTTGGGCATGGGCGAGGTGGACCCGAAGTCCGGCGAGTACGTGAAGCAGGCCACGTGGGGCGACCGGCTCGTGTACACCAAGACCGTCGAGAACGGCAAGCCGTTCGACCTGATGACGTTCACCGGCAAGCCGGCCGCCGGCCCGGCCGTCTTCCTCGACCGGGCCGCCGACGGCTCGGCGCAGCGCGTCCAAGCCAACCAACTTAAGGTGTGGCTGATCCCCAGCCCGAAGACCGATCCCAAAGCCGACCCGAAGAAAGAGCCGGCCAAGAAAGAGGCTGAGAAGAAGGAGCCGGAGAAGAAGGACGCGGCCAAGAAGGAGCCGGGCAAGGACGACGCCGCGAAGAACGCGAAGCCGCACCGCATGGAGGCGACCGGGGACGTCACCAGCACGACGCCGGACGTGGTCGTGAAGCGCGCGGACTACCTCAACGTGTGGTTCAAGGACGTGCCGGCCCTGACCAAGCCGCCGAAGAAGGAAGAGCCGAAGAAAGAGGAGCCGAAGAAGGAAGACCCCAAGGCCGGGCCGACGGCGAAGGGCGGCGGCCCGCCCGCGCCGCCCGCCAAGACGGACGCGCCCCCGCCCCCGCCCCCGCCGAAGAAGCGGCCGCTGATCGTGGTCGCCAAGACGCTGGAGACGTGGGTGAACCGCGACCCGCAGGGGCACACGGAACTCGACCGCGCCCACGCCGAGGAGGACGTGGACATCCACCAGGACCCGGCCAACCCGGGCGAGCAGGGGACGGACATCAACGGCAAGACCGTGGACATGAAGGCGTACGCCGAGGGGAATTACTTGTACGTGACCGCCGACCCGGCCAACAAGGCCAAGCCCGGCGCCGTCCGCTTCGACCAACTGACCATGTTCGGCTTCGACATTACCATCGACCAGCGCTCGGACACCGCCTTCATCAAGGGCGAGGGGAGCATGGAGATGATCAGCGGCTCCACCCTGGAGGGGAAGAAGCTGGAGAAGCCGCAGTTGGTCACGATCTTCTGGAAGCAGAAGATGGACTTTTACGGGGCCGAGAAGTTGGTGTTCTACCACGGGCACGTGCTGGCGTACCAGGACCCGTCGAAGCTCAAGTGCGAGTGGATGCAGGTGATCCTCGACCGCCCGGTGCTGCTGAATCAGGCGGCGCGGGACAAGGCCAAGGCCCCGAAGCCGAAGGGGGGCGTGACGGAGGACGACAATGCGAAGATCGACACCATCATGTGCTTCCACGTCCCGAAGGACGACGACACGCCCCGGCCGAAGCGGCCGCCGCCGGTGGTCGTGATCGAGGAGACCAAGGAGGACGGCAAACTGGTGAAGTACCAGCGCGTCGACGCCCCGGAGGTGATGTCCGTCAACAGCCCGGCCGGGCCGGGCAAGACGGCCCACCTGATGACGGCCACGTCGTCCGAGACGCTGCCCGGCGTGGTGCGCATCTGGCAGCCCGGCACGAAGGACGACGCCCCCGAGCCGCCGAAGACGGCCCCGCCGAAGACGGACGCCCCGCCCCCCAAGAAGAGCGAACTGCGCGACGACCAGGAGATGAAGCTGACCGTCGTGCAATTCGGCGGCAAGATGCAGGCCAACGACTTCCGCAAGCGGGCCATCTTCTTCAGCAACATCAAAGTGGTGAACCTGCCGGCCGACACGCCGCTGCTGCCGGTGGATGTCCGGCAGGACGGCATCCCCAAGGGGGCCACGTATCTGGAGGCCCGCGACCAGCTCGAAGTGTTCACCACCGTGCAGCGGGAGAAGAAGCCCGTCGGCAAGGACATGAAGGACGTGGACGTGTCGTACCAGGAGATGATCGCCCGCGGCAACGTGCGCGTCCGCAAGCAGGGCGAGTTCTTCGGGGACGCGGACTGGGTGAGCTACAGCGAACTCAAGGGCGTCATGATCTTCTACGGCACCAAGGACAACCCGGCCGAAGTCCACCGCCAAAAGGGCCAGGGCATCCGCGACGAAAAGATCCAGGGCGAGCGCATCAAGTACTTCCCCAAGACCAAAACGTTCGAGGTCGAAGGCGGCACGACGCTGTCTCAGTAATCAACGTCTTGGCGAGCCGAGGGCCGTAAGGCCCCGGGTGTTGCGCGTCAGCCCAACACCCGGGGCCTTACGGCCCTCGGCTCACTTTTCACCGCTCTAAAACTTCGACTCCGTCCCTACCGCCCGTTCGTACACCGGAAAACTCCCCTGCCGCTGGAAGTAGCGGTCGTAGAAGCGCGTCAGGTGGGGCTGGTCGCCGGGGGCTTGGGCGGCCAAGTTGTCGAAGGAGTTCGTGTCGGCCCGGCTGGTCGCGTACCACAGCAGGTCTTGGCCGATCAACTCGGCGTCCTTCCCCGGGGCGGCGATGAAGCTGAAGAGGCCGTTGACCCGCTCGGCGGCCACGCCCTCGGACCCGAAGGAGCCGAAGCGGAAGCCGGCGGCCTGCGGGTCGGTCTCCTCCACCGGCGTCAGGGCCGGGTCATCGACCATCAAACCGACCCCTTTCACGCCGCCGTCCTTGCGCCGCAGCACGAAGAAGGCGTCCGCGGCGAAGCGCGGGTTGCGCAGGAAGTAGTCCGCCAGCCGCGACCCGGACAGCCGGAGGGCGGCCGGGGCCATCTCCAGGACGGCCGGCAAGTCGGCGGCCGTCAGGGCCGTGATGTTGAGGCCGGGCCGCTGGAACATCGTCGGCAGGTCGCCGATGGACTGCGTGTAGTTCACCACGTCGCGGGCCTTGTCGAAGTCGTGGTCCGCGAGGGTCTCCCACACGTCGGCCCAGTCGGCCCGGTAGGCGGCGAAAGCCTTGGGGATTTCCCGGCGGGCCATCTCCCGCAGCACGGCCGAGAGCAGCGGGTGGGCCAGCCGCTCGCACCCCGGCCGGCACCACGGGAAACTCACCTGCCCGGTGTGCGGGTCGAACGCCGCGTGGCCGACCACACGCTGCTCCTCCTCGGCGAAGAAGTGGGCGCTCGGGTCGAAGCCGGGGCCGGCGGCCCGCTTGCGGGCTTCTTCAACGGTGAGCGGGCGGTACCCCGGCAACCGCCCGGCGGCGGCGTTCTGCACGGCGGCCATCAACTCGGCGTCGCCGGGGACGAAATGGCGGATCAGCATGCTCTTCTCCACGCGGCCGGCGGCCGCTCTTCTCGGACTTCCGAACGCCGCGACGTGAACGGCGGGAACCCTCCCGCCGCGGCGGCACGACTACTATGGCCCACGCCGAGCGCGGACGGTTGGCCGCCACGCCGTCAAATGGCCCGCCCGCCCGGAAAAACTCACCGCCGTGTGAAGAACTCCCCCCCGGCCGGAAAACCGCCGCGCGGCGGTCGCGTTGGAGTCCCGCCTTGAGGCGGTCTTGGAACGCTCCCCCTCAAGGCCCCGGCGAACCGAGTCTTCGAGGGTTCGCCTTCTGAGTGACGACTGTTCGCCCACGGGGTCAGACCGTCGAAGACGCGGTCCTCCGGCCTACCGCGGCGGAGAGATCGCAGACCGCCTCGCGGCGGTGGTCAACCATCAAGCGCCACTTCGCGCAGTCACGACACCCGCCCGACACGCCGCGGACGAGGTTAAAAGTGCGACAGGTTTCGCAAACATGGGAACGCCGCTCTTATGGCGCACCACCCGTCGGAATCTGTGCCGGTTGTGGCGTCAGAAACGGTTGCGCCTCAACATGGCAAATTTGGGCAAGCCAACAAGGCTGGGAGGGCATGGCATTACGGAGAAAGAAGGCTAAACTAGAGAAGATACGTCATCCATAGAGAATCACGCCAAGTTCTCTTGACGCATTGCTTTGCGGACAATCTATCATCCGGCATCAAATATGCATGATGGTATTAGACTAACATCTGTCGGAATACATCAAGGCGGGGGAGGGTTCTCGTCCATGCGCCGGGTCGCTGTCACGGGTCTGGGGGTCGTCGCCCCCAACGGGGTTGGCAGGGAAGACTTTTGGGACGCATGCGTCGAGGGGCGCAGCGGCGTCGGCCCCATTACGGCCTTCGATGCGTCGTCGTTCCCGATCAAGATCGCCGGGGAGGTCAAAGACTTCGACCCCTCCGAGTTCATCCCCGATTCGATGCGGAAGTCTTTGAAGGTCATGGGCCGGGCCGCCCGCTTCGGCGTCGGGGCCTCCGGCCTCGCCCTGCGGGACAGCGGCATCTCCATGGAGAACGAGAACCCCGAGCGCGTCGGCGTCGTGGTCGGCACCGGCCTCGTCCCCGTGGACATGGCCGAGATCATGCCCATGCTCTCGAAGGTCATGCAGGAGGACGGCTCCTTCGACCTGACCAAGCTGGACCCGAACTGCGGGTCGCCGATGTTCCCGCTCTGGCTGCTCAAGTACCTGCCCAACATGGTGTCGGCCCACATCTCCATGATGTTCAACGCCCAGGGGCCGAACAGCACGGTGACGACCGCGTGCGTCGCCGGCACGCAGGCCGTCGGCGAGGGGTACCGCCTCGTCGCCCGCGGGGAGGCCGACGTGATCCTCGCCGGCGGGGCCGACAGCCGGCTCGACCCGCTCCTGCTGATGGCCTACACGGCCCTCGGGACGTTGAGCCGCACCTCCGACCGGCCGCCGGAAGAGGTGTCCCGCCCGTTCGACCGCCTGCGGGACGGCTTCGTCCTCGGCGAGGGGGCCGGCATGTTGGTCCTGGAAGACTACGACCGCGCCCGCAAGCGCGGGGCGAAGATCTACGCCGAGATCATGGGCTTCGGCAGCAGTTTCGACGCCTACTCGATCATCAAGCCGGACCCGGACGCCCGCGGGGCGGTGCGGGCGATCAAGGCGGCCCTCGACGAGGCCCGCGTGGACCCGTCCGAGGTCGGCTACATCAACGCCCACGGCACGAGCACCCGCCTGAACGACCAGATGGAGACGACGGCCGTCAAGAAGGTGTTCGGGTCGTCGGCCCGCAACCTGCCGATCTCGTCCATCAAATCAATGATCGGCCACTCGATCGCCGCCTCCGGGGCCATCGAGGCGGTGGCTTTGGCGATGACGCTCAGCGAGAACGTGGTCCCGCCGACGATCAACTTGCGGAACCCCGACCCGGACTGCGACCTGGACTGCATCCCCCTGAACGCCCGCGACTACGCCCCGCGAATCGCCCTGTCCACGAGCTTCGGCTTCGGCGGGCAAAACGGGGCGCTGGTGATGAAGGCGGCGTAATCGGCTTTACAATTTGAACCTGCCGTGACCAACCCGCTGGGCTTGATAACCGCCTGGCGGAGTGAGGTCGCCTTTCGCGGTCACATCGAAATCCGCCGGAACGCATCATCCACCACCCAATGGAACGCCGCCAAGTGGACGGTCTCCACGATGCCCATGTCGTCCAGCGGGACGTGCATGTTGCCGTGGGCGGCGGTCTTCAGCTTGCCGCCGGTGAAGCCGGTGCAGCCGAAGGTCTTCATGCCGTGGTTGTTGGCCCACTCGACGGCCCGCAGGATGTTCGGGCTGTTGCCGGACCCGCTGATGGCGACCAGCAGGTCGCCGGGGCCGGCGATGTTCTTGAGCTGTTCCGAGAACACGCGGTCGAAGCCCTCGTCGTTGCCCCACGCGAGGATGTACGGCGTGTTGTCCGTCAGGCTGAGAATTTTGAGCCGCTTCTTGCTGTCGTCGTCGAAGAACTTGCGGTCGAGGGTGCCCTTGCCCATGTCCTCGCAGAAGTGGGAGGCGTTCGACCCGCTGCCGCCGTTGCCGATGACGAAGACGAACGTGCCGGCGTCGTAGCACTCCCCGATCCAGTCCGCGAGGGTCTGAATCTCGGCGGGGTTGACCTTTTCCAGTTCCTCCCCGATCCGCGTCATAAACGCGGCGGGGCCCATGTGTCGGCCGAGCATTGGCAATTCCCTCCGGTGGCTGACGTTTTACGAACCGACGGGCCAGAAAGACATTTTTTTAGCCGCGGATCGAACACGGACGAAGGCGGAAGAGAAGCGAAGAGCAGAGAAGAACTTCACCACAGAGGACACAGAGAACACAGAGGAAAGACCGAGAAAGACAGAGGAAATGCATTTATCAAAAATGCCTTGTCTGCTCCTGTCTTTCCTCTCTGTTCTCTGTGTCCTCTGTGGTGAAGTTCTTCTCTGCTCTTCGCTTCTCTTCCGCCTTCATCCGTGTTCGATCCGCGGCTAAAAATGGTTTTGAAAAGTGAGGCGACCGTGTGACGCGAAAACGTGGAAATTAATTCGGCACGCCAACGGGCAGCAGCTCGGCCGTCGGCGTCTCGACGTGGCCGCGGTGCCCGCCGACCATATTCTTGCCGTCGTCCCAGCAGGTGCGGACGGCCGGCTTGCCGTCGTCGCGGGCCACGACGGCCACCCAGTTCTCGCTCTTTTGCGTCTCGCCGAACAGGTTCTTGTACTCGGCCGTGAACGTGTAGCCCCAACTGTCGCTGGCGGTCTTGCCGCCGTTCGGCACCGGGGCCTCGGCCACTTGCGTCACCGTCACGTCCCGCATGCCGCACTGGGCCAAGAATTCCGTGATGCTCGCCTTGGCCTCGTCAGATGCCGGCTTGCCGGCGGCCGTGGCCCCGGCGTCGGCGGCCTTGGGGGCGTCGGTCTTGCCGCAGCCGGCCGCGAACACCGTCACGGCCGCCAGGAGGAATAGCTGCTTCATCGGGTGATCTCCAGTAAGGAAGACTGCCCAGATACCCGGCCCTTCCGCTGCTGTCAACTGCCCTTGCCCGGCCGGGCGTTTGTCGCGTATCTTCCGGCTTCCCATTAGGAGGCCGACCATGAACCCCGTCCCGCCGATGACCCCCGCGACCGCCCCGGCCCCGCGCCGCCGGAATAAGTGGCTGGCCCGCGCCGGGATGGCCGCCGTGCTGCTCGCGGCCGCGGGCGTTTGGCAGCGGGAACGGCTGTACGTCTCCTACTGTGCCGAGCGGCTGGAACGGGCCGCCGCCGACCGCAAGGCCGAATGGGGGGCCACGTTGGCCGCGTGCGGGCCGGCCGCCGGGCCGACGCTGGTGGGGCTGTTGCGCAGCGACGACCCGGCCGTGTGCCAGGCGGCCCGCGACGGTTTCGAGACGCTTTGGAAGAACAGCCCGGACGGGGACGCGACGCGCGCCGAGTTGGCGGCCGCGTTCTTCGCCGCGGAGCCGCGGTTCAGCACGCCCGGCCGGTCCGCCGGCCTCGACCTGTTGCCCGCCCTCGTGGCCGGGAAGACGGACGCCCTTTCGGAAAAGGCGGCCGCGATGATCGCCACGGCCGCCAAAAGCGAGTCCGTGGACGTGCGCGTGCAGGCCATCGCCACCTGCATGCAGCCGGGCCTGGACGCGGCCGAGCTGATCCTGCCGCTGTTGAACGACCCGTCGCCCGAAGTGCGGCGGGCGGCCGTCTTGGCCCTCGGGCCGGCGCGGGACCGGGCCGTGCTGCTCACCGACGACGAACTGCTGAACTGGCTGCACGACCGCGACCCGGAAGTGCGCCGGCTGTGCGAAATGAGCCTGCGCAGCCGCGGCCGCACCCCGCGGGACATCCACCTTGGCCGGCTGTACACCTCCCCGGAGCCGAGCGTCCGGCAGAAACTGCTGCTCGAACTCGCGGACGAGGAAGAACTCGACGTGACCGTGTGGCTCGAACGCCTGACCACCGACGCCGACCCGGCCGTCCGCGCCGGGGCCGCCCGCGTTGCCGCCGACCGCCGGGCCGGGTTGCTCGCCCGCCTGACGCAAATGGGCAAGGCCGACCCGGACGCCACGGTCCGGCGCATCGCGGCGTACTACAGTCAACGGCTGGCGACGCAGAAGTGACGGGGCCGGGACACATTGCAATTTCCAAGAATGATTCTGTGGCCGGGTTTCGCTTTCGTTGGAGTCCCGGCTTCAGCCGGTCTTCAAGGCTTCCTCCCAGAAATGGCTCTTACCCGTGTCGGCGAGACTCCGCCGAAGACCGGCTGAAGCCGGGACTCCCACGAAGACACTGCGTCGCCCGGCGGT
>JAYTTY010000434.1:0-4812 GCA_043744795.1 Zavarzinella sp. | reverse complement strand
AAGACAACCTCACCCCCCGGCCCCCTCTCCGCGGCGGAGAGGGGGAGCAAGTGGGTGTGATTCATTGCCCATGTTTTCAGAACCTCAATCGGCGACTTCAGATATGCGTACCGCACTCCTCACCTTGACCGTCGCCGCCAGCCTCGCCAACTTCGCTTCTGCGGCTTCCGTCCTGAAAGTCTTCCCGGCCGCCGTCGAACTCCGTGGCCAGGACGCCCGCCAGGGCGTCGTCGTGCAACTGATTGACGACCAAGGCGTCACGAAGGACGTCACCGCGGTCGCCCGGTATCGGCTCGCCGACCCGGCGGTCGTCGCGGTCGCGGGGCAGACGCTCACGCCGAAGAAGGACGGCGCGACGAAGCTCGTGGTCGAGCACGGCGGCCTGAGTGCGGAAGTCGCCGTCACCGTAACGGACGCGGCGACGGCGCGCCCAGTCAGCTTCCGGCTCGACGTGATGCCCATTTTCATGAAGCACGGGTGCAACAACGGCAGTTGCCACGGGGCGGCCCGCGGCAAGGACGGGTTTAACCTCTCCCTGTTCGGCTTCGACCCGGCCGGGGACCACCACCGGCTCACGCGGGCCATCGTCGGCCGCCGCGTGGACCTCGCCGTGCCGGAAAAAAGCCTGCTCCTCGAAAAGACCACCGCGGCCGTGCCGCACACCGGCGGCAAGCTCTTCGACACGGCGCACGACGACTACAAGACGCTGCTCCGCTGGCTGAAGGCCGGCGCCCCGGACGACGCGGCCGGAGCCCCCGTGCCGACAAGCGTCGAGTTGCTTCCCCCGAAGGTCATCTTCTCGGGCAAGGGCCAGACGCAGAAGGTCGTGGTGATCGCCAAGTACTCGGACGGCGCGGCCCGCGACGTGAGCCGGCTGGCGCTGTACATGACGAACAACGAGGCCATCGCCGTGATCGGCAAGGACGGCACGGTGACGGCCGGCGGGCACGGCGGCGCGTTCGTCTTCGCCCGGTTCGGGAAGTTCACCGTCGGCGCGGAGGCCATCGTGTTGCCGACCGGCGACCAGTTCGTCTGGCCGAACCCGCCGGAGCGGAACTACATCGACACGCTCGTCTTCGACAAGTTGAAGAAACTGCACTTGGCGCCGTCGGACTTGGCCGCGGACGACGCGTTCCTGCGCCGGGTGAGCCTCGACCTGATCGGCCTGCCGCCGACGCGCGAGGAGCACGCCAAGTTCCTCGCCGACTCGGACCCGAAGAAGCGCGAAAAGCTGATCGACGCGTTGCTCGACCGGCCGGAGTTCGTGGACATGTGGGCGATGAAGTGGGGCGAACTGCTCCGCGTGCGGGCCTCCAACCAAGTCCCGCAGTACGGCCGGGACGCCAAGGCGATGTACACCTACGCCGCGTGGATCAAGGACCAGATGGCGAAGAACCGGCCGCTGAACGAGTTCGCCGCCGAGTTGCTCGTCGGCGGCGGCAGCAACTTCAAGTCGCCCCCCGCGAACCTCTACACGGCGGCGGACCGCCTCACGCCCGAGAAGACGGCCGAGGACGTCGCCCAAGTGTTCCTCGGCATCCGCATCCAGTGCACCCAGTGCCACAATCACCCGTTCGACCGCTGGACGCTCGACGATTACTACGGGTTCTCCGCCTTCTTCGCCGGCGTGACCCTGCGCCGCGGCGTCGAGGGGCGGGAAGTCGTGGTCGCCAACAACAACGCGGCCAACACCGTCGCCCACCCCGTGGACGGGCGGCGCATGAAGCCGAAGTTCCTCGGCGGCGACGCCCCGGACGTCGAAGGGCAGGACCCGCGCAAGGCGCTGGCCGCGTGGCTGACGGCGCCAGACAACGCGCAGTTCTCGCAGACGATGGCCAACATCATCTGGTCGCATTTCTTCGGCCGCGGCATCGTGGAGCCGGTCGATGACGTGCGCATCAGCAACCCGCCGAGCAACAAGGAACTCCTCGAAGAACTCGGCAAGAAGCTCGCCGGCTACGGCTTCGACAAGAAGAAACTCGTCCGCGACATCTGCAACTCGCGGACCTACCAACTCTCGGTGGCCACGAACCCGACGAACGAACTGGAGGAGTCTTACTTCTCCCACTCCTACGTCCGCCGGCTGCGGGCCGAAGTGCTGCTCGACGCCATCACGCGCATTACCGGCACCGAAGACCGCTTCGCCCAGTCGCCCCCCGGCACCCGGGCCGTGCAGATTCACTCGGGCGAAGTGACCAACTACTTCCTGACGACGTTCGGCCGGGCCCCCCGCGAGACCCCCTGTTCGTGCGAAGTCAACCGCGAGGCGACCCTCTCGCAGGCCCTGCACCTCGTCAACGGGGACACGGTCACGGCCAAGATCGCTCAAAGCAAGGTGATCTCCGGGATGCTCGCGGACAACAAGTCACCGGCGGCGATTATTGAGGAACTGTACGTCCGCACGCTGGGCCGAACGCCGAACCCCACGGAGACTAAGCGGCTCACCGAAATCGTGACGCGGGAAGCGACCGACCCCAAGCGGCTCGCGGCCATCGCCAAGGCCCAGTCGGCCGCCGACCCGACCTACCAGCGGACGGCGGACCGGGTCGAGGCGCTGAAAATAGAGCGGGAGAAGTTGCCGAAGGACAGCAAGCAAGGCCCGGCGCTCGACAAGCAGATCGCCGCCGCGGACCAGACGCTCGCCGCCGCCCGGAAGCGGTTCGAGGCCGCCGCCGCCCAGACCGTCTACGGCGACATTCTGTGGGGGCTGCTCAACTCCGCCGAGTTCACGTTCAACCACTGACCCAGACTTGAGATCATTTCGGCCTGAAGGGCCGCTCAACATAGCCCAGCCCGCAAGGGCTGGGACACCGCCCGATGTGGTATTTCGGTCTGAAGGACCGATTAATATTTCTCCGCCCGTGAGAGCGGAACGACAGGAAAGTGAGTTCCAACCGACCCGCAAAATTAAGCGGTCCATCAGACCGCGGCCATTTGTATGTTCGCAGTCCCAGCCCTTTCGGGCTGGGCTATGTTAAGCGGCCCTTCAGGCCGAAAACCGACCGATCAACCCGCATTTCATCGAGATTAAGGTTCTCCGTTATGCCGAATAAATACCTTCCCATCGCCGCCGCATTCCTCTTCGCCGCCGCCGCGACCGCCCAACCCAAGGCCGTCGGCCCCAAGGCGGCCGTGAACTACAAGGACCACGTGCAGCCGATCCTGCGCGCGCACTGCCTGAACTGCCACAACGCGGACAAGCCGAAGGCCGACCTGGACGTGTCTACCTACGCGGCCGTCATCGCCGGCGGGTCGAGCGGGGACACGGTCAAGCCGGGTAACCCGGGGCAGAGCCTGCTGTTCAAGGTGACGAACCACGAGGTCGAACCGCATATGCCGCCGAAGGGGCCGAAGCTGCCGGCGGCGGAGTTGGCGGCCATCAAGGCGTGGATCGAAGGCGGCGCGCCCGAGACCGCGGTGGGCGCGGCGAAGACCGCCGCCCGCAAGACGGACATCGACCCCGTGGCCGTCACAAAGGGCAAGCCGGCCGGCCCGCCGCCGATGCCGGAAAACTGGCCGACCGTCTCGCTCGCCAAGACGGCCCGCCCGCACCCGGTGACGGCCCTCGCCGCCAGCCCGTGGGCGCCGGTCGTCGCGGTGTCCGGGCACGAGCGCGTGCTGCTCTACCACTCCGACACGCTGAAACTGCTCGGCGTCCTGCCGTTCCCCGAGCGCATCCCCTGCGTGCTCAAGTTCAGCCGCAACGGCAAGTGGCTGCTGGCCGGCGGGGGGCGCGGGGCGGCGGCCGGCAAGGTCGTGATTTGGGACGTGGCGACGGGGAAGCGCGTCACGGAGATCGGCGACGAGGCCGACGTCGTGCTCGCGGCCGACGTCAGCCCGAACCACAAGCTCGTCGCCCTCGGCGGCCCCGGCAAGCTCATCAAGATTTACGACACGGCCACGGGCGAACTGAAGCACAAGATCAAGAAGCACACCGACTGGGTGACGGCCATGGAGTTCAGCCCGGACGGCGCCTCGCTGGCCACGGGCGACCGCACCGGCGGCGCCTACGTGTGGGACGCGGAGACCGGCGGCATCGGCTTCACGCTCGGCGACCACAAGGACGCCGTCACCGCCCTCAGTTGGCGGGCCGACTCCCAAATGCTGGCCTCGGCCAGCGAGGACGGCAAGGTCATCCTCTGGTATGCCGAGGACGGCTTCCCGACGCGGTCGTTTAACGCCCAAGTCGACGGCAAGGCCCCCGCGGCCGCGAAGAACAAGCTCCCCGGCGTCCTCTCCGTGCAGTACTCCCGCACGGGGCAACTCGCCACCTGCGGCCGGGACAACTCGGCCCGGCTGTGGGCCGCCAACGGCAACCAGACCGCCCGCCTCGACGGGTTCGCCGACGTGCCGTCCCGCGTCGCGTTCTCCCACGACGGCGGGCGTATTTTCGTCGGCGACTTCACCGGCAAAGTGCGCGTCTGGAACACCAAAGACAGCCAACCCGCCGGCGAACTGACGACCAACCCGGACTGACGCCTTTGCGCGGGCGGCCGCACGGCGTCGATGGCCGCCCCGGTCCGCCTCCGGTTGGTTGTGGGGAGTGAACCCATTCTCGGTCCGGCTGTCCGAGTTGGAAGACGGATTCGGAAGGTGACATTGACTTCGGGGGGGACTTGGTTAAGATACCCCCACGATTGAGCGAGCTGTAGCTCAGCTTGGTAGAGCGCTTGGTTCGGGACCAAGAGGTCGCAGGTTCAAATCCTGTCAGCTCGACTGTTTTTCAGAAAGAGCCCTTCGACGATAACGTCGAAGGGCTTTCTCATTGTGGGCACGAGGTTTACGTCTTCGAGTCGGCAGTTCAAAAACACG
>JAYTTY010000433.1:0-4855 GCA_043744795.1 Zavarzinella sp. | reverse complement strand
TGATCGTCGGCGGGAGGGGAATCGTCGCCGCCGCGGTGTTGGAGTACCCGGACGCGCCGGCCGAATTGGTCGCGCGAATGCGGTAATAATACGTGCCGGGGGCGACGGTGTCGGTGTAGGCCGCCGGGCCGGCCGGGAGGGTCCGCGTGACGAGGTTCAGGGTGAAGGCCGCGTCGGTCGCGCGGTCGAACTGGAAGCCGGTCTGGTTGGCCGCGTTGTTCGTCCAGTTCAGCGCGGCGGCCGTCGCCGCCACGGCCGCGGTCAGGGCCGTCGGGGCCGTCGGGGGCTGGACGGCCGGGGCCGGCGTGTCGGCCTGGGCGCCGACGAAGTCGTTGTACCCGGACACGTTGAACGCAATGATGTGGTACTGGTAGAAGTGGCCGGCGGAAACGCCGGTGTCGCTCCACTCATAGAGGTTGGGGGCCGCGTGGTTGAACGGCGGCAGCGTGACGTATTCCGTGAACAGGCCGCGGTCGACCGCCCGCAGGATGCGGTAGCCGGCGGCGGTGACGCCCGCGTTGTCCGTCCACCGCAAGTCGATGGCCGCGGCGGAGGCGCCCGCGACCAATGGGTCGGACGCCCGCTCCGGGGCGAGCGGGATCGTGACGGCCGTGGCGTTGGAGTAGGCCGACGGCCCGGCCGTGTTGGTCGCCCGGACGCGGTAATAATAGGTGCCGCCGGGCGCGAGGCCGGGGGCCGTGTCCGTGACGGCCGCCGGGCTGGCCGGCAGATTTTGCGTGAGCAGGTTCTGCGTGAAGGCCGCGTCGGCGGCCCGGTCGAGTTGGAAGCCGGTCTGGTTGGCGGCGGTGTTCGTCCAGTTGAGGGAAACGGCCGTGGCCGACGCCGGGGAAGACCCGAGGGCGGTCGGGGCCGTCGGGGCTTGGGCGGCGTTGGGCGAAAACGTCCACGTCAACACGTCTTGGACGGCCGTCAGCGCCCCCGTCGCGCCGGTGAAGCCGACGTAGGCGTTCCGCGTCCCGAGGACGGCCGGCAGGTTGAGCGGATACGTCTTGGTAAAGGACCGGGCCGTCGCCGTGTCGGTGAAGGTCACGGAGAGCGTGGCGCCGTCGTAGGCCATGGCCACGCGGATGACGTTCCCCGAGTTGAGGATCACGCCCGCCGCCCCGAGGTCGGTGGCCCCGGCGTTGCCGGGGTACGCCCCGTTCGTGTACAGGCCGGTGGAGGTCGCCAGTTCGCCCGTCGCGCCGAAGATGTCGAGCTTGACCGCGGCGCTGTTCGGGATGCCGCCAGTTTGGCCGGCCGGGGCGCCGTACCCGAGGCTGCCGCCCTTCTGGCCCAAGGCCGTCGGCGAACTGGCCTGGATGGCGAACGTCATGCCATCGGCCTGGCCGGTCTGCCGCAGGGTGAACTGGGTGGCGAACCGACTGACGTCCACGGTCTGTCTGGTGAAGACGCTGCCGGCCGTGCCGGGCGTGCCGTCGGTGATGCGGGCCGCGTTCCCGGCGACGGCGGCGTTGCCGTTGTACGCCAGCGCGCCGGCCGACCCGGCGAACCCGCCGGAGTAGTCCACCACGGCGATCGACGCCGACGTCGTCTGCGTGGCGGCGGCGGAGAACGGCGAGTTGCCGAGGCCGTTGAACCCGCGGACGCGGAAGAAGTACTGGGTCAGGGGCGCCAGCCCGCCGACGACGGACTGCGTGACCCCCGCCGGGACGGTCGTCGCCGGGGTGAACGTGACGCCGTCCGCCGACTGCTCGATGGCGTACCCGGTGGCCGTGTTCGGGGCCGGGGTGGCGTCGGCCCACGTCAACTGCACCGACGTGCCGGAGAGGACGGCGGCCGCCAGCCCGGCCGGGGCGAGCGGCAGGGCGTTCACCGGCGGCTTCAGCCCGTACACGACCAAACTGTTGTTGGTCCCCACGTACACCTGGCCGTCCGCGACGGTCGGCATCGCGAACTTGATCACCGGCGCGCCGACGTTGTCCACCGGCGACTGGTTGCTGTTCCACAACTCTGTCGAGAGACTGCCGGCGTCGTAGGCGTGCAGGGCGTTCGTCTCCCGGTCGGGCACCCAGGCGATGCCGCCCGTCGCGCCGTTCGCCGAGACGCTCGGCGACCCGGTCAGGTTGCCGAACGACGGCGTGGGCGTCTCGGAGGCGATGACAAGTTGGCCGGCCGGGCTGATGGTGATGCGCTTGGCTTTCCCGCCGAACCCGCCGACGTAATACAGGGCGCCGTTGTACCAGACGGGGGAACTGAACACGGCGTTGAGGAACTTCACCGGGGTGACGCTGACGACGTTGTCGGCGGCCGCGGTAAACTTGCCGAGGTTGTCCCGGTCGAGGAGGTAGATCTTCCCCTCCTTGCCGGCGGCGACCATCAATTTGGGGTGCCCCGGGATGCCGGCCGCGGCGGGGAGGACCAGGGGCGCCCCCGACCCGAAGTCGCCGTCGGCGCGGTCCAGGATCTCCATGTTGTAGGGCACGAAGTAGTCGGCGATGCGGAAGCCCCAGCCGTTGACGTTCTGGTTCGCGGGGCCGCTCGCCGGGTCCGGGACGACCTTGACCACCGCCTCGCTGTAGTTGCCGTTGACCGGGAAGCCGTCGGCCCCGGCCGTCGGGGCGCCGCCGGTCCCGTTGCCCGTCTCGAAGTAGAACGCGCTGGCGTCCGGCTCGAAGGACAGGCCGCCGCCGCTCTGCCAGATGCCCGACTGGCCGTTGTTCGGCGACGTGTTCAGCACGCCGGCCAGGCGGATGCCCTGCGCCAAGTCGCTCACGTCGAACTTGACGACCCAGCCGTGGTATGGGCCTTGGTCGCCGTGGGACGCCCACGCCACGAAGACCTCGCCGTTGACCAGCCGCAGCGCGGACCGCTGGTTGTGCCGCAGGGCGTTGAACGTGACGACGCGGCGGTTGGTCTGGTTGTAGGTGTCCGGGTAGTTGCCGTCCCGCGTGCCGTACACGAAGATCGCCGTGCGGTCCGTCGGGTTGCCGTAGTTGTCCTGGGTGGTGTCGCCGATCCGGTACGGCGCCGCCCGGTCGCTCCCGTCGGCCGTGTTGATGGCGTGCAGGCGCTGGATGAAGTGCGTCACCCCGCCGATGACGGCCTTGGTCTTGACGACGACGTACAGCGTGGCGGTCTGGGCGTCCAGCACGGGCGTGCCGGTGATGCCGATTTCGGGGGTGATGTCCGCCGTCCGCACGTCGGCCGACGTGAGTGTCGAGATGGCCGTGGCCCCCTCCGGGTTGTTGACGCGGCCGTTGAGGTTTTGGACGCCCAAAAAGCTCCGGGTCCAGAGCGGCGTCCCGGCCAGCGGCCCGGTGGCGGCGACGGCGTAGACCGTGTCGTGTTCCGTGGCGACGAAGACGACGTCCGCCGCGGCCGGCTGACTGCGGAACGCGGCGGGGACGCCGTTCCACACCAGCGGTTGGGCGTACACTTGGCCGTCCACTTGGGCCGCGAACAGTTTGCCGAACGACCCGGTGCGGACGTTGGCCGCGGAGAGCGTCGCCTCGGCGAGGTTCGCCCCGGTCCCCGAGATGTCGTTATGGGACGTGAGCACGTTGGCGGGCACGACGCGCTCTTCCAGCGCCGTCAGGCCGACCGGCCCAAGCGCCGACACGGAATTGGTCCGCCGCCCGGAGTGACGGCCGAAGCGCAGGGCTTGCCAGTCAAGCATGAGGTCCCCACCGCGAGTGTTCAGGTCGTGCGTCCTGCCCGCGGGTGAGTGCGCAATTGTGCCGTGTGGGACAACCCTTTGGCGGGTGGTCCCGGCGGCCGCTCACCCGTTTTCTGGCTTTGACGAGTTGACATCTTTGTAGCTGAAAAGGGAAATTTAATCCATCGCGCCCGGCCGGTTCGTCTAATTTTAACGGAAATTCTGCCGGCATCTTTGAAGTGGAAAGAACCGCCTTCCGGCCGGCGTTCAAATTGGTCGGCGGCGCGCGCTGAGTGCGACTCCCAATGAGCAAACCGGGTCGCCGGCGTGAGTGACGGAAGAGACCCCGGCGGGACTCGAACCCGCGGTCTTCTCCACGTCAGGGAGTTAATTCAGGGGTTAAATTCGCCAGCCGATGCCGTGTATAAATATCCTCGGATGAATGGTTTGCGTTACCTGTCTCGCGTTGAGATGGTGCGGCCTGCAACCCGGTAATTTTCGGTAGTACTACCGTAGGAGTTACGCAGTTGGGCAGACGCGCCGCCCAATGTCCAACATTGCCAAACATAATCGCGTGATCTTGGGCGGCATTGACGGGCCATTGGACAACGAATTCCAGCCAAACCAGACTAAAGCGACGCTGTCGAGGATCAACTGCGTAACTCATATTCCCTTTCGATCAATCGGCGAAACGCCAGAAACGCAGTCAAACCAACAACAATGCCTTCGAGCGCGCCAACGCACACATCCACGGCGGAATGCACACGAAGAGCCGGACGTGAATAACAAACCGCCACCGCCCAAAATACCAGGGCGAGACAGGCCCATCGGCGTGGGCCGGTGAAATATCCCAATCCCAGCGCCATGAAGAACGTCGCGACCATCATCGACGAGAATGAATGTCCCGAAGGGAAAGAATAGCCGGTCTCATGGATCCAATGGCGACGGACGCAGTCCCGCATCGGCGGGCCGCCGTCTTGCAGTTTTTCCCTCATGTGATCGCTTCGCCCGAGATGATCAGGGATCTCGTAAAATTGCTTCGGCGAAATGCCCAAATGCGATTTGCCGTCCGTTATTTCGGCCAACTCCGTGACACACGGTCGGTGGATCGCAAAATATGGCTTGATCGCGTGCTCATTCAGACTAGTCTTTCGCACTTTTTGGCGGGTTGAAAAGGAGTGGCGGGGCTTGAGCGCCGGCGGTAGAGTGTTGGTGCTCAAACCTTCACCCTCACGC
>JAYTTY010000432.1:0-18953 GCA_043744795.1 Zavarzinella sp. | reverse complement strand
GTCCCGCCGGTCGGTGAGACTCCAACGACCGGCGGGACGCCGGTCCCACCAATGACCGGCCGCTAGTACATCCTGAACTCCGCTCTATCGGCGGTATGTCACCGCCGTCGGCTCCGCCCCGCCCGTCACCGCCTCGCCGTTGGCGACGGTCACGCCGACGTGGGCCGCCCGGCGGTAAATCAACTCCATCGCGTCCATGAACAGTTCCCCGCCGCGCCAGTACGGGAGCGGGCCGAGTCGGCGCGGCAGCGCGGCCATCACGGCCGGGGTGGTCAGGTCGCCGGCCAAGTCTTTGGGCACGTCGCCGATTCGCCAAAACGCGGCCGGGTTCGCGGGCAGCGGCTCGCCCGTGGGTTTCTCCGCGGGCGCTTGTTCGTCGGCGGGTTCGGCGGCGTTCAGTTGGGCGAAGAGGGCGTCGCGGTCCAAGCCGCGCAGGCGGAACAGCAGGAACGGGTCGCGGTCGAAGGTCTCGGCCAGCAGGTAATACACGGCGGCGATGTGCTTGCACGGGTTCTCGTAGTCCGGGCAGGAGCAACGGGTTTCCAAGTCGTCGGCGGCCGCCGGGAACAGGGACAGCTTGTTGTCCGCGAAGAGTTGCCCCACTTCGACCGGCAGTTCCCCGGCCAGCAGTTTCGCGGCGAACGCCGCCTTGGCGGCGAGCGCGGCCGTCACCCGCTTCCACTCGGCGTCGGTGAGTTTCGTCACCGCGATCGTGACGGCGTACGGCTTCGGCATCGACCCCTGCACCTTGGCCGACACCTTGCCGGCCGCCACGTCGATGGACAGCACCTGCCCGCCGCGCGCGTAGGACCGGCCGCGCTGCAAGCGGCCGCCGACGTGGAAGCCCTCGATGACGGCCACCCACTTCTTGGCCCACCAGTTCTCGCCGAAGTCGCCCCGCTTGGACTGGGCCTTGATGCCCCCCTTGGGGACGATCTTCTTCCGCGGCCGGTCGTCGTAGCGCCACCACATGGTCATTCCCCCACGGCGTCTTCCCGGAGCGCCACCAAGTCCTTGAGTTGCTTGTTGCTCATTTCGGTCAGCCAGCCCTCGCCGGTGCCCACCACGCGGCCGGCGACGGCCTTCTTCCGCTCGATCATCTCGTCGATCTTCTCTTCCAGCGTGCCGGCGCACACGAACTTGTGGACCTGCACGTTTTTCGTCTGGCCGATGCGGTACGCCCGGTCCGTCGCCTGATTCTCCACGGCCGGGTTCCACCAGCGGTCGTAGTGGAAGACGTGATTGGCGGCCGTCAGCGTCAGGCCCGTGCCCCCGGCCTTGAGCGAGATTAAGAAGATTCGCGGCGCGTCCGGGTCGGCGGTCTGCTGAAAGCGGGCCACCATCTTCTCGCGGTGCGGTTGCGGCACGCCGCCGTGCAGGAACATCACCTCCCGCCCGAACGTTTCCTGCAAATGCTTTTTGAGGATGTCCCCCATCTGCGTGAACTGTGTGAACACTAAGGCTCGGTCCCCGCTGTCCAAGACTTCTTCCAGCATCTCCGTCAGGCGGGCCAGTTTGCCGGAGCGGTCAGGGATTGGCGAGTTGTCCCCGAGGAACTGGGCCGGGTGGTTGCACACCTGCTTCAACTTGGAGAGCGTCGCGAGGATCACCCCCTTGCGGCGAATGCCGTCGTCCCCCTCCCCCGTTAGCGCCTTTTCCATTTCCTTGACGACGGCCGCGTACAGCGTGGCCTGTTCCTTCGTAAGGGTGCAGTAGACGTTCGCCTCCAGCTTCTCCGGCAAGTCGGCGATGATGGTCTTGTCCGTCTTGAGCCGTCGCAGGAGGAACGGCCCGGTGAGTCGCTTGAGCCGTTCGGCGGCCGCCTCGTCGTTGCGCATCTGGATCGGCAGGAGGAACTCCCGGCGGAACGCCTCGCGCCCGCCGAGGAAGCCGGGGTTCAGGAATTGGCTGACGGACCACAAGTCGCCGACGTGGTTCTCCACCGGCGTGCCGGTGAGGGCGACGCGGAAGCCGGCCGTCAGCCCGCGCGCGGCGTGGGCGGTCTTGGCGTCCGGGTTCTTGATGTTCTGGGCCTCGTCCAACACGGCCCCCGCCCATTGGACGGCTTGGAACGCCGTCGCGTCCCGCAAAAGGAGTTGGTAACTGGTGACCACCACGGCGAAGTCGTTGACTCGTTCCGCGAACGCCTCCCCCTTGGTGCGCTTCAACCCGTGGTGAACCATCACGCTCAGTCCCGGCGTGAAGCGCGCGGCTTCTTTTCTCCAGTGCCCGACGACGGACGTGGGGCAGACGAGCAAGACGGGCCGAGTCTCGCCGTCGTCGCGGGCGGTCTGGATGGCCGCGAGCATTTGGGCCGACTTGCCCAAGCCCATGTCGTCCGCGAGGCAGGCCCCCAAGCCGCACCGCCGCAGGAACGTGAGCCACGAATGCCCGCGGAGTTGGTACGGCCGCAGCGTGCCGGCGAACGTGGCCGGGGCGGGCAACTCGGTCAGCGTCCCGTCGCCGCGGAGTTGTTTGAGGAACTCGCCCAACTTGCCGCCCGCCTTGACGGACTTCACCGGCAGTCCGTTCGGCCCGTCGGCCGCCCCGAGGGACATTTTCAGGGCGTCCCGCACGGTCACGGCGGCCTTGGCGTTCTTCTTCCAGAAGTCGAGGGCGTTTTTGATGTCCTCCGCGTTGACCTGCACCCACCGGCCGCGGACGTTGACCAGCGGCGACTTCAACGCCGCGAGGGCTTCCAGTTCGGCGAGCGTCAATTCCGCGTCGCCGATGGCCACTTTCCAATCGAACATCACCAACTCGTCGAGGGACATGCCGCCGCCGGCCGAAAACTTCTTGCCCCCTTTCGCGGTGGCCGTCAGGTGCAGTTGCTTCCCCCCGGTGCGGGTCCACCACGCGGGGAGCAGCACGCCGAAGCCGGCCTGTTCGAGCAGCGGGGCCGACTCCGTGAGGAAGCGGTTGGCCGCCCCCGCGTCCCCGGTGAAGTCGCCGGGGGCGGCCGTCGCCAAGCTGGCGTCCACGTCCGGCGACAGTTTCGCCGCTTGGCCGAGGGTCGTCAGCAGGAATTCGCGGGACGGCAGTTTCACGGCCCCGCCCGGCTTCGGCTTCCACGCATCGGCCACGGGGATCAACAGACTCGGGTCGTGTTCCGCTTGCAACAGGTAGCGCACCGTCCACCGGGCCGTCGGCTCGGCCGGCTCTTCCAAGCGGAAGCACAGGCGGAATCCGGCCCCGGTCGTGACCGTCAACGGGCGGCGCCAATCGTGCAACGACCGCGTGAGGTCTTCGGTCTCGGCCGCCGTGAAAACCAACAGGCCGTCGGCCGCCCGCAAGGCGTGCAGCCAGCGGTCGTGGATGCTGTCGAACCGCGTGGACGCGACTTCCGGCGGCTGTCCCGCCCGGACGAGGTGATCGACGGCGAAGGTCAGGAATTCGAAAAGCACGTCCGCGGCCGGCGTTACGGGTTCAGCGTCGGGCGTAACGGTCGCGGCCCGGCACACGGCCGGCATGGCGGCGGCCAACTCGCGGAAGCGGGCGCGGTCCGGCCCGCCCAGGTGCGGCGACCACGCGGCGCGCAAGCCGTCGCCCGAGCGGGCCACGCCCGGCAAGAATTGTTCGCGGGCCACCAGCCCGGCCGCGAAGCGCAACGCCACCGCCCAATAGCGAAGCGCGGGGCCGACCAACACCCCCGGCGCCAACAGCGGCTGATCCACGGCCGTCAAAAGCAACTCCACCGCCTTCGCCGGCGCCAACGGCAACACGGGGACTTTCCATCCCGCGATTTGGACCGCCTCCCCGTCGTCGGGCACGGCCCCGATCAGCGGGTGCGACGCGACGGGCCGCCCTTGGCTGGTCGGCAGCCAGATGGCCATCGTGGCCGGGCCGTTGGCCGTTGATTTCGCCACCGCCAAGGCTTCGGTCAGTTCCGCCATGGAAGCGGCGAACGGGTGACGCGCGGAGCGCGGGCGCGATTTGGCCGAAGCGGATGGTTCGGGCCGCTCGGCCTCGCCCCACGCGAGGAACCGCCCGTCGAGAATCATGGCATGGACGGCAATCACCGGAACGCCTCCCCTCACCCCGTAAACGGTCGAAACAACTTTCGCGTCCACGGCTGGAACGGCTTGCGGACATCGACGCGGACCACGATTTGAAGCTCCGCGCCGCCGTTCACGGTAAGCCGTAACACGCCCTCGTATGACCGCCCGGCTTGCAACAGCCCGGAATCGACCTCGAACAACACCTCGACCGTTCGGCCGCCGGCCACGATCGGCTCGACGGGCTTCAGCCACATGGCGTCACTCTCGGCCGTCGCGTAAATCCACTTTTTCGCCGGCGTCGTGAGCGTCACGCCGCGGGTGATCCGCTCCGGGAACTCACAGGTGCAATCGACGAGCGCCTGCCCGGCGGTCACGGCCGGGACAGAAGAGAGTTTATACGCCTCGAAGTATTGCTGGACCGCCCCGAGCGACGGGGCCAGCGGGCCGCGGACCGGAAACTCCCACCCTTCTTGGCGGAACAGGTCGGCCACGTCGCCGTCTTGCATCCACTTGGCCGCCTTCTTCGGATTCGCCAGCATCACCTTGGCCAAGTCGAACGGGTCGCTGACGGCGAAGCCGTGGAATGGCACGCCCGAGAGCGTCATGTCGGCCTGCACCGGGACTTCCACCGTGCCGCCGTTGCTCTGCACTTTCAGCTTGGCGAAGAAACTCCCGGCCCCCGGCAGGGCCTTGGGGTCAATGGTCAGTTCGACGGCCTGCTCGGGCCGCGCCCGCAAGCGGTTGGTTCCCAATTTCAGCCAGCGCACGTCGTCCATCACGCTCAGTTCGCCGGTGAGCAACCCCGCCCCGCGGTTGATGACTTGAACAATGACCGTCCGCGGCGGCCCCTTGTGCAGGTTGGCGAAGTGCAGGCGGCGCGGGGCCACGTCGAGGGCGGGCTTTACGGGGACTTGAGAAGGGAGGCGTTCGAGGAAGAGTTGCAAGGCCGCGTCGGTGTCCGGTTCGGGAGGCGGGACCAAAGCCGCCAAGTCGTCGCGGTGAATGCGGGCGAAGAACCGCTGAAAGTCGTGCCGCACCAGGGCGTTCTTGGCCTCGGCCCACTCGGCCAGGCAGCCGCGCGCCAAGTCGTCCACGGTCCGGCACGGCCGGCGGCCGTTGAAGGTCCAATCTTGGGAGAACGACGAGGCCGACGCGGCGAGGGCCGTGCCGTCGAAGTAGCAATACGCGGCCCCGCGCGGGTTCATCCGGTGACAGCGCCCGCACCGATGCATACGCCCGATCCGTTAGAATCTCTGGGTCGCCCCATTTTACAGGATTTCGCCGATGCCCGCCGAGAAGGCCACCGGGATCGTGGTGAAGACGACGGACTGGAGCGAGACCAGCCGCATCGCCACCATCTGGACGCGCGAACTCGGCAAGGTGCACGTCTTGGCGAAAGGGGGGCGGCGGCTCAAATCGAACTTCGAGGTTGCCCTTGACCTCCTCACCGTCTGCGGTATCGTCCTGCTCCGCAAGTCGTCCGGCGGGTTGGACCTGCTGACCGAAGCGCGGGTGGAAGAACGGTTCGCGGGCCTGCGGGGGAACTTGCAAGCGTTGTACGCCGGGTACTACGTCGCCGAGTTGCTCGGCGAGGGGACGCAGGATTACGACCCGCACCCGGCGCTGTACGACGCCTCGCTCGACACGCTGCGGAAGCTGTCGGCCGGGGGGGACGCGGCCGCCCTGGCGACCGCGTACGAACTGGCGTGGCTGGCCGAACTCGGCCTGAAGCCGATTTTGGACCGCTGCGCCCACTGCGGCACGGACCGCCTGACGGCGGGGTACATCGCCTTAAGCCCGACCGCGGGCGGGGTGGTGTGCGGGGCCTGCGAAACGGGATTCAGCGACCGCCGGCCCGTCTCCATGGACGGGCTGGTGTGCCTGAACGAGTTGGTGATGGGCGAACTCCCGGCCGCCGGCCGGGACGTTCGAGACGTGATGGGGTTCTACATCAGTTCGGTCTTGGGGCGCCGGCCCCGGATGCTGAACTTCATCGCGGGTGGGTAGGCACGGCACGGGGGAGACGCCATGCGTTTGGGTCGCGCGACATTCGGGCTGGCGCTGGGCGGGGCGGCGCTCCTCTCGGCCGGGTGCCGGGGCACGGGCGGGTCGTCGTCGTTCGAGATGCCCCGCGTCTTCGGCAAGTCCCCGGCCTCGGACGTGAAGCAAGTCGGGTACAAGGAAGGTGACGACACCGCCGCCGCCTCCCCGGCGATGGCCGCCGCCGACGGCCTCTTCCGCGAGGAGCAGTACGAGAAGGCCGAGAAGCTCTTCTCCGACATCGCGGACGACACCAAGCAGCGGCCGGAGGTCGCCGAGCGCGCCCGGTTTTACCACGCCGAGGCGCTGCGCAAGCAGGGCTACTACCCGAAGGCCGTGGACGCCTACCACAAACTCCTGTTGGACTTCCCGTCCGGCGTGTATCGCGGCCAAGCCGTGGGGCAGATGTACGCCATCGCCATGGAGTGGCTGCAGCCGGCCCGGGACGAACTCCTGGCCGCCGCCAAGCCGGACGCCCCGAAGCCGAAAAAGAGCTGGACCGAGCACGTCATCCCGGTGAACTTCGACCGCAAGCTGCCGACGATGGACGCCGAGGGCCGCGCCTTGCAGACGCTGGACCGGGTGTACTTCAACGACAACTCCGGCCCGTTCGCCGACAAGGCCCTGTTCACCCTCGGCCAAGTGAATTACCTCCGCGGCAACTACCGCGAAGCGTCCCGGTACTTCCAGCAGTTGGTCGAGACGAACGACAAAAGCCCGCTGCGGGACGAGGCCCTGCAACTGGCCATCGTCACCAAGAACAACAGCACCGGCGGCCCGCTGTACGACGGCCGGGACACCGCCGAGGCCATGCGGCTGATTAACATGGCGAAGGCCACCAGCCCGAAGCTGGCGAACGAGAACAGCAAGTTGCTGGACCAGCAGGCCGTCGCCGTGCGGTATCAGCAGGCCGAGAAGGACTTCGAGACCGCCGAGTTTTACCGCCGCACCGGCCACCCCGGCTCCGCGTGGTTCTACTACGAACTGGTGATCCGCCGGTACCCCGGCATCGGGACGTTCGCCGAGACGGCCGCCGTCCGGCAGCGCGAATTGAAAGTCGAATCTGACGAGTTGACGGACCCGTCGGCCGGCACGTCGTCGAAATGGGTTTGGAAGAAGTACGTCCTCGGCCACCAGCAGCCGGTCGTGAAGGCCGCCGCCGAGACGCCGGACCTGAAGGAACTCCCGACGACCCGGCCCGCCGCGGTGGTCCCCGCCGGGCAGGCCAACATCCCGCAAGACATCCGCCCCCGGCAGTAACGCCCCCGAGAAGACGCATGGCACGGCCGACCACTCCCGCGTTCGCGATGACCCGCCGGCAGGCCCTGCGCGGCCTGCTCGGCCTCGGCGCCGGGCTGGCCCTCGGGTGCAAGTCCGGCGGCAACTTCTGCTTCCTCGGGTACAGCTCCGAGCCGAACTACGACCCGGAAATCCGCACGGTGTACGTGCCGATCTTCAAGTCGGCCGTCTTCGAGACGACCCCGTACCGCGACATGGAGTTCAAGCTCACCCGCGAAGTACAAAAGCAACTGGAGGCGAAGACGCCGTTCAAAGTCGTCAGCGACCCGGAGGGGGCCGACACCGAGTTGCAGGGGACCATCGTCTCCTTGCGCAAAACTATCCAGAACCGGACGCCGTTCAACGAAGGGCGCGACATCGAACTCGCCTTGGGCGTGGAAATCGTCTGGCACGACCTGCGGCCGGGCCGCGAGGGGAAAATCCTCACCAACCCGCAGCCGAAGAAGTCAGCCTTCGACGCCGCCGCCGACACGTTCGACCCCCTCAACCCGCCGCCGCCGGACAACCCGCATCGCCCCCGGCCGGTCTACATCTCGGACAGCGGTCGCGTCGTCCCCGAGTTGGGCGAATCCAGCACGACCGGCTTGGACATGGCCATCAAAGGGGTCGCCGTCAAAATCATCTCCGCGATGGAACGGCCGTGGTGAGCTCCGGTACAATTACCACATCCGAAATGGGTGGGCTGCCGCGGGTCGGCGGCCCATCGTCGCTTTTCGCTCCGCGAAAAGATTCGCTTCCGCCCGGCGGGAAGCGTTACGGAAATGCGCCGGCCATCGCGCGGGTGACGCGCGACTTTTCGCGGAGCGAAAAACGACAATGCTCCGCCCGGCCTCTTTGCTGTTCGATTGATCATCGGCTCATGTAAAGCCCGCGGGCGATGTCATGCGTGTCTGGAACTGCCGGGACTTCTCGCTGCCCATGACGGGCCGCCCGCTCGTCATGGGCATCGTCAACGTCACGCCGGACAGCTTTTCGGACGGCGGCCAGTTCAACGCCGCCGACCGCGCCGTCGCCCACGCGGAACGGTTAATGGCCGAGGGGGCCGACATTCTCGACATCGGCGGGGAATCGTCCCGGCCGGGCGCCTTGCCCGTTTCCGCCGAGGACGAACTGGCCCGCGTGCTGCCGGTGGTGCGGCGGTTGGCCCGGCCCGGCGTCGTGATTTCCGTGGACACCGTGAAATCGTCCGTCGCCCGCGCCTGCTTGGACGCCGGGGCCGCCATCGTCAACGACATCTCGGCAGCCACCCTCGATCCGGCGATGGCCGACACCGTCCGGGAATATGGGGCCGGCCTCGTCATTATGCACATGCTCGGGACGCCGCGAACGATGCAGCTTTCACCGGCCTACGGCAACGTGGTCACTGAGGTGAAGGCGTATCTCGCTGATCGGCTGCATCATCTCGAAGAAGCCGGGCTGGACCGCTCCCGCCTCGCCATCGACCCGGGGATCGGCTTCGGCAAGACCGCCGCCCACAACCTGCGCCTCATCCGCGAACTGGGGGCTTTTTCCGGCTTGGGCTGTCCCGTCCTCTTGGGCGTTTCCCGCAAGCGGTTCATCGGCGACATCACGGGCAAGCCCACTGAAGAGCGGGTGTATGGCTCGCTGGCCGTCGCGTGCCACGCCGCCGTCCTGAACACGGCCCAGATTTTGCGCGTCCATGACGTTGGGCCGACCGTGGACGCGATGAAGACACTCGCCGCCGTGGCCGCGCCGGTAGAATAACCGTTTGGGACTCTCTGGGGAATCACCTCGTGGCCGACGCTTCGCTTCAATCGCTTTGCCGCACCCTCGCCGAACAAGCCCGCACCGCTTCCGAAGCCCTCGCCACCGTGACGCGGGCGGCGAAAGACGCCTGGTTGAAACGCGGGGCCGACGCCTTGGAACGCCGGGCCGACGAGATCGTGGCGGCCAACGCCCGCGACCTCGCCGGGGCGGCCGACCTGTCCCCCGCCATGCGGGACCGGCTGAAACTAACGCCGCCGCGCATCAGCGCGGCGGCCGAGGGGATGCGCCAAGTCGCCGCGTTGCCGGACCCGGTCGGGCGGACGTGGGACGGCAGTATCCGGCCCAACGGGCTGCATGTCCACAAGGTGAGCGTACCGCTCGGCGTGATCTTCTTCCTGTACGAGTCCCGGCCGAACGTCACCGTGGACGCGGCGGCCTTGGCGGTGAAGTCCGGCAACGCCATCATCCTCCGCGGCGGCAAGGAGGCGTTCCACTCCAACACGCTGCTGCACCGCATTCTCGCGGACGAGTTGGCAAGCGGCGGGCTTCCGCCGCACGCCGTGCAACTTGTTTCCACGCTCGACCGGGACGCGGTGGGAATTCTGCTGAAGCTCAACGAGTTCATCGACCTGGCCATCCCGCGCGGCGGCGAGGGCCTGATCCGGCGCGTCGCCGCGGAGGCGACCATGCCCGTCTTGAAGCATTACATGGGGAATTGCCACGTTTACGTGGACGCCGCGGCGGACTTGGCGATGGCCGAGAGAATCGTCGTCAACGCGAAGTGTCAGCGGCCGGGGGTGTGCAACGCGATGGAGAGCCTGCTCGTCCACCAAGCGGCGGCGGATGGGTTCATCCCGCGGGTTGGGCAAGCGCTCAAAGAACAGGGGGTGGAGGTCCGGGGTTGCGAAATCACCAGAAGTTACCTGTCTTCCGCGCCTTTGGCCACGGAAGCGGATTACGCGGCTGAATACTCCGATTTGATCCTGTCGATGAAAGTCGTGCCCAACATTGAGTCGGCGATTGCCCACATCCGCCGCTACGGGTCGAAACACACGGACGCGATTGTCACGGGCGACCTGAAGGCCGCCCGGAAATTCGTGAGTGAAGTCGATTCGGCGGCCGTGGTGGTGAACGCCAGCACGCGATTCAACGACGGGTTCGAGTTGGGGCTGGGGGCGGAGATCGGGATCAGCACCGACAAATTCCACGCCCGCGGCCCGTGTGGCTTACAGGAACTGACGACGTACAAGTACGTCGTCTTTGGCGACGGCCACCTCAAGGAATGAGGGGGCCGTCGGGGAGACGGGATGCTCGCCGCCGCCTTGATCTTGACGGCCGCCGTCTCGGCCTTGTATGTGAGTTCCCGCCGCCGGGCGGGGCGACGCCGGCGGGCCTTGGCCGCCGACGCCGGGTTTCGGACCCCGGCCCCCCATTTCCTCCGGACTGACCGGACCCCCGCGCGGGAAGCGGCCCACGCTTCCGTCCCAGGAGCGACCGCCTTGAACTCTTCGCACCCCGCCCGCGTCCGCCCCGGCCACCGCTGCATGGACGAGATCCGCCGCCGCAGCCACGTCGATTTCGGCGGCGCCCTGACGTACTTCGAGGGGCAACTCCACCGCCGCGTGTCGGACAGCCCACTCGAACAAGTCCGCTACTGGATGGACTTGGCCGAGGGCGTTCGCACCCTGAACATGCCGGAAGCCATCCCCGCCCTGCTCCGCCGCGTGGACGAGGCGCTGGACCTGCCGACGGGCGAAGGCTTCGCCGTCGAAGTCGTCACCTTCCCGGCCTTCGCGGAATTCCTGCACGACCCACTCAGCCGGGAGGGCCAAGCCGGCCTGCGGGCCTTGCGGGTGGTCATGGAGGGCATTCGCCTCAACCGCATTCCGGTGGGCGTGTACGCCGAGGCCGCCTTCGGGGACGCCGTCCGCCGGTTGGCGGAGAACTGCCCGAACGCGACGAATCCCCGGCTGGCCTTGGTGTTCATCGAGGCCATGCGGCACTGCCGGCAGACGTACCACACGTCCCCGGCCTTCCGGGAAGACCCGGTGCGGCGGCAAACCGTGCGCTGGCAGAACGCCTTCATGCGGGACGCCGAGCCGGTGATGCGGGAGTACCTGCACGACTTGGGGACGGACTTGGTGCGGATGCTGCCGACCGCGAACGGCCGGGCGATCCGCGAGATTCTCCAGACGATCAACGAACTGCACATCGACTCCGACGAGGGCGTGCTGACGCTGCTCGGCGAGCCGGACTTCCCGTACCGGGCCGAGGCGGTCGCCTGCCTGCGCTGGTCGCGGTCGGCGATGGCCGCCAGCCTGCTGTGCGGCATGGTCAGCCACGCGACGCACGGCGGCCGAAGCCCGAAGTGGCTGCGCCGGCTCGGCGTCGGCCAAGCGGACTGCACGCCCGTCGATGTGGAAGCCGGCTTGGCCGCCTTGCGGGGCCACCCCGGCGAGGAAGCGGAAAAGGTTCTGCTGGCCTGCGTTGCCCACGCGGACGCCGCGTGGCGCCTGAGCGCGATGCGGAGCATGGGCTGGTGGGAGCCGGTGCGCCGGGCCGAAGTGCTCGGGGCGATTCGGGCCGGCAAGCAAGACCCGCAGCCGGCCGTGCGCCGGGCCGCCTTGGCCGCCGCCGCCCGCCTCGGCGAGTGCGCCGCCCTGCAAACCCTGCGGGAGATGCTCAACCGCGAGAACCTGCACCAAGTGCAGGACGCCATTCAGCTTTGCAAGACCGAAGGCCTGTCCTGGATGTGGCCGGAACTCGACCAACTGACGGAGACGGACAACCCGCACATCGTGAGCGAGGCGTGGGAGGCCATCGAGCGCATCCGCGAAGAGTTCATGGGGCCGATCGGCTGACCCCGAAAAACCTTCTCTTTTCCCCCGCCGTCAGGCGGTTCCGTTGGAGTCCCGCGGTCTTAGGCGAACGGCCGGGGCCACTGGGTCAGCGACAGTTTTGGCTTTCGTTGGAGTCCCGGCTTCAGCCGGTCTTCGGCGGAAGACAGAACGACTCGGGTGCCCGACATTTGTGGCAGGAAGCCTCGAAGACCGGCTGAAGCCGGGACTCCAACGAAAACAAGTCTACGCCCAAGTACCCCGGTCGTTCGCCCAAGACCACGGGACTCCAACGGGTCCGCCTCACGGCGGTGTTCTGCGGGAACACCTGCCGGCCCAAATCCCCAAGATTGGCTAAACTCCGGCCGTCGTCACGGCCGATGTAGACTCAATAGGTATTTTACGGCCGCCTTGGCGGACACCGACATGTTCCGACTACGGACCCCCGGACTACTGGCGGCGGGCGGCCTCGCCCTGCTGGCGGGGTGCAAACACTGCCACCATCACGACACGGTCGCGGACGCCCCTGTTGTCCATTCTTCAATCGGGATGAGTGGCGCGCCACTGACGACGGAAATGTACGGCTCCGACACCATGTCCATGCCCGTCGGCATGATCGCCGGCCCGGTGCCGCGACAATACACGGCGCCCGTCGCCCAGCCCGTTCCCGAATCGCCCGCCGTCACCGCGCCGGTCGGCGAACTGCCCCCGCCGGATTACGCCAAGATTCCCGAAGCGAAGCCGATGAGCCGGCCGGCCGCGGATGTCCCGGCCTTCGTGGTCCCGTTGACGAAAAAAGCCGACCCGGAACCAGTGTCGCCGACCGGCCCCACGCTGACCGGGCTGCCCGCCGCGACGACGCCGGACCCGTTCGTGGCCGCCCCGGTGCGGACTTTTCAGCCGGCCACGGTCACGGAGGTCGTGTCGGCGCCGAAGGACACGTCGCCCGAGCTTCAACCGATGAAGCTGAAGGCGGGCGAACGCTTCGGGCACGGCGCCGATTACAAGTGGGTGGCGGGGGCGCTGGACCGGCACCAAAAAGGCGGGTTCTGGACGCTGCGGTATGCCGACTACGCCGCCGACGACCCGTGGGGCGGCAAAGTCCGCCTGATCGACGACCCCCGCCTCGCGGGCTTCCACAACGGGGATTATGTGTACGTCGAAGGGCATTTGATGGCCCCGCCCGTCGGGGCAGAGACGACGGGGTATCCCCCATTCCGGATTGGCGACATCCAACCCGTTCGCTAATCCATTTCAGAAAAGCCCGTGGACGGCCGTCCACGGGCTTTCAGCGTTTACCGCTTAGTGATCGTCACGTTCCCGTTCTCGTGCCCGGCGAGGATGGTCTTTCCGTCCGGGGCGAACGCCACGCAGTACGTCGGGTTCTTGACCCGCGACGCGAACGTCGGTTTCATGCTCACCAAGTCCCACACGCTCAGGTTCCCGGCGTAGCCCGCCGTCACGATGGTCTTGGTGTCCTTCGACCACGCGACGCCGTACAGGTCGTCCGGGGTCGGGCCGAACTTCTTCGCTTCCTTGCCGCCGGCCACGTCCCACACGCGGATCGTCCGGTCCTGGCTGATCGACACCAGCGTGTTCGGGTCGCCGGCCAGCGTGATCCCGGTCACGCCGAGTTCGTGGCCCTTCAAGTCCTTCACTAATTTCAGGCCGGGCACGTCCCACACTTTAATGAGGTTGTCGGCCCCCGACGAGAACAGTGTCTTGCCGTCCGGCGTGAAGGCCAAGCTGTACACGGACCCGGCGTGGACGCCGAGGTTCTTCACTTCCTTGCCGTCCGCGACGGTCCACAGCCGCACCGACTTGTCCAGCGTCCCGGACCCGGTGGCGAGCGTCTTGCCGTCCGGGCTGAAGGCGATGGTGTCCACGATGTCCGTGTGCCCTTTGAACTCGACGACCATCTTGGCGTCCGCGATGTTCCAGAGCTTCACGGTCTTGTCGAGGCTCGACGTGGCCAGTTGCTTGCCGTCCGGGGTGAAGGCGACGCAGTACACCGGGTCAGTGTGCCCGGTGATCGTCTTGGCTTCCTTCGGCTGGCCGTTGTTGTACTCGAAGATTTTGGCCGTCTTGTCGAACCCGGCCGTGGCGAAGAACTTGCCGTCCGCGCTGAAGGCGACGTGGTGGACGAGGGCGGTGTGCGCCTTCACTTCGACCGGCGGGGCTTGGGCGGCCGCGACGGCGGCGAGGGCGGCGACGAGGCAACAGGGCAGGAGCGGCCGAAACATGCGGATTCCTCGGGAGAGGTGTTCACGGGCGGGAAGTGCGTATTGTGGCCCGCGGGCCGGCGGCGGGCAACAGCGAAGTTGGGGAAATCGTCACCGGCCCAGCAAGGCGACCAGCCACGCCGCGTGGTGCGAGTAGTCGGGGATCACCCAGTCGGCCCCGGCGGCGGCGAGGCGGTCGCGCTTCCAGCCGTTGATCGTGCCGTTGCCCCCTTCGTCGCTGGCGACGGCAACGGCCACCCCGCCGACCTTGCGAGTTTCGCCCGTCTCGATCACGCCGTCCCCGAAGCCGACTAACTGGTCGCCCCGCAGCGCGTGCGTCGCCAGAATACGGTCAATGACGGCCCGCTTGGAGAAGGTACGGTCCCCGGCCGTCGGGGCGTGGATTTCCTCGAAAAAGTGATCGACGCGCAGCAACTTGGCTTCCGGTTCCATGTAGTGCCGTTCCGTGCCACTGGCGAGGTAGAGTTTCAGCCCGCGGCGCGTCAACTCTTTCAGAAACGCATGTGTCCCCGGCACGGCCCACGTCGCGGTCGTCGCCGGCACGCGCTTGACCTCGGCCGTGCGGTCGGCGGTCATTGCCAACAATCGGCGGTCGTACTCGCGCAGGTAACTCTCGGCCGGCAGCGGCGTCCGGCCCAACGCGGCGATCTCCTCGGCTAGGCGCATCATCTGGAAAATCGCCGGCCGGCCGTTGAGTTCCATGATGAAGTCTTCGACCCGCGCCGCCAGCGGGCCGTCCGGCTCGGCGCTGCCCGCCTCGCGCAGGAATTCGACCATCATGCCCGTCATCAACCGCGGCCAGCCTTCGCGGAACAGCGAGAGCGTGCCATCGAAGTCGAACAGGGCCGCCCGGAACTGGCCGCGCGGGAAGTCGTCGCGGATTACTTCGTGCGGGTCGGCCATGGGGTTTCCGGGTCTGGTCATTGGGCGATGGGGGAGGTATTCATCTCTACTCCCGGGGAGCGACGCCGTCCACGTCAGGCGTGACTTGGTGAGCCGAGCGGCGTAAGCCGCCGGGTGGGGGCTTGAGCGCATCACCCGGCGGCTTACGCCGCTCGGCTCACTAAATCCCGCGCTTTTCCTCAGTTGAACGTTTCGCGATGGAGGCGGGTTTGTGAAGCGACTCCACGACCTCCTCTGGCTCCTCCTCTGGGCGTCACTCTCGACCGGTTGGATCCTCTCCGCGGCCCGCGACTTGTCCGCGACGTTTGACGAGCCGTTCTACCTGCGCTCAAGTCTCAAGTCGTGGCGAACCGGGAGCAACTTCGACCTCATGCGGGCCGGGACGATGCCCCTCGCGATGGACGTGCAATACCTGCCGGTGTACCTGTGGGAACAAGTCCGCGGCGAACCGTTTGATGAAGAAGCCGAATTTCACCGATTGCTGGCCGTCGGCCGGGCGACGAATCTTTTCTTCTGGTGGCTGCTGCTCGCCTACGGCTTTCGTGTGGCCAATCTCTTTGGCGGCCCGTGGGCCGGGCGGTTGGCCGTCGCATTTCTGGCGACGGAACCGAGTCTGCTCGGGCACGCTTGCCTGGCGACGACGGACATCGCCATCACGGCCCTGATGCTGGTGTTCACGTTTCATTACCAAGTAGGCCGAACGGGCGGGCGGTTTCGGCGGTGGTTCCTCCCCGGTGTCCTCTATGGCGTGGCAGTAGCCGCCAAGGCGTCGGCGCTCACGTTCGTCCCCATCGTGATGTTCGCTTTGGCATTGCCGAATTGGTGGGCCAAGCGAATCTGGAGCCCCCCGCCGGGCGTCGGCCGCGTCCGACACGCCTGGCGGGAAGTTCGGCCGCTGTGGGGTGACTTCTGGAAGATGTTCGTGGTCGGCACCGTCGTTCTTTGGGGCTACTGCGGGTGCGACTGGGACCGGCTCCCCTCGTTCGTGAAATGGGCTGACGGCGTGCGAGACCAAGCGTGGGGGCCGCGGGCGCGCTGGGCCGCTGACCACATGCGCATCTTCCCCAACGCCGGGCAGGGGCTGGTGTACCAGATCAAGCACAATATGCGCGGGCACGACGGCGTGTTCCTGCTCGGCCATTGGTACGTTCGGTCCGTGTGGTACTACTTCCCAGTGGCCTTGGTCATCAAGTTTTCGCTCCCCGTACTGGGGTTGTTCCTGTTGTTGCTGACCCGCCCGCGGGCGTTCGCCACGCCGCTTGCCGTGGTCGTCGTCATCCTGTTTCTGTTCACGCTGACCGTCCGCGTCCAGATCGGCATCCGGCTCATCTTCCCGTTCATGGCCTTCTTCTTGATCCTGTTGGCCGTCGCCCTTTCGCGCGTGATGGCATCGAGAACTCACCCCTTTCGCACAAAGCCTGCAAAGCCCCACCGCGGCGGCGGTGGGGGGAGTCTCGACCCACAGGAAGCCGCCCCCACCGCCGCCGCGGTGGGGCTTTCGGGGTTTTTGAAAAAGGATCGGTCGCGCTGGGTGGCTCTTTTATTGTTGAGTGGGGTACTCGTCGTTCCCGCCATCCGCACATGGCCGGACGGCTTGCGGTATGTCAACGAATTATGGGGCGGCCCGGCCAACGTTCACCTCATCCTGAGCGACTCGAATTCCGATTGGGGCCAAGGGCTGATCGACTTGGACCGCTGGACGGATCAGCGTGGCCTGCCCCCGGCCCGCGTGTGGTATTACGGGTCGGACCCGAAGTTGATTCCCCGGAAGAACCCGGAAACGCCCGAGGGATTTGGGCGTCTGTTGCCCTTGGAGTACGGGGCCTTTTACCCGTTGGAAACGCCCGAGGACACGGCCAAGCACGTCCGCGGCCATCTCGTCGCGGTCGGGAAGACGATCCTCGGCGGCTTCCCGACGATTACGCCCACGATGCCGCTGGCGCTAGAATTCTTCCGGACCCAGACGCCCGTCGGGGAGACGCGGTCGTTCTTCATTTACGATTTCCGTGACCCGTGACCGACCCGTTCCAACGCTCGCTGATCCTCACCGGGCCGACGGCCTCCGGCAAGTCCGCGCTGGCCCTTGTCCTCGCGGAACGCATCGGGGCCGAGATCATCTCGGCCGACTCGATGACGGTCTACCGCGGCATGGACATCGGCACGGCCAAGCCCTCCGCGGAAGACCGTCGCCGTGTCCCGCACCATTTGATCGACGAACTCGACCCGTGGGAGTCCGCGAGCGTGGCGTGGTGGCTGCGCCGGGCCGCCGAAAGCGTCCGGGACATCGAGGGCCGGGGGAAACGGGCCATGTTCGTCGGCGGCACCCCGCTGTACTTGAAAGCCCTCCTCTGTGGGTTGTTCGACGGCCCGCCGCGCGATGACGCCGTTCGACAACGGCTGGAAGAGGAAGCCGCGACGGCCGGGAATGTGGCTTTGCACACGAGGCTGGCGGCCGTCGATCCCGCCAGCGCCGCCCGGTTGCACGCGAACGACGTGCGGCGGGTGGTGCGGGCGTTGGAGGTGTGGGAACTGTCCGGGAAGCCGTTGGGCGAGTGGCAGCAACAAGGCTGGTGGGGGGACGGCGAACCGGCCTTCGCGCCGGATGTTTGTTTCGCCTTGGATATCCCCCGGCCGATCCTCTATGATCGAATTGACCGGCGCATCGTCGAGATGTTCGCGGCCGGGTGGCCGGAAGAAGTCCGGCGGCTGGCGGCCGACTCGCGGGGCTGGAGCCGGGAGGCGTCGAAGGCGTTGGGCTACCGGGAAATCGCCGACTACTTGGCCGGCGGGCGGCCCTTGGCCGAGACGGTCGCGGAGGTGCAACTCCGCACCCGGCAGTTCGCCAAGCGGCAACTCACGTGGTTTCGCGGGTTGGCCGGCGTGCGGTTCGGGACGGCGGAACAGGTCACGGGGATTTGGGCGGGACTCCCCCCGCGTTGATGAACTTCGACAAATAATCAAGTAGGGTGTTTCCCGACGGTGGGACCGTGTGCTATAAGCACATGAGTGCCAGTCCCGACCCGTCGGCGGCATTGGCAATCAGGGGCGAGACATGAAGACACTGACGTTTCAGGTGATCGAAGGCGTGGACAAGGGCCGAATCTTCCGCGAACTGCCGATCCCCGTCACCATCGGCCGGGAGGAGGGCAACCTGCTCCGCCTGAACGACGAGCGCATCAGCCGGTTCCACGCCAAGGTGCAGCAAGAAGACGGCGACGTGATCCTGACTGACCTCGAAAGCACCAACGGCACCCGCGTCAACGGCTCCCCCATCCAAATCCGCCGCCTGCGGGCCGGGGACCAGATCAATGTCGGCCGCTCCCTGCTCCTCTACGGCACGCTCGAAGAAATCGCCGCCCGCAAGGCCACCGAACGCCCCACCGCCAAGGCCGGCAGCGTCCCCGACGGGATGACGACCCCCGGCACCGTCCCCGGCGACGACATGGGCTTCGACCTCAATTCCGTGCTTCAAACAAACGGCATCTCCGACCGGACGGCCTACGACTGGGCCAAGACCGAAAGCGACATGCCGCCGCTGCCGCAAAAGCTGACCCCCTCGCAATCTGCCCGCCTCGCCGAAATCTTCGACTTCCTGCACCGCGGCCTCACCTTGGCCACCGAGAACATCCAGGCCAACGACGACGGCTCCGAAGTCCGCATCGGCTACGCCGAATGGCAGACGATCCAAGCCACGCAGATGTTCATGGCCCGGTATATGCGAGCGGTGGCCGACCCGGAGAACGAAGGGGATTATTGAGGCGGCGCGGGGAAATGGCAGTAGAGAAGAGAAGAGTTTGAACCACAGAGGACACAGAGAACACAGAGGAAAGACCGAGAGCCGAGGAGACATTCTTATAAATGCCTTTCCTCTGCTCTGGTTTTCCTCTGTGTTCTCTGTGTCCTCT